>NZ_JBEXGL010000010.1:0-253742 GCF_040607315.1 Micromonospora sp. NPDC005305 | reverse complement strand
CTCGCGACCTGGACCGGCGCCTGCATCACCTGCCACCAACGCGTGAAACCGCTACACCTCAACAAACGCCGCCGAACCTAACAAAGCACTACTAGGTACAGCGCACCCGTCAGCGTGTCGACGTAGACCATCCGCTCCTCGGCGGCGTCAGGGTAGGGCTCGGGAATCGGCGGGAAGTCGAGGATCACGAAGCTCCCGTCGAAGCCAACTCCGGCGGAGTACGGAAGGAGCTGGATCTGGACGTTGCTCTTGGTCGAGGCCTCGATCAAGCGGTTGAGTTGCCTGTGCAGCACCTCGGGCCCGCCGACCATCCGTCGAGCTGCTCCCTCGTCGATGACCACTCGCAGCAGAGGCGGATCGTCACCAGACAGGATGGCCTGCCTCTCCATCCGCAGCGCGACTTGACGCTCTACCTCGTCGTCGCGCATCGGGACCGGCGCACCCTCAAACGCGGCCCGCGCGTACTCCTCGGTCTGCAACAGGCCAGGCACCATCTGGCATTCATAGGTGCGGATGACCGACGCCTCGGACTCCATCCCGACGTACGCGGCGAACCAGTCCGGCAAGACGTCGCTGTAGCGCTGCCACCAACCGCGCTGCTTCGCCTGGCGCGCTACCGCGATAACGGCTTCCGCTTGGTCGCCTTCCACTCCGTACAGCGCCAGTAGCGCCCGCACGTCGTTGGGATGGGGCCGTACCTCTGCCGTCTCGATACGACTGAGCCAGCTCGCATCGTGGTCCACCCGTCTGGCCGCTTCGGCCGAGGTGATGCCAGCCCTGTCACGGAGCTGCCGCAGGGTCAGCGCCAGTCGTCGGCGCCTGACGGTAGGGCTTTGGCGTTGAGGCACCTGGTCATCTTGCCATGCGGAAGACCCGACTTCCGTTCGCAGGCGCGCGGAACGCAGGACAGGAATCCGCATATTGCGGATCGCCATGATGCATGGCAACGTGTTTGCCGGGTGTGGTGGTCGGATGACCGAGCGTGGCCCGGCTGCCATGCCCCCTATGCGAGAGGGGTCACGGTGGGCAGGCAGGTCTCCTACGACCAGTATGTGATCGCAGTCGCCCTGACCTTGGCGCGTCGACATCGGCCGGTGTGGTCATGGAGGAGAGCCCGGAGGATTTGTCGCTGCGGCGGCGAGCTGCCGTGCCGATCGAGACACCGCATCCCCATAGGCCGCCGGCATTGGCCAGGGGAGACGGGATGACATCTCACGCGCCTGTTCTGCCTATTTGGAGTTGCGGCGGGTGCGGTGCCCCTTGGCCGTGCCGCACCCGGAGGCAGGAGCTGCAAGCCGAGTACGAAGACGCGCCCATATCCCTAGCTCTATACATGGGGTCGTGCCTGGTGGCAGCGAGCCAGGACATGGGTTGGGCCCCGGCCGGGCTCCTCCATCGCCGGTTCCTCGGGTGGGTGCGGTGACCGCACCCCGCTCCGGTGACCTTCTCTACGTGACCCGATCGGCCAGCGTGCAGTTCATCAACCCGATCTTCTTCCGGGCTCGGCTGGCGGACATACGACGGGTGGCTCTGGCTCGAGGGCTACCAACTCAACATGAAGGGCGATGCTGTCGCTCGACGAGCAATATTCGTGCAGCAGGGCGGGCTGCGATCCGGTGAGACATCTGGGGCTGCCGGCCAAGCCCGTCAGGTAGGGCAGAGGGCGACAGCGGGGTGAGGGCGACCAGGGCTTCAGGTTCGAAGGGAACACAATAATCCGCACTATTGCCACATCATGCTCAGCTTTCGGTCGCCGGACGCTCAAGGGGCCGCGTCATCATCTCTTCTCTGGCCGGCCTGCTGCTCGGCATCGCGAGGCTGGACCTTGGGCTGGCCGAATTTAGGAGCCCGATCAGGTGTCGGGGTGGCGCTCGGCGTCGAGCCATCCGGTGTGGTTCCAAACCGGGCATTGCCCCGCCCGGGCGGATGACGTCACCCCGCGCCCCCGGTTCACGCGACCATGCTCGGCACATGCGGCGGCAGAGTCATGGCACCAGCTACAACTCGTCCCGGGACTATCGTGTAGTTGGGTTCGACTCGTGCCAGGGCGGCCTGCGCGTCGCCCCCCTCGGTGCCTAATCGCCACATCCGCTACGGTCGGCCGACCTCCGTCGTCCCTACGGCTGTGGGCCTTCCAGCCGGCACCCGAAGGTGTCCACCTTCGGGACGGACGTTCGGGGTAGCGGATCGGCCGGGCTGGACGGACCGCAGCGGCCTCCCCGGACCGGATCCGGCAGGCCACAATGGCGGGATGAGTGCGCGACGGGTTGTGGTTCTGGGCACCGGGGTGGTGCTGGCGGCGCTGGCCGGGGTGTTCGTGGTCGTCGGGTGGGATCGGGCCATTCGGATCTCCACGGTGGTTTCGGCCTTGGCCGCCGTCGCGGCTGTGGGGGTGGCTGTCTGGGCAGCCTGGCCCGTGGTCAGGTCGAGGTCCGACCTGTCACGACGGCCACGGTCAGAGCCGGAGTTGACGGTCCGGGTTTCCGGCTCTGGGACGGCCACGGCCCGAGGTCACGGCTCGTCGGTCAGTGGGGCCTCCGGCCCTGCCACGTCGGCGCCAAACCGGGTCGAAGCGGTGAAAACCGGGGATGCGGACGCCTCCGGCGGCGGGGACGCCACCTCCGGAATCCGGTGGACGTGAGCGTGTGGCCCGGAACGCTAGTCCCGTGCGGCGCATGCACCGTCGCCGCCTGGGGGCGGCCTCGTGGTCAGTGATCGGCTGCATCGCTGGCAGCTCAAGGTTCGTGACACCGGCACCGCCATCGCCACCGGTGGCGGCGTCGCGGTCAGTGGCGTCGTTCTCGGCGACATCATCACGAACGTCGCGCCGGTGCCGCGATCGGATTATTTGTCGCAGGTCGTGCCGCAGATCGCCCCTGAGGAACTGGTGGGCCGGGACCCGGAGCTGGCGGCGCTGGCGGCCTTCTGCACCGCCCCAGACTCGCAGCCGGACGGTGCCGCGACGGTGTACCAGTATTGGCGCGCTCCGGCGTGGGCAGGCAAAACTTCACTACTGTCGTGGTTCGTGCTGCACCCGCCGGACAGGGTGCAACCGGTGGCGTTCTTCGTCACCGCCCGCCACGCAGACCAGAACGACCGGCGCGCATTCACCGACGTGGTCCTTGAACAGCTGGCCGAACTGCTCGGCGAGCCGCTGCCGCCGCTGCTGACCGACGCCACCCGCGACGCCCACCTGCGTGGCGCGCTGAACCGCGCCGCAGCCCACTGCCATGAACAGGGCACACGGCTGGTGCTGGTCATCGATGGGCTGGACGAGGACCGCGGGGTGACGGCCGGCCCGGATGGGCACAGCATCGCGGCGCTGCTGCCCGCCCGGCCACCGCACGGCATGCGGGTGGTCGTGTCGGGGCGACCAAGTCCGCCGATCCCGGACGATGTGCCAGACGATCATCCGCTGCGGGATCCGCGCGTGGTGCGGGGGCTGTCCCAGTCGGCGCAGGCGCGGGTGGTGAAACAGGACGCGCGGCGAGAGCTACGGCGCCTACGGTACGGAAGCGCGGTGGAGCAGGACTTGCTGGGTCTGCTTACCGCCTCTGGCGGTGGCCTGTCAGCCGCCGACCTGGCTGCCCTGACCGGCCTGTCGGAGGTGGACGTCGGCGAGCAGCTGGCCGCCGTGTCGTCTCGCACCTACCTGCAGCGGGTTGGACGCTGGCGACCAGACACGACAATGTACATCCTGGGTCACGAGGAGCTGCAACAGCAGGCCGTCCGCTCGCTCGGCCCGGGCCGGCTCGCTGACTACCGAATGCGGCTGCACGCCTGGGCCGACCGCTACAGAGACCAGGGCTGGCCACTGGACACCCCGGACTATCTACTGCGCGCTTACTTTCGGCTGTTGCACGACACCGGTGACCTGTTGCGGATGTTGGCCTGCGCCACCGACACGGACCGGCACAACGGAATGCTGAACATCACCGGGGGTGACACCGCTGCCCTCGCCGAGGTCACCGCGGCTGCCGCACAGGTTCTTCATGCTGACCGCCCTGACTTCTCTGCGGTTGGCCGCCTTGCCGTGCACTACGAAGCCCTCACCCGGCGCAATAGATACGTCCCACCCGACATTCCGGTGGCCTGGGTACGGCTCGGCCGCCCCGACCGGGCGGAGGCCCTGGCCAGCTCGATCATGGACCCAGGCGTGCGCGCGACGGCGTTGATTCACGTTGCCGCCGCTCTAGCCACTACGGGAGACACAGACCGGGCCGAGGCCCTGGCCCAGGCGCATCCCGACCTCGCCCAGTCGTCGCTTGGCCTGGACCAGGAGGCGCTGGCCGCCGTCGTCCACGTCCTGGCCCAATCCGGCGACCTGGACCGTGCCGAAGCTGTCGCCCGGTCGATCGCCCGCCCGGACCAACGAGTGGCGGCGCTAATCGACGCCACGTATGCGGCGTGCCGGGCCGGGGACCCTGTCCGCGGTCAGTCGCTGGCCGCGCAGGCCGCGGCCGCAATCGCCAATCCCGACTCTGAGCTGGATCACCAGATGCGGGCCGACTGGCCGGAGACCAGTTCAATCGCGCTGGCCGCCGCGTTCGCCCGGGCCGGTGCCCCGGATGCTGCCGAAGCCATGGCCCGATCCCTGACCGACCCGGACCAGCAGGTCGACGCCCTCGTCGGGATCGCCCGCGCGGTGTCCCAGGCAGGGGACCCGAGCCGCGGCCGGGCGCTGGCCGCGCAGGCGGAGGCGGTGGCCCGCACGATACCGACGGTCGCATGGCAGCCGTATGCATTGGCCAGCGTCGCCGCAGCGGTGGCGGCGGCAGGCGATTCCGGTGGCGCACGGCGCCTGGCATGCTCAATCACCAATCCAGGCATGCGGGCAAAGGCCCTGGTGCAGGTGGTCAAAGCGCTGGCCGCCGCCGGAGACTGGCGCAACGCCCAGGCGGTGGCCTACTCGATCGATGGCGCGTACCGGCGCGCCGAAGCGCTCGCCAGCGTCGCCGGTGCTCTGGCCGGTGCCGGGGAGTTGCCCCGCGCCGAGGGCCTGGCGTGGCTGATCACCGATCCGTTCCAGCGGGCCCGCGCTCTGGTGAGCGTCGCGACGGCACTTGCCGCCACCGGCGACCGCGACCATGGTCGGGCTGTGGCGGCACAGGCCGAGGCGGTAGCTCGCACGATCAACGCGGTCGACCCACAGGCGGAAATACTGGCCGCGATCGCCGAGGTCCAGGCTTTCGCCGGCGCCCCGGACCGCGCCGTGTTCTTGGCACATTCGCTGATCAGCGCGGGCTGGCAGATGAAGGCACTCACCGCCATCGCCCAGGCTCTCGCCGACGCCGGGAACCTGGACCGCGGGCGGGCCGTGGCCGCGCAGGCGGAGACGGTGGCCCGCTCGGTCACCGATACTGATTGGCAAGCCCGGATGCTGCGTGCCGCCGTTGATGCCCTCATCACGATCGGCGACCTGAACCGGGCCGAGTCCGCGGCACGCTTGATCACGGAGACCGTCTGGCAGGCGTCCGCGCTGTCGACAGTCTCCGAGGCCATGATGCTGGCCGGTGAGCTGGCCCGGGCGGAGACCGTCGCCGGATCGATAGCCGATCCGGCGTTCCAGGTGCGAGCGCTGGCCGAGCTCGTGCCCGCCTTAGTCGGGTTAGGCGAACCGGAACGTGGCCACGCCGTCGCCACGCGCGCCGAAGCCGCGGCCCGGTCGATCTCGGATCCCGAGGAGCGGGTGGAGGCGTTGGCAAGGGTGGCCAGCGCCTTCGTCAAGGTGGGACAGGGGGATCATGGCCATGCCCTAGCGGCGGAAGCCGCAGCGGGGGCGCGAACGGTCGACCTTGTATGGCGGGAGGCAGCGGTGTCCCGGGCCGCGATCGACCTGGCGGGCGCCGGGTACGCCGACGTCGCCGACGCGCTCGCTGCATCCCTCACCGAGCCGAGCCAGGCCGCGCCAGCGCTGCGGGCTGTCGCCGAGGCCTTGTCCATAGGCGGTAACGCCGACCGTAGTCAGGCTGCCGCCAGGCAGGCCGACGCGATGGACCGCCGCGTCCTCGACGGCGGCCAGCCAGCGCAGTCGCTGGCCGAGCTCGCCCGCACACTCGCTGAGAAGGGTGACGTCAATGCTGCGGTGGCGGTCACCCACACCAGTACGGACCCAGAGCAGCGGGCGTGGGCGCTCACCATGGTCTCCGCCGTCCTTGCAGCGCGCGGCAATCTGGACCGCAGCAGAATCCTGGCTGAGCAGGCGGAGGCGGCGGCAGACGCGATCATCGCAGCGAACGTGCGGGCCCGAGTCCTGCTGGTGCTGTCCACGGTCGTCGGGCCACCGGACGCGACGCGACTGTGCGCCGAAGCGTTGTGGCTTGACTGCGCTGAGGTATTGCCCACCGTGGCGGAGGACCACCCGGCTGCGGGCGCAGCGATCATCGATGCCTTGTTGCGGGAGTTTCGCGCGGAGCCGCCGGGCCATTGGTAGGCGGCCCTTATGGACACGCCGGCCGCTGCGGCGCCATTGTCTACCGTGGCCTGGCCCCCTGCCGGCGACCTGGTCGGAGCCGTGGAACCGCCGGAGCCGCTGCGGCGCACCTGCATCGGCGACAGCTTCGGCGCGTGCGGCGGGTCGTCAGCCGGGTTCCGGAACGGTGAGCGTGCGGATTACTGCCCCCTGTGCACCCAGCGCTACCCGGTGACCTTGCCCAGTCGCAGTGATCCGGCCCAGGCCACGAGTCCGGTGATCGCCAGGAGAGACAGGGCGCTCAGCGGTGAGGTGCGGAGTAGGAAGAGGTTCGTGACGACAGCTCCGGCCAGCAGTGTCAGAAGGCCGAGCGCCGCATACCGGGCGAGCCGGGGATTTAGGGCCCGATTCCGCCAGCGACCTCCAGGGCATCGACGAAGTAGCCGAACCAGTGGCCGGTGTCGATGTCGTCGAACATTCGTATCATGGCCGGCTCGCCACCGAGCTTGGCCGAGCCGGCGCCGAGCATCGCAAGCGCCAGAGCCACCTGCGGGATCCACCACACGTGGCGGAGGCGGCGATGCGGCCTGCTGGTTGCGGTGATTGTCATGATCATCGTTTCGACGACGATGACTTCTCTGGGTATGTCGGAGCAGAGACGCCGTAGCGGACCCCGTTGTGGGGGCGTATCAGGCGGTATGGCCTCGCTTGTTCTTGATTTTGTCGGCGACGGCGGTTGCGGCTTCGTGGTGCAGCCGCTTGACGACGCTTTGGTAGGTGTCGCGGGTGAGTGTGGTGGTGGAGTGGCCGAGTTGGTCGGCAACGACTTTGATGTCGACACCGGCGTCGAGGGCGAGGGTGGCGGCGCCGTGGCGCAGGTCGTGCAGACGGATGGGTGGCAGGCATGCTCGTGCGACGAGTCGGCGGAAGCGTTGGGTGACCGAGTTGGGGTGCCATGCTCTGCCGTCGGGACGGACGAAGAACAGCCCGGTGTCGGGCCAGTCCTTCCCGGCGGCGAGACGCCAGGCGGCGCGGCGGGCCTTGTAGGCGGTGAGGACGGCGACGGTGTCGGGGTCGAGGATGACCTCGCGGTTGCCGGCGTCGCTCTTGGGCCGTTTCTGGTGGGTTTCGTAGCCGTGGGTGGCGATCTGGTTGACGATGCTGACCTCGCCTTTGGCGAGGCGGACTTCGGCGTCGAGGAGTCCGCAGGCTTCGCCGCGGCGGGGTCCGCGGTAGGCCATGAGGTGCAGCAGGGGGTGCAGGTCCGGGGCGTGCTCGGCGGCGTAGTCCAGGAACTGGATGAGAAGGTCGTCGGTCCAGACCATGACCGGGCCGGGGACCTTCCCGGTGGCCTTCCACCGGTCGACGCGTTCCGGTTCCCACACGATTGGTTTGGCTCGAGCGTTGGGGGTCTTGACGAGGGTGGCGGGGTTCGTGACGCCGCTGACCACTTCTCGGGCGAGGGCGTCGTTGAACGCCTTGCGGAGGGTGGCGCGGATGCGGGCGATGGTGGCGGGTCCGGTGGGTCGCATCCCTCGGACGCTGGCGCGGGTGTCGGGGTCGGGGCTGGCTTTCGCGGTGGCGATGTCGGCGTTGCGTTGTTTGATGTTGTCGATGAGGTCTTCGATGTGGTGGGGGCGCAGTTTGTCCAGGACGACGTCGCCGATGTGGGGGATGAGGTGGACGCGGACGTGGGATTCGTAGCCGCGGCGAGTGTTGTCGTCGACGGTGAGCCGGTGCAGCCAGGTGGTCAGCCAGTCAGCGAGGGTGGGCACCCCGACCAGTGGGGTGTCGGTGCGGAGCCGGTTGCGGACGGTGTCGATGTCGGGCAGGGTGCCGCCGGCGCGGAGGGTGGCTTGCAGCAGGTCGCCGATCTCGGTGCGTTGGCGGCGGTTGCGTCCGGCGAGGTCGAGCAACTGTCGGGCGCGGTCGAGTTCGTCGGCGGCTTGTTTGTGGGTGTCGAAGCCGGTGGGGCGTAGCTGTCGGCGGCGGCCGTCGGCGGTGGGTGGGAGTTCGAGTTGGTAGGCCCAGTGGCCGTGGTCGGGGTTCCAGGACCGGTTGGCGCGTCGGAGTTTCGGGCAGTGGTTGCCGAGGGGTTTGCGGGTGCGCGGGTCGCGGCATCCGCAGCGTTTGAAGATCGATCCGTGCGACATGGGCGGGTTCTCCGGGTGGGTTGGGGTGGTGGCTGTCGGGGCAGCGGTTTTGTCGATCGACATGCACGCTCGACTGCCCGCGACGATCAAGTCGTCGCGGGCAGTCGCCGCTCGGTGGGTGTCTACGGTGCGGGTGGGTGCGGGTCGTCGCCGTCGGGTGTTGCCGGGGTGGTGAGGTGCAGGGCGGTGAGGAGGCCGGCGACGGGTATCCGGTACTGGTGGCCGGCCTGGATGACCGGGACGGGGAAGGTTCCGGCGCGGGCGAGGCGGTAGGCGGTGTTGCGGGACAGTCCGAGGATCTGTCCGGCGGTGACGACGTCGGTGGTCACGCCCAGCGCGCGGACATCCGCCTCGGTCCAGCGGGGTGTGGCCGTGGGTTCGGCTGGTGGCGGGTTGTATGAGGCGGTGCGGGTGCGTCGCCGGTCGCTCATGACGCGGCACCCTTCGTGGCGACGTGAGCAGTCCTGCTCGCCGGTGAGGGCCGGTGGCCCTGCCGGGGGTGGCACGGTGGGGTGCGGCTGGTCACGTCGTCACCTGCCAGCGTCTGGGGCAGAGCAGCAGCTGGAGCGCTGCCGCTGCTTGTTGGGGGACGACGCCGTTGCCGAGCACGCGGAGTGCGGCGGTGCGGGGCAGGTCGAGGTCGGTGACCCAGCCTCGTTCGAGGCCCATGAGCCATTGCACGAACGGTGGCGCGAGGACGGGTTTGCCGTTGCGGCCGGTCTGGGTCGGTTCGGGGACGGGCTGGGCGAGCAGGAGTTCCCATCGGGCGATCGCGGCGGCATACGGCCCCCAGCGGGTGTCGTCGCGCGCTCCGAGTTCGCCGGGGAGGCCGGCGATGGTGGTGCGCAGGTCCGCGCCGCCGGCGCCGTGGGCGCCGGGGCCGCGCCCGTCGGACGCGCGTGGTGTGGGCAGCGTCCGGGCGGGGACCTGCACCGCTGCAGACGGCAGGGTCAGGTCACCGTGAGAGCCGCGCTGTCCGGGGCAGCCTTTGACGCCGTCGGTTGCCCTGGGGGTGGGGAGCAGGACCTGTGACAGGGGCGGCCGGAACGCTTGTCCGGCGCGCCGTCCGGCGGTGCCGGTGTCGCTGGCCCTGGGAGTGGGCAGCAGCCAGTCGGCGTCGGCGAGGACAGGCGCGACGTCTTTGGTGTTGGCGCCGCTGGGTCGGGCAGTGGTGTCGGCCGGCGGACGGCGGTCGACTGGCGTCGCGGTGGGCAGGAGACCGTGGCGAGTGCCGCCGGGCTCGATGAGGTCGGGCAGTCCGTACTGGTGTCCGGGGCCTTTGCCGTCACGGGCGCAGGGCGTCGGCAACGTCCGCATCCCCGGTGAGTCGTTGGGTGGGGGCGGCGAGCAGGAACAGCCGGTCGCGTCGGTGGGCGGCGCCGATGTCGGATGCGCGTAGGCATAGCCAGCTCGTGTCGTACCCGAGCGCGGCCAGGTCGGCGGCGACGACGTCGAAGCCTCGGCGGAGGAGCGCGGCGACGTTTTCCACAAACACGAGTGGCGGTCGAAGTGCGCGAACGCCGTCAACGATGCTTGTCCACAGGCTGCTGTGGATACCGATGATGCCGGCCCGTTTGCCGGCGTTGGAGATGTCCTGGCAAGGGAACCCGGCGGTGAGGACGTCGACGGGCTCGACTCGGGTCCAGTCGACGATGCGGATGTCGCCGAGGTTCGGCACGCCGGGCCAGTGGTGCTCGAGCACGGTGCTGGCGTGCCGGTCGGTCTCGGCGTACCAGGCGAGCCGGCCGCCGAGCACCAGCTCGACGGCCAGGTCGAGGCCGCCGTATCCGGTGCACAGGGATCCGATGCGCGACGCCGTGGGATGGGCATTCAACCTCCCTCCCCCGGGTTCGAGCACGCAGGCTGGACGGGCGAATCCTGGTCACGGCCGAGTTCCCCGAAACTCGATGAGCCGGGCCGGCGGAAGATCAGCACGTCCTCGTGGGCGATCAGGTGCAGTGGGGTGCCGGCGGTACGGGCCTTGCGGACGGCTTGGAGTTGGAAGAACGACGGGCGGGCGACGAGGTGCCCGTCGCGGACCGCGGCGAGCAGGGCGACGCACCGCTCGGTCGGTACCAGGCCGGCGCGGACGCCGGCGGCGATGACGGCGGAGGGCAGATCAACGAGTTGGCCGTTCTTGCGCCACGGTCGGGCGGTGACCACGACGGTGCCGCCGGGGCGCAGCAGCGTGGCGCAGCCTGCCAGGATTTGTTCAAAGCCGTCGGTGAGTCCGGTGAGGTCGCGGTAGGCGAGGTTCCCCTTGTCGGTGCCGTCGTTGTAGGCGTTGTCGAACTTCGCCACCCCGCCCGCGCCGGGCCGGACGAGGCCGTGCACGGTGGGTCCGTAGGGCGGTGAGGTGACCACGAGGGCGACCTGCCCGGTGAGGGCTGCGGGCAGCAGCGATCGCAGGCGGGTGGCGTCGCCGCGGACGACGGAAGCGCGGCCTGTGGCGCCCTGGTCGTGCGCGTGGGTGATGTTGGCGTCGGCGATGTCCGACCACCGCGACTCGTACTCAACGCCGATAGCGTCGCGGCCGGCGTGCACCGCCTCGACGAGGGTGGTGCCGATCCCGCACATCGGGTCCAGGACGAGGTCCCCCGGCCGGGTGTAGGCGTGCACGGCGTGCGCGGCGATCGCGGGCAGCATCCGGGCGGGGTGCTTGACCGAGTCGGGCACGTACCGGCCGCGGCGCTGCACCGGTCCGGTGCGCTGGGCTGTCGTCCACACCGACAGCCCGTCCGGACCTGGTTCGGGGCGGTGGTGATCCAGGTGGGCTGGCATGGCGGTGTGCGGCTGGTTCTGCTCGTGGCGGTCAGGCGCGTGGTTAGTCACGGTGGCCGCCTTTCGGGCGGCGACCGCGCTGCGGCTGGTCCGACGGCGGTACGGCAGCTCCGGCAGTGTTGTCTCGACGCCCCGCTGGTTTCTGGGAGCTGGCGGAGGTCTGGTGCTGGCTGAACACGAGCAGGTCGGCGTGCACCCGTAGGTACGCGGTCGTCCACTGCTGCTCGCCGGTCTGCTGGGCGAGGGTGAGCAGTTCCTCGTCGGTGACGTGGTAGACGAACGTGTCACCGTCGGTGTCCGCGGTGACCGCGACGATGTGCTGCAGGTAGCCCAGGCCGACCGACGCGGCGACGGTGGCCAGCGGGGTGAAGTCCTCCGGCCCGCCCGTGCCGGCGGCGGGGACGGTGACGACGAGGACGAGGCAGCCGCCAGGGCGCAGCAGCCGCGCGCATGCGGTCAGCAGCCACGCCAGCCGCACCCGGTTGGTCGAATCGGCGGGGTCGAGCGGCCAGGTGGCCACAACGAGGCTGGTGGCGGCTTGCGGCGAGGTGCCGTCGGACGGAGGGGTTGCCGGGTGGCCGGTCGGGGGCAGGTCGGGGTCGGTGAGGTCGTCGCCGAACCAGGTGCTCAGCTCCGGCAGCTCCGCGTCGGGCAGGGCGGCCGGGGCCGGTGGGGTGGCCGGGCCGATGATCAGGCTGGCTGCGTCGGTGAACCAGCCGGGGTGGTGGCGGCGTCGGCCGGCCGTGCATGCGCCGGTCAGGGCGTGGTCGGCGGTGAGGTCGACGATGGCGTCGCCGGGGTGGCTGTAGGCGGCCACGAGCCGGTAGGCCAGGCGGGCGCCGATGCTGCCGCCGGTGTCGGCGTCGGTGCGGGCGGTGCGCCAGACGGTGATCGGGACCGGCGGGTCGCCGGCCACCAGGTCGATCAGGGTCGGGTCGACGCCGGGCGGGTCGACGGGGTGGGCAGGGCGGTGGTGGTGCTGCGGCGGGTGCTCGCTCATGTGGTGTCGGCTCCGCGCCGCGCGTGTAGTGCGCTGACGCCCTCAAACCGGAGTTTGTGTGCTCTGGCGAACGCCTGCCGTTCTCACAGCCACTCACAGCGATCCGGAAGCGCCGCTCGCAGCGCTCGCCGCAGTTGCCCGGCGGTTCGTCGGCAATCGCGCCTCCAGGAAGGCTCGGGATGCCGGCCGCCCGTTGTCGGGCTCGGCCATCGTGGCGGCGAGGAGCCTGATGGGTTGTCGTCGACTGATGCACAGCGCGTCAGGGCGGCCACCACGCGCGATGGCAAGGGGCGTTTGTCGATGACATGACGTGGGCGGGGCGCCTTGTCAGACACGCCCTGTCCGTGTCGTCGCCGCTCGTGCCATGGCGCGGGCGACAGGACGTTCGATGGTGACATCGGCGCCGATGGTCATGACATCGCCCCGGCGGAGCGGTGTGACATCGCCGCCAGCGCCGGCTCCGACGTGCCTGACACCGAAGCGCGCCGATGTCACAGCCGCCACCGGGACCTCCCGTGAGTCGCTGTGAGTGGCTGTGAGTGTCACGCCCCGGGGGCTGCCGCCGTCGCGCCGCCGCGGTTGCTGCCGGTGGCGCACACACCCGCCAGCGATGACAGACCCCTCGATCGGCGGGTCACAGTCCAGCTCAGCGACGTTGTCACCGGCGGATGTCAACGACGGAAGCCGATGCCGGGGATCGAGTGTGAGACACGGCGTCGTGGCGGGCGGGCTGTTGTCAGACCGTGCCCTGGCCTGCGCTGTGAGGGTCGTGTGTGCCGGTCGTGGCGCAATCGGGTCCCGGCACCGCCGCGACACCACGGCGATGTCCGCCGACGATCTCTCTGACTTTGGAGTGGTGACATGAGCGTGTCCGACACCGACTGGCCCGCCTCCCCGCTGGACGCCGCTGACGCCGCCTTCGTGGCGCTGACAACTGACCCGGCGCCCCTGTCCATCGACCTTGACATGTTCGACCCGGACGACGGCCTACCGACGGGTGTGATGCCCTTGCCGACGGTGCGGGACTGGCTGCTGCGACATCCGCGCGCCTACACAGCCCGGGACGTGTTGTGGCGGGAGTTGATCCGCCGCGCCCGCTTGTGCGGACCGCAGTGGGTGATCGCCGCAGTCGGGATGGCGATGCCGGCGCTGCGCCGCTACGCCCGGCAGCTGTGCGCCGGTTACGGCGGCGACCCGGACGACATCGGCGCGGAAATCCTGACGGGTTTCCTTTCGGCCCTGCGTGACCACGTGGACCTGGCACGACCTGCGCCATACGCGGCGTTGTGCCGGGCCGGGTGGCGGGCCGGTCACGAGCTGCGCCGGCAGGCGGGCGAGTTCACGCCCTTGCAGGACGTGGACCACGTGCCCGGGCCGCGCACCCCGCAGGTGCCGTACGGGCATCCGGACGTGCTGGTGCGCCGCGCGGTGGGCCTGGGGATCCTCGACCCCGTCGACGAAGAGCCCTACATCGACGTGCGGCTGGGGCGGCGGGCCCTCGAGCCCATCGCGGCTCGGCTCGGTATCACCGCCGATGCCCTGCGGATGCGGCTACGGCGCATCGACACCCGCATCGCCGACGCCCTGGCCCGTGGGCTGCTCACCGGAGTGGCGGCCGTGCAGGCCGCGAACGAGCCGGGGGCCGCCGCCCGGCGACGGGTCGCGCTGCGCCGGGCCTGCGAACGCCGCGCCACCGCTGGGGCGGCGACGGCGCGAGCCGCGTAGACAGCAGCCCTTCCGCTTGTCGGCGTACGGGCTGCAGCGCAGAACCGCGTACGCCACCGAGTACACAACGGCCATCGACATCCGCAAGCTCAGCGGCGGGCTGACCGGCCGAGTCGCCGCCAGCACACAGAAATCATCGACTACCCACAGTGATATTCGCCGGGCCCCGGTGGTGTCCGGATCTGCCGATGACAGTGTGCGAGCGGTGCGATCTGTTGCCGCCGAGGGGACCCGAGCCCGGCGTCGTGTCCGGGGCCGCGTGAGCGGTTGCTGCCGTCGTTACCGGTGGGAAGCGGCGCTCTCAGCGCCCCGGCAGCGTCTTGAGCGCCTGGGACCGTTGCGCCACCAGATCGGCGTAGGTGCCGTCGCGCTCGGCCCAGCGGTGCTGCAGCACGCCCTGCACGAGGATCTCGTCCGGGGTCGGGTCCTGCCCGAGCAGCCCCAGCACCTCGTCGAGGTAGTCCTCGAGGTCCAGCGCGCGCGGGTTCAGCCGCTTGTGCTCCGGCGTGGTCGCCACCGCCGGCGGCACCAGCTCGGTGACCTCCACGCCGGTGCCGGCGAGCTGCGCGCGCAGCGCCTCCGTGTACGCGTGCACGCCCGCCTTCGTGGCGGCGTACGTGGGCATGAGCGGGAACGGCAGGAAGCCGATGCCCGAGCTGACCGTGACGAAGGTGCCCGCGCCGCGCCCGAGCAGGTGCGGCGTGAACGCGTCGAGCACCCGGATGGTGCCGAGCAGGTTGGTCTCGACGGTGGTCTCGGCGGTGGCGAAGTGCTCGGGGTCGCGCAGGTCCTCCGAAAGCTGGACCCCGGACATGGTGACCACGACGTCCAGGCCGGGGTGGCTTTCCAGCACGCTGTCGCGGGCGCGCCGCACCGAGTCCGCATTGGTGACGTCGATCTCGACGGTGTCCAGCCCGTCGAGGGAAGCGGCCCGGCGCCCGCCGACGGTGACGGTGCCGCCGGCGGCGGCGAAGCGGCGGGCGAGGCCCAGGCCGATGCCGGAGGTGCCCCCGGCGATGAAGACCGTGCGGTTCGTGATGTTCATGAACCGATGGTCGCAGCGTCGCCGGGGCCCAGGAAGTGCTTTGCGAATCCGGGGAGTGACAGGACCCCCTGTCCGGGCCCGCGCCGGTATTAGCCTCGGCCTCATGAGCGGCGACGACGGCACCAACCGGCTGGGCGACTACCTGCGGGCGCGGCGTGAGCTGGTCACGCCCGAGCAGGCCGGCATCCAGCCCGGCTCCCGCCGCAAGGTCCGGGGCCTGCGCCGCGAGGAGGTGGCGCTGCTCGCCGGGATCAGCGCCGACTACTACCTGCGGCTGGAACGCGGCCGCGACAAGAACCCGTCGCCGCAGGTGCTCGAGGCGCTCGCCCGGGTCCTGCACCTGGACGACGTCGAGCGCCAGTACCTGCTCGACTTCACCGCGCCCCGGCCCCGGGCCCGCCCGCGCCGCCGGCCGGAGCACGTGCCCGCGCGGCTGCACCACCTGCTGGCCGCGGTCGGGGTGCCGGCCTTCGTCGAGGGCCGCTCGTTCGACGTGCTGGCGGCCAACGCCCTGGCCACGGCGCTGTCACCCCGATTGCGCCCGGGCGAGAACCGGCTGCGCTCGATGCTGCTCGACCCGGAGGAACGCGAGTTCCACGCCGATTGGGAA
Organism: Micromonospora sp. NPDC005305; assembly: GCF_040607315.1. Lineage (NCBI taxonomy): Bacteria > Bacillati > Actinomycetota > Actinomycetes > Micromonosporales > Micromonosporaceae > Micromonospora > Micromonospora sp. NPDC005305. Next base: position 238,016 of record NZ_JBEXGL010000010.1, on the reverse strand, counting down.
CGCTCTGCGGCGAGCTTCGTCGCGGCGTTCCGCCAGACCAACGGCGACGTGCCCGACGACGCCCGGGTCGTCGAGCTGGTCGGCGAGCTGTCGCTGTCCAGCGCACGGTTCCGCTCTTTGTGGGCACGCCACGATGTGCGCCAACTGCAAGGTGGTACGACCACAGTCCGGCACCCGGTGGTCGGCGAGCTCACGCTGCACCGCGACAAGCTGCCGGTCGATGGTCTGTTGTTGGTGCTCTACTACCCGGACGAGACCGGCGACAACGCCGAGAAGCTGCGCCTGCTAGCCTCGCTCGCCGCGTCCTGAAGGTGACCTCGCAGCGGCGTCTGCGCGCCAAGTCTGATGCTCGCCGAGCATTGATGCTTTGCCGTGATCAGACATCCGCTACTGCCGCCGTCCGTGCGTGCTGACCGATCAAGAGCGCTCAGGCTCGGTAGCTGGCCACTGAGTCGAGCGGGCATCCTGATCTGCCGATGTGAGGGCGTTGTTCGACCGAGGGCTCGACCGGGGTCAGCGAGCGACTTCGGTCGCCTCAAGATCTGTCGCGATCATCGAGAAGACGGCCAGGTCATGCGCCTGTTCGCCGTCCCATTCGGCCATCCGCAGTGTGCCCTCCCGCTGGTATCCGGCCTTTTCGGCGACCCGCACGGAAGCGACGTTGTCAGGACGGGCGTGCAACTGGACCCGCCGCATCCCGCCGTCAGTGAGCGCCCATCGGCCGACCGCGCGGGCCGCCTCGGTCGCATAGCCTCGACCGCGCCGACTGGCCCGCACCCCATAGCCGATTTCGCTGCGTCCAGCCTCCCAGTCGGTGTCACGCAACCCGATGCTGCCGACGATCTCGCCGCTGGTCCTCTCCACTATCGCCAGGTGCACACCCCCGCCGTCCAACCGCCGCTGGTGCACCGTCTCAGCCAGCCACCCGTCCACGTCAGCGACGGCCCCAGGGGAGCCCGGCGGCAGCGCCGTCCGATCCCCGGCCGCCACGAATGCCACCACCTGAACCGCGTCCTGCGACCCGAACTCACGAATCTCCAATCCACCGGAGACGATCTTCACTGGAGGGAACATGGCGAGCAGCGTAAACCCCGCCCATCGGGGCGTAGTTGGACCCTGTGGTGCCGGCTGGGGCTGAGCCTGTCCGCGGGACGGTGTGAGTGCGGTGGGTAGCTGCCTTGGCGTGTCGGCGCGGACGGTCGAGGCCATCGACGGAGTGTGCCAAGTCTTGATCCACCGCGCATCGGGTTTCCGTTGGTATGGCGGTCCCGGCGCACTCAACTGCCGCGCTCCGGGCGCCAGCTCACGTCCACCGATTACTCATCGTGAGTAGCGGACGTGGGTAGTCCGGCCGACCGCCGTCGCAGCGTCCCGAATGCTTCGCGCCCCGACCTCTGCACGTCTGGCGTACCCGACTCTGCACCGGAACCCGTAGGCCGACACCGCTGGAACCGGCGACGGACCGAACAGCTGCGGCGCCCTCACCGATGGCCATGGCGAGGGCGCCGCGGCACGTTTCCGGGTACGCGCTCCCGCGCGAGTCGGTGACCCTGCCGCCGGTCTGGCCTGAGCTGGCCAGACCAACCTCCGGCGGCTGCGGCGTCGCCGCCACCACTACCAGCTTCCGCAGTCAGAGGAGCTGACAGCGGCTCACCGCGCTCGGGGAGCCCGGCGACACGATGTCCACCCTTTCGGGACCTGCGGGGCTGGGCGGCGCTTGCAGGTTCTGGTCCGGCGGTGGGGTCAGTGGTCGTCGCTGAACAGGTAGTGGAGGTAGCGCTGCGGGTCGGCCAGAAACGAGCGAGTCAACACCACCGGCTGCGCCTCGTCGTAGCGGACCTCGCGGATGGTGCCGGTGGCGTCGATCTGCAGGATCCGCGCGTGCGGTACGGCGAGCAGGATCGGTGAATGGGTGGCCACCAGAAACTGCGAGCCGGTCTGCGCGAGGTCGCGGATCCGGGTGAGCATTGCCAGGCAGCCGTGCACTGACAGCGCCGCCTCCGGCTCGTCGAGCAGGTACAGTCCGTGCGACCCAAACCGGTGGGTGGCCAGGTCGAGGAACGACTCGCCGTGGGATCGCTCGTGCAGGCTGCGGCCGCCGTAGCTGTTGCCGACACCGAGGCGGTCGATCTCGGTGGCCACGTTGTAGAACGACTCGGCGCGCAGGAAGAACCCGGTGCGTGGCTTTCCGATCCCGCGAACGAGTCGCAGGTGCTCACCGAGCCGTGATTCGGTGGCGCGGGTGCTGAACCGGAAGTTGGTTGATCCACCCTCGGGGTTGAACCCGGCCGCCACCGCGATCGCCTCGATCAACGTCGACTTGCCGGTGCCGTTGTCACCGATCAGAAACGTCACCGCCGGATCCAGGTTCAGCCGGCCCGCCGCCCGCAGCCCGGCGACGACGGGCAGCGTGAACGGATAGCCCGACAGGTCGGCGTCGGCGTCGGCGTCGGCCAGCTCCACCCATCGCAGGAAACCGCCGCCCTTTCGACGTCGCGCCGACGCGTTGGGGCCCGTCACCACCACGCGACCCCCTGCTCCGCCGCCCTGTCCTCCACCAGGTCAACGGTAGTCGGCCGGGCCGCCTGCCCCGCCGTCCCCAGCGCCTGACGCGACCACCTCACGGCTGCTGGGGCGCAGCAACCAGTGCAGAGCAACCTCGTCCCGCCCGCTGTGAGGTGGCACATCAACTCCCGCCAACGGACCCGACGCAGCAGTGGCAAGAGTTTCCAGGGCTGCCCGCCCACCTGGCATCTCGGTGTCCGCTGGCGCCGCATGCGCGGTGACCTGCGCTGTGAGCGTCGCGGTAGGCGTGGTGAGCGGATGTGAGGTGCGCAGGCGTTCGCCAGAGCACACAAACGGCGGTTTGAGGGTGCGGAACCACCACGCCCCGTCGTGGGCGTCGCTGGTCCGCCCGCCGCCGGGCCCGGGACCACGTCGGGCCGCCGTGAGCCGGACGCCTCGGGTGCCGCGCAGTGCTTGGTGCGCTGACACCTCATCGAACACACACCCGACAAGGGAGGAGCGCTCCTCCCGAGGACGGACGGTTGACGGCGTCCCCCGTACCCGCGCCCGGCGGCGGTCTCCCCCCCCCCCCCTTCCTGACCACCCGCTACCGCCCCGCCGCATGCCGTTGCACGGCGCCGGGGCCGGAGGTGAACCCACCCATGTCCCGCATCCCGGCACGTCGTCGTGCCCTCACCCACACCCGGACCGCCCGTTGGGCGGGCCGCGCCCCAGCCGTCACCGCTGCAGTGACGCTGTTGCTGCCGGTGCCCGCCGCCGCGTACGCCGACGCCGGCGTGCCGGCGCTGGCGGTGAACTCGCTGCCGGTCGTGATCGCGAATCTGCAGGCGTGGCTGATCGGCATCCTCGCCGCGCTGGCCACCCTGTTCCTCGTTCTGGCCGGTGTCTACTGGGCGACCGCCGGGGGTGACCCGGCGCAGGTCGACAAGGCCAAGGGAGCGTTGAAGAACGCCCTGGTCGGCTACGGCCTGGCCGTCCTCGCCCCGGTCCTGCTGGACATCGTCCAGGGCATCGTCGGAGGCTGATCATGAACTGGCTGCTCGACCAGATTCTGGACTGGCTGGCGGCGGCGATCCTCGCCAGCCTCGACGCGCTGTTCGGGGTGATCAGCAGCGCGCTGCTGATCACCCCGAACGTCACCGGCCTGCCGCAGGTGCAGGCGCTGACCGGCCGTTCGGTCCTCGTCGTGGACACCGTCTTCGTCCTGGCGTTCATCGCCGCCGGGCTGCTCACCATGACCGCCGGCGGCAGCGAAACCTCCCGCTACACCGCCAAAGACCTCATCCCGAGGCTGATCGTGGGGTTCGTCGCCGCGCACTTCTCCCAGGTGTGGTGCGGGATGCTCATCGACCTGGCCAACGCCCTAACCGCCGCGCTCACCACGCCCGACGGCGACAGCGACGGCGCGCTGCGGGCGATCAAAACCCACATCACGGCGGGGCAGGACAAGATCGCTGTCCTGCTGTTCGTCGTCTGCGTCGCGATCATCGCGGTGCTGCTCGCCGGCACCGCGTTCAGCGTGATCGTCCGTTTCGCCGCCGTGCTCGTCCTGACCGCCTTCGCTCCCCTGGCGCTGGCCTGCCACGCCCTGCCGCAGACCGATCCGATCGCCCGCCTGTGGTGGAAGGCCTACATCGGCACCCTGGCGGTGCCGGTGGTGCAGGGGTTTACCCTCTACGCCGGGCAGTGGATGCTCACCGACCCGGAGCACCTGCTGCCCACGCTCGGGCTGCCGGTGGAGCCGGGCGGGGCCATCAACCTGTTCGTCGTCATGGTCATGCTGTGGACCACGCTGCGGGTGCCCGCCCTGATGCGCCGCTACGTGGCCGCGGGCGGCGGTGGCCGGGGCTCGAACATGATCGGCGCGGCGGTGCGGGTCATCGTCGTGCAGCAGGCCACCCGGGCCATTCCGGGCCTCGGCCGTGGGCTGCGGGCGGTCGGCCGATGAACGCCCACGAGGCCAGCGGGGCGGGGCGGGCCCGGATGCCCGCCGACGTCGACGCACCCGACAAGGTCCTCTACGGGCTGACGTTCCGGCAGCTGGCGATCCTCGCCGTCGCCGCCCTCGCCGTCTACGGCGCGTGGCGGGCCCTGCACCAGGTCATTCCCGCACCGGTGCTCGCCGGCGCCGCCGTCCTGGTCGGTGGCCTCGTCTTCGGTGTCGCGGTCGGCCGCCGTGACGGCCTGCCGCTGGATGTGTGGCTGCTCGCCGCCGTCCGCCACTCACAGGCCCCGCACGCGCTGACGACCACCGACACCACGTCGACGACGCCGGACTGGGTGCAGCCGCCCACGAAGATGATGCTGCCGGCGCCGCTGAAGCTGCCCGCCGACGCGATCGACGACGGCGGGGAGATCCGCATCGGCGCGGCGCGGGCGGCGATGGTCGCCGCGACGAACGTCAACCTCGCCCTGCGCACCGCCGACGAGCAGGCCGCCCTGCTCGACACGTTCGGCCGCTGGCTGAACTCCCTGTCGACGCCGACGCAGATCGTAGTGTCGGCGCAGCCGGTGGACCTGCACTCCCGGGCCCGCACCCTCGCCACGATGGCGGGCGCGCTGCCGCACCCGGCCCTGGCCGACGCGGCGGCCGATCACGCCCGGTTCCTCGACGACCTCGCGACCCGGCGGGACCCGCTGCGCCGACAGGTCCTCATCGTCACCCGCACCAGCCCCGGCGAGCGGGGCGAGCACGCCGCGCGTCGCCGCGCCGACGACACCGTCCGCGCCCTGTCCGGCCTCGGCGTGACCACCCGCGCGCTGGACGGCGCGGCCGTCACCGCCGCGATCGCCGCCGCGGCCGACCCCTACCGGCGAGCCCGCCCCGGCGGGCTCGCCGCCCCCTACACCGTCATCACCGGACCCGGCAACGACACCGGCAGAAAGAAGGACCCCAGATGAGAATCCGCAACGCTCCCCGCACGCCCACTGACCGTGGCCGCCAGTCCTCCCGCCTGGCGGCCACCGTCGCACCCGCCTCGGTCGAGGTGACCCCGCGCATGCTGCGCGTCGGCGACGGCTACGCCGCCACCCTCGTGGTCACCGGCTACCCCGCCGAGGTCGGCCCCGCCTGGCTCGAACCCCTCCTGTCCTGGCCCGGCCGCCTGGACCTGGCATTGCACATCGAGCCGCTGCCCGCACCGGTCGCAGCGTCGCGGCTGCGCACCCAGCGCGCCCGCTTCGAATCCTCCCGCCGCGCCGACGCCGAACGCGGCAAGCTGCCCGACCCCCACGTTGACGCGGCAGCCGACGACGCCGCCGACCTCGCCCAGCGGCTCGCCCGCGGCGCGGCCAAACTCTTCACCGTCGGGCTGTATCTGACCGTGCACGCCCGCACCGAAGACGAGCTCCTCGACGCCTGCGCCCAGGTCAAAGCAGCCGCCGCCTCCACCTTGATCGAGGTGCAGCCCGCGACGTGGCGACACCTCGCCGGATGGACCACCACCCTGCCCCTGGCCACGGACTCCCTGCAGATGCGGCGCACCATGGACACCCAGGCCCTCGCCGCCGCGTTCCCCCTCGCCTCGGCGGACCTGCCCGCGCCGCTGCCCGGCGACCCCCACGCCGACGGCGGCGTGCTCTACGGGGTCAACCCGGACTCCGGCGGCATCGTGTGGTGGGACCGGTGGGCCCAGGAGAACCACAACTGCGTCGTCCTGGCCCGCTCCGGCGCCGGCAAGTCCTACTTCGTCAAGCTGGAGATCCTCCGCAACCTCTACCAAGGCGTGCAGGTCGCGGTCATCGACCCCGAAGACGAATACCTCCGCCTCGCCGACGCCGTCGGCGGGACAGCGGTCCGCCTCGGCGCGGCCGGGGTGAAGATCAACCCCCTCGACCTGCCGGCCGGCGACACCCGCCCCGACATCCTCACCCGCCGCGGCCTGTTCCTGCACACCCTCACCGCGGTGCTGCTCGGCCAGCAACCGCCACCCGCCGAACGGGCCGCCCTCGACCGGGCGATCCTGGCCACCTACCGACAAGCCGGCATCACCGCAGACCCCGCCACCCACCACCGCCCCGCCCCACTCCTGGCCGACCTCGCCGCCACCCTCCGCACCGACGACGACCCGGCGGCAGGCCAGCTCGCCGCCCGCCTCGCACCCTGGGTGGACGGGTCGTTCTCCGACCTGTTCGACGGGCCCACCACCACCCGCCCCGACGGGCACCTGATGGTGTGGTCGCTGCGGCACCTGCCCGACGAGCTGCGCACCGTCGGCACCCTGCTCGCCCTCGACGCCATCTGGCGCAGCGTCGACGCCCCCGACCCGTCCCGGCTGGCCACCCGCCGCCTGGTCGTGGTCGACGAGGCATGGCTGCTCATGCGCGACGGCGAAGGCGCCCGGTTCCTGTTCCGCATGTCCAAAGCCGCCCGCAAACGCCACGCCGGCCTGACCGTCATCACCCAAGACGTCGCCGACCTCCTCGGCGCCGACCTCGGCCAAGCCGTCGTCGCCAACGCCGCCACCCAGATCCTGCTCAAGCAGGCCCCACAAGCCATCGACGCCATCGGCCACGCGTTCGGCCTCACCGCCGGCGAACGGCGGCTACTCCTGTCCGCCCGCGTCGGCAACGGGCTGCTGATCTCCGGCACCAACCGCACCAGCTTCGAGGCCATCGCCTCCGACACCGAGCACCTGCTGTGCACCACCCGCCCGGCGGACCTGGCCGCACTCGACACAGACGAGGCAGTCGACCTATGACCCCACGAGACATGACCCTCGCCGCCGCGCCGACTCCGACTCCGTCCGGCCCAGGCGCCAGCTTCACGGTCACAGCGACCGGACCTGCCCGCTGGCTCGCCGACACGGCCGGGTGGGCGCTGCAGCGGCCGTGGCTGCTCGCCGTGGCCGCCGCGACCCTGCTCACCTACGTCGCGGCCCGCAACCTCCTCGACGTGTGGGGGCACCGGCGACACGCCCGCGATGCCCGCCTGATCACGATCGCCCCGCCACCCGAGGTCGACCCGCACAGCGCGGCGGCGCTGTGGGCCAACCTCGCCGGCACCCTCACACCCTCCCGCCGACGGCGGCTGGTCTACGGCAGCCCCCACCTGGTCTGGCAGTACACCTGGACCGGGCGGCGGCTGCTCATCTCCGTCTGGGTGCCCGGCACCGTCCCACCCGGCGCCGTCGAAGCCGCCGTACGCGCCGCCTGGCCGGGAGCCGCCTGCACCACCGACGACACCACCCCACCCCCGATCCCCCTGGACACGGCGGCGGCGGTAGGTGGGCAGCTGCTGCCCACCGCCGCGGAATGGCTGCCGTTGAACACCGACCACAACAACGACCCGCTGCGGGCCCTGATGTCCGCCGGCTCCGGGCTACGGGCCGACGAGCACGCCTGCGTCCAGATCCTCGCCCGTCCCGCCACACCCCGCCGGGCCCTGCGCGCCCGACGCGCCGCCGCCCGGCTGCGCAACGGCAGAACCGCCACCCCCACCATCAACCCGGCCGCACCGCTGCTGTGGCTCACCGAGGAGTTCCTGCCCGGGCGCGCCAGCCCAGCCACCCGGCCCGCAACGGCCACGGCACGGCGAGACCCGGGGGTGGAGCGCGACGTGCGGGCGATCATGGACAAGACCTCCCACCCGCTGTGGCAGACCGGCATCCGCTACGCCGTCGCCAAAGACACCCGCCGCGGCAGCGCCAGCCCGCTGAGGCGGCTGCGGGGCATCGCCGACACCATCGCCTCGTCGTTCGCGGTCTACTCCGGCCGCAACCGGCTCACCCACCGCACCCACATGCCCGCACCCCTGGCCGTCCTGGCCGGCCGGCGCCTCGGCGCGGGGTTCCTGACATCCACCCCGGAACTGGCCGCCCTCGCCGCACTGCCCCGCGACCTCGCCGTTCCCGGCCTCGACCGGGCCCGCGCGAAGTCCATGCCCACCCCCGTCGCCATCCCCACCGGCGGGCGCGGCACGAAAATCCTCGGCGACGCGCAGGTCGGCCGCCACGGCGTCGCCCTGTCCGTGCCCGACGCCCGCTACCACCTGCACGTGATCGGATCCACCGGCTCCGGGAAGACCACACTGCTGGTCAACATGGCAGTCGACGACATCACCGCCGGCCGCGGCACCGTCGTCATCGACCCCCACGGCGACATGGTCCTCGACATCCTCGACCGGCTCCCCGCCACCGTCGCGGACCGGGTGGTGCTGTTCGACCCCGACCAGCCCAACCCACCCACCCTCAACCCGCTGTCCGGCGACGACCCCGACCTCGTCGTCGACAACCTCGTGTCGATCTTCGGGAACATCTTCGCCAAAGCGTGGGGACCCCGGATGGACGACGTCATGCGGGTCGCCTGCCTGACCCTGCTGCGCCACGCCAACGTCACCCTCCAACACATCCCACCCCTGCTCAACAGCAAGCAGTTCCGGTCGGCGATGACGGTCAACCTCGACGACCCGGCCGGCCTGTCCGGGTTCTGGCAGTGGTACGACGAACTCAACCCCGCCCTACGCTCCCAGGTCATCGGCCCGGTCCTCGCCCGCCTACGCGCGTTCCTGCTCCGCGACTTCGTCAAACGCACCATGCGCTACCCGAAATCCAGCTTCGACATGGGCAAGGTCCTCGACGGCGGGGCGCTGCTCGTCCGCATCCCTAAAGGGCAGCTGGGAGAGGACACCAGCAAGCTCCTCGGCTCCCTGGTCCTGGCGCAGGTGTGGCAGGCCGCCACCGCCCGCGCCAAGATCGACCCTGACAAGCGGCGCGACGCCACTCTGATAATCGACGAGGCGCAGAATTTCCTGACCCTGGCCAACAGCCTGGACACGATGCTCGCCGAAGCCCGCAAGTACAGGCTGTCTCTCGTCCTGGCCCACCAGGACCTCGCCCAGTTCCCTAGAGACCTCCTCGCGGCTGCGTCGGCGAACGCCCGCAACAAGATCTACTTCTCCTGCGCGCCCGAGGACGCCCGCGTCCTAGCCCGGCACACCCTGCCCGAACTCGACGAGCACGACCTGACCCACCTCGACGCCTACACCGCCGCCACCCGCCTCGTCGCCGACGGACGGCAGACACCAGCGTTCACCATGAAAACCCGCCCACCCAAGCCGGTCGCCGGGGAGGCCACCGCGATCCGACAGGCCGCCGCCGCGGCGACCACACCACAGGACGCCAGCGCCATCGACACCCTCGTCGACCGGTACTCCCGTCCCGAGCAGGCCGACGCCAGCACCAGCACGGCCAGCCGCAGAAACGGCGACACCGCCAAGCGGGGCAGCGGCAAGACCGGCAACTCCTAACCACGTCCCCTGGCAGCCCTACCAGGCGGGCCGGCTGATTCTGTTGGTCCCAGCCGGCCCACCTGGACGGCTTGAAAGCGGCCCGCCCTGAAGGCAACCCGACGCCGACTTCAATGACACTCGGTTACAGCGCTCGTTAGCTTGCTGCCCCGTCGCCATTGTCGCGGACACACCTCCACATGCCGATGAGCGGGCGTTCGGAGTGCGAGCCCAATCGCGCTACAACTCGAACACGGTGTTGGGATCGTCCATGGCGCGCCTCAGATCGCCGAGGTTGCCGATATCGGCGAGCGGTGATGTGCGTGCCACTTCGACGATTCCGCCGACAACGCTCTGGATCGCTGCGACGTCGCCGGATTCCAGGGCCCGGTCAAGGCTGGCGAACAGTCGATTGTGATTCTCGCGCCGCTCTTCAAAGATGCGGTCGAAGTAGTCCCGCAGAGCCGTCTCAGAGGCCTTGATCCGCGCGATCTCAGTCTCTCGGTACGCCCGGAGCTTCTCGCGTTTCGTGCTCTCCGTTTCGTGGACCTGGATCGAATCGCGGACAACACCGACGATCAGGTTGAGTGCGTTGAACGCGTCTGCCGCACCGACCCGTAGATCGGCTTTCTTCGCAGGTATGGGGGTGCCTTCGAGCACGTCCTTTTGATCAGGCATCCGCTGTCTCCTTGCGCGCGTTGCGGTACTTGAAGATGAGTTTCTCGGTGTTCGGGTCGAGGTTGCTGTCTTCGTCAGCGACGGGTGCGGCGGCTACCTCTTGCACCGACTTGACCAGGATCAGAGCCGTCTGGAGGCGCTCACCGTGAACGGCCATGTCGAGACGTTCGGGTCCGAGCTGGTCGAGGGCTCTCGTTGCCTTTGCAGCCAGCCGAGTTACGACGTCGTGCTTTTCCTGGGCTCGTTTCCTCACCCCACCGAAGAGTTCGTCGCGAGCGTCGAGTTGCGCGATGGCGATGCCGACTGCTGTCCGGTACTCGTCGGCCTCAGTTCGTGCCTTGGTCCCTTGCATCATCGTTGTGAGGCCCGCGACGAGGAGGACCGGGCCTGCGACTGCGACTTTCTGGACCGTAGCTCCGAGCGCCATTCCGCCGCCGCCCGAAGCGAGACTTCCGCCGCCGAGGTACGCAAGCCTTGCACGCTCCGCCGCTATTCCGCGGAGTGCCGAGAGCGGTGTCCCCGTGCTGGCGTTCGCGAACTGTTTCACGCCATCATGGAGGGCCGCCCACGTCGCGCCGCCGGCTACGGCTGAGCGGATGACGCCTTGGGCCCAACCCTCGACATCCAGATCAAGCTTCGCCAACGCTACGACCTGAAGGGCAGTGGAGAAGTCGACTCCGTCGAGGATGAGGTGCTCACGCACCAGCACCTGCTTGCCATTGCGTTCGAGGATGTCTCGCATCCGCAAGACGACGTCACGATGTACTCGTTCGTGCGTCCGACCGAACGACTGAAGTTCCGCGTTCGTCCGGCCGCGTTCCGAAAGGTGAGCGTTGTGGCGATCCTCGTAGGTTGCCCTGTGATGCCGTTTTTGCGTTTCGGCCCGCTTGATCTGAACACCGCCGACGGCGCCCGCCACCAACCCGCCTCCACCGGCGATAGCGCTGCTGGCCGTGATGAGGAGCGGAACGCGCGGCAAGACCATCGTCGGTACCTCCATAGGGGCCTGTAAGACGACGCGTAAGTCTCGCGCTCGTCTCGCCCGCGGATGGTATCGCCCCGTGTCACTCGAAAGGCACTCGAAAGGCCGATAGGTGAAGCGCTTCGCCTCGGTGTAACACCCTGCCGGCGGCTTACAGCTTCTGTACGCGGTAGCGCCGCCGCGGTGAACGCCTGAGCTGACCTTCACGTCGAAGCCGCTTACAAGCGGTCACCAGAAACGCCCGCAACTGCCGCGATCCGCTCGCCGCCGGCCTCGAGACGTGTCGGGCTGGCTGGCGGCCGGGCATGCCGATGAGCGGGTGTGACCAAGTTCTGGACTTCGGCGGGGCATATCCGGTGGCTGATCAGCGGCAAGCTTCAGGCCGCGCACGTAGGGGTGCTGCGAGCACGGCGAACCGGGCGGCCGTGTCCATTTCGTTCGGCAGATCGAGGATTGGGCCGAGCACGGCGGCCCAACCGTGGCAGAACAGTTGCCAACCGTCGTGTACGACCAACCCATCTTGAGCGCGGGCTTGCCGCAGCATGGCCAGGTCACCCCGGTAGTTCAGGTCCCACACCAGGGCAGCGGGCGGGAACTCGACGACTGGCGACAGGGGGTTACCAGGACGGTCCTTGCCGAGTCCGGTGGCGTTGACGACGAGCGTTGCGGGCGGACCGGACGCGACGAGGTGATCCCACGGCCCTGCACCGAGATGCACCTCGAGGCGCACTCGCCGGGACTCGGCCCACGGACCGAGCACGGCCTGCAGATGGCGGCCGGCCGCACCGCTCCGGTCGGTGAACACCAGGCGGGCCGGCGGCACGGGACGGGCAAGCAGATGACGGCCGAGCGCGATCGCGCTACCGCCGGCTCCCAGACATACGACGTGTTCTCCATCGGGCCAGATTTCGTCGACGACTCGCCCGATCGAGATCGGGTCACGGGCGAAGCCGGCCAGCCTGCCCGCCTCACGACGTAACGCGTTGACCTCTCCGCACTCGGCCGCCAACGGGTCGAGTGTCAACGGCCATTTGGATCTCCCCGTAGGCGGCCAGTCGACCAGGTCGCCAGCCTCGCGCAGTACGGCCACCTTGTGCGTCGTGATGACCGCGCCGAGCACCTCATCGCTGCCGGCCAGGTCGGTCATCAAGGCGCGGTACGCCGCACCAGGGGCAGCCAAGGGCACATCGCGGCCGACCAGACCGAACCTCAGCAGCGGCCCCCTCCACCTGTGTTGAAACCAGCGCCTCGTATCCGCACCTGCCGCTTTCCGCGCGATGGCCTATTCAACCTGCCAGGGGGTCACCGGATTGACGTGACGGAACGTCACGTTGCGGCGGGTGCTGGCCGCTTGTTGGTAGGGCCAGTTTTGGCCGTCCGGGTGGGGCCATCTGAAGACCGTCCGAACCAGATGGCGCTGTCGTGGCGGATTACCGGGTTCCGTGACGTCTTCCGCCGCGGCTTCACCGCGCCTTCACCACGTCTCACCACCGCGCCCCGCTGACAGGCGCCCGAATGCGGCTGTCCGCGCAGCAAACCGCCCGTGACCAGCCTCCTTGACCGGCGGCGAAAGTTCCAGACTCCCTCCCCACGGGAGGGAACCCCTTCCTTCTACTCCCTGAGGAGATCCCTGATGTCCAGCGAATCCTCCCGCTCCGCGTCCCGTCCGTCGTCGCCCCGCTCTCCGTCCAGCAAGGCTCACCGGCTGTCGCAGCTGCGTCGGCTGACCCTGCGCGACCGTCAGCTCCTCGCGTGGCTCGCCGAGCACTACGTGCTGTCCACCGGCCAGATCACCCAGGCGCTGTTCCCCTCGCAGCGCTCGGCTCGGCTGCGCCTGGCCACCCTGCACCGCATCGACGCCGTGCACCGGTTCGTTGACGTCACCACCGGCGCCAGCCAGCACCTTTACACCCTCGGCCCGCTCGGCATGCTCGTGCACCCCACCACCTACACCGACCCGCAGCGCCCGGATGCCCGACCGCCGCGCAGCAGCATCGAACGCACCGAACGCATCATCGGCAGCCCCCGCCTGCGGCACCTGCTCGGCACCAACCAGCTCTTCGTCGACCTGCACGCCTACACCCGCACCGACCCGCACGCCCGCCTGCTGCGCTGGTGGTCCGAGCAGCACGCCACCGCCGCGTACGCCTTCGCCGAGATCCGCCCCGACGGCCACGGCATCTGGACCGCCGCCGGCCGGACCGTCGGGTTCTTCCTCGAACACGACAACGGCACCGAACCCCTCGCCACAGTGCTGCGCAAGCTGCGCGCCTACGAACGCCTCGCCGAGTTCGGCCCCCGCTACCCCGTCCTGCTGCGCGTACCGAACCGGCGCCGCGAGGCCAACCTGCTCGACGCCCTCGCCGGCGTGCCCACCGCCATGCCCGTGGCCACCGGCCTACACGACGAGCACCCCGCCGGCGCCGCCTGGACGCTGAGCACCGACCCCGGCCTGCGCCGGTGGCTGCACGAGCTGCCCTCCGACCACGGCCCCCACAACACGGCCACCAATCCCCACCGCTTCACCGACCCCGACACCTACTGACACCGCGCTCCTGACGCTCTCAGTCGCTCACACCGCAGGTCAGCAGCCCGGGCACGCCGCACCACGATCCGTGTCTGTCAGACAACAAGATCACCTGTGAGTGCGTCTGTGCTCACGGCACCAACCTCCCCGACCCGCCCGCCAAGCCCTGTTGACCGCTCACAGTGCAGGTCAAAGCCCTGCATCGCGGATTTCCGGTCGGGAGGCGCTGTGAGAGCCGGCCGCTACCGTTCTCGGCAACACCACACCCCACATATCGCTCCACCCGGTTCGGTCCCACCTCAGGGATCCCTCGCCGCACCCCACCCGGTGCGCCACGCCCACCCGCTTCGGCCGGTCGGCACGCCCACCGCGCGGCGACCCCTGACGGTCGCACCCACCACCCGCACCACCGAATCCCGTCTTTCCCTGACCTGACCCACGTACCCGGTGGGCCGGTCACCCCTGCGCGCCTAAGCGCGCCCACCCGAAGGAGGAACCTCACCTTGGCCGACATCGTCAACGGCACCGCGCTGACCCGGCATGGCAGCCGCGTGCCCACCTTCCCGCCCAGGCCGTCCCCCGACAGGGCCACCACGGCTCCCACGCCGCGGCCCGCTCCCGCCCGGGCCGCCGCTACCGTCCCGCGCCCCACGGTCACGCCGGCGCCGACCATCACCACGATGATCGTGTGCCTGCCCGACGAGTTGCCCGCCGAGGCGCTCACCGCGCATCACCTCGACCGGCACTTCGGTGTCACCGGCACCCTCACGCCCTTGTTCTGGGCCAGGCCGCAGCTGCGACTGTGGCAGCGTCAGCAGATGATCGGCCTGCGCAAGGACCGCCCCGCCTCGTGCGCGGGCGGACCGGTGCGGCTGCTCCACCTGCAGGGCATGCGCCGCGCCGCCGCCGTCGGAGCCGGGATCCGCTACCAGATCTGGCAGCAGGTCGTGCACGGCACCCGCCCGGCCACCCCCTGGCCGGTTTTCGAAACCCGCCACCTCACCGACCCCGACAGGTACCCCTTCGACACCGCGATCGCGGACTTCCACGCCCAACCCCGCGTCAACGCGATGCGGATGCACGCCGCCGCCACCCCCGGCCCGGGGCAGCCCGGCGTGGGTGAGTTGGAGATGTACCAGGCAGGCCCGATGGCCTACCAGCACTACACCGCCAGCAGCGCCGTCGCCGGCGACGCCATGCTCACCGCCGACGGCCGCAAACTCGCCCCCGCCAGCGACGCCCTCACCCACCGGGTGACCTACCTCGAGCAGGCCCTGCGCCACCTCGACACCCTCGAGCCGGACCAGCGGCTGCTCGCGGTCACCCTGTAGTAGCCCCTCACAAGAGCCGGCGGGCGGGCGCGCCGTGATCCCTGCACCCGAGGGTGCTCAGGCGCCCCGCCCGGCCGGGTCCGCGAGCAAAGCCAGTCGAGCCGGATCGGCGGCAGCAGAGGCTGCGATGCGCAGCGTCCGGACACACCCGAGCCGCTACCAGCGCTGCGCCAGGTCGGGCTGCTGCTGTGTCGCCCGCGCGCCCTCAGCGACCCCGTACGCAAGGTGTCGGGCGATTACCACGCCGGGTTCCCCGGGCATGGGGCGCCCATTCCCGCTCGGCCCATCGCAGGCCGCCCTGTTCCTCTTCCACCCGTTCCGCCTGATGGGCACCCGGGCCGCCCGTGCCCGTCGCCGTCCACGGCCCCTGTCCGTGCCACCTGGTTGTCCCGAGATCCGGTCCACGCACTTGATCACTGCCGCCATCGAAGCGTGGATCAGTGCACGGACCGGCACTCCCGCACCCACTCCGACCCGAAAGGACAACGCTCATGACCGACACTCCGCAAGCAACCGCTGCGGCGCACAGCACGATCAGGGTGCTGGCCGCGCTCGCCGAACTCGGCGAGGCCACCGCCGCCGCCATCGCCGAGCACGCCGGAATCGGCTACTCCACCACCACCCCGAAGCTGCGCGCGTGGGAAGAGTCCGGCCAGGCCGAACGGTTCCGCACCGGCGACGGCCGCACCCTGTGGCGGCTGACCGACGCCGGCCGCACCGCCACCGCCACCGCCACCACCTCCCCATCCCGCCCCGACAGCGGGCAACCCCAGCCCCCGCCGGCCACCCCCGATCCGGCCAGTGAGCCGCCCGCCAAGGAGGAGCACCCCCAGGACGGCGACGGCCCGTCCGTCGAAGCCGATGACCCGGCACAGTGCGACGAGCCGGCAGACCGCGGCGCCGACGGATCGGCGGCCCCGCAAGCCCCGACCACGACCGCGACCGCCGGCACCCCTCGGGCGGAGGAATCGCCAGCAGGGACGAGGCCTGAGGACGAGCGGCACGGTTCCGAAGCCGTGGACACGGCGCAGGACGAGGCCCGCCCGGCGAAGGCCCGCCGGACCGGCGGTTCCCTGCGCGGGGCGGTGCTGGACATCCTCGAGGCGCACCCCGACCGGGAGTACAAGACCGGTGAGCTCGCGAAGCTCATCGACGCTGGCAACGACGGCAGCGGTGCGGCCAAGGCCAGCGCGGGCGCGGTCGCCAACGCGGTCACCAAGCTCGTCGCCGACGGCAAGGCGGTGCAGACCGTCGACCGCCCGGCCACCTTCCAACTCGCCCCCGCCGCCGGCAACGGTCGGTAGCCCCACCTGTCAGGTAGCCCGAGGGCGGGCGTCGAAGTTTCCGGCCTCACGCCCGCCCCCGGTGCTCCTTCGTGCAAAGGAGCAGACCGAAGTGTCTCCCATCCTGCAAGCGATCGTCACCACTGTCGGCGGGATCCTCGCCGGTCTCGCCCTCGCCGGCGCCCTGCTCTGGCGCCAACAGCAAGCCCTCGAAGCGGCCCGCTACGACGCCACCCACGACGACGTCACCAGCCTGCCCAACCGGCGGCTCCTGCTCACCCGCCTACGCGCCGCCCTCACCGACGACGCCCCGTGCGGGCTGGTGCTGCTCGACCTCGACCGGTTCAAGACCGTCAACGACACCTTCGGCCACGACACCGGCAACGTCCTGCTCGCCCAGGTCGGGCGGCTCCTCGCCGGCCTCGACGCCCCCGTGCAGCTCGCCGCCCGCCTCTCCGGCGACGAGTTCGCGCTGCTCGTCGACGGCGACCGGGACGACGTGGCCGACGCCGCCCGCGCCGCCTGCCACGCCATCGGCGGCGCCCCCATCCGCCTCGACACCGGCGAAGTCAGCGTCCGCGCCTCCGTCGGCTACAGCATCGCCCGGCTCGGCATGAGCCCCCGGCAGGTCCTCGCTGACGCCGACCAGGCCATGTACCACGCCAAACGCGACGGCAGCGGGGTGCAGGGCCACGACCCGTTCGCCACACCGCACAGCGGCGGACGTAGCCGCGACCGCCACCACCACTGACGACATCCACCAGCCCTGCGCCGACACCATGCCCCGCCAAGGACCCCGCAGCCACCGGCTGCGGGGTCCTTCCCGTTGGCGCGCCGGCACCTTCGAGGAGATGACATGTTGTCCTTCACCGCTATCCATGCCCTGTCCGAGTGCCTGCTGGCCGCGCACGCCGAAGCCGACCTCACCGGCTGGGGTAACGCGCCCACCCTGCTACTCATCCACGACCAGACCGTCGACTCCACCGGGCCCGTGCACCGACGCAGCATGCGCAGCATCGAGTTTCCGCTGCACCCCGACCATCGGCACACCGACTCCGCTGCGCTGCCTGACGTGCTGCACCGCCTCGCCGCCGACCTCGACCAATCCCTCGGCGCGGCCCTCGGGTACCGGGCGACACTCGAGGCGATCGTCACGCTGATCCGCCGCAGCACGCCCGACGCCCGGCTCCACGCGTGGGCGGCCCTCTACACCGATCCCGGTGGGGACACCTCGCTGGTCCGCCGCGTCGAGGCGGTCGACACCGACGGCCGCCTCTACCAGGTCACCCAGGCCCGCGGCGAGGACCAGCCGCTGCTGACCACCACCGATCACCCTGTCCCCGACAGCGCCCCCGCGACATGGCAGGGCCTGGCCGCTCTCCTTGCCGCGACCCTCCGCCACACCGCCACGAGCCCGCCCGCTGGCGCGCCAGCCACCAGCGCCGCGTCCCGGCCCGCATCTGACGAGGAGCCGATCTTCAGCAGCTGGGGTCCGGACGGGGCGTCGATGCGCTGCCGGGTCTGTGGTGCCGTCGACGAGGTCGTCCAGGACGAGGTTCCGTCGATGGCCGGCTACGGCGAGGACACCTACACCCGCTGCACCCGCTGCGGATCGGTGGAGACCAGCGACCCGATCTTCGGCTGGCGCGCCAAACCCGCGGCCTGGCCCGCCCAGCCGAAGGGACGCATCCAGTGAGCGGCCAGCATGCCGGCGTTCGCGGACCGGCGTCGTCCCCGTGTGGGACGTGCCCCTACCGCCGCGATGTTCCCTCCGGCGTCTGGGATGCCCGCGAGTACGCCAAGCTGCCCGCGTATGACGCGCCGACTGCCCTGCAGCCGCACGGTTTGTTCCTCTGCCACCAGGCGGACGGGCGGGTGTGCGCGGGCTGGGCCGGCTGTCACGACACGGACCACCTGCTCGCCCTGCGCCTGGCCGGGCTGAAGGACATGAGCCCGGACGAGGTCGCGGCGACCCGTGACTACGTATGCCCCGTGCCCCTGTTCGGCTCCGGCCGGGAAGCGGCCGAGCACGGAATGGCCCGCATCAGCGACCCGGACGCGCGGGCCCGCCGGGCGATGGACCGCCTGCGCCCGAAGATCACCGCACGCGGCCTCGACGCGGCCGTCGCCGCGCTTGCGGTTCCGCCGTCACCGGTCGACGGGGACTGCCTCACCTGGGCCCCTGCCACCGCCGGGCGGCTGCGGCAGCGGGGATATCCCGCGCAGGTGATCCAGGTGGCCGGCTGGATCAACCGGAAGGGCGCCCTCATCGGCTTCGTCCACCGCACGGTCCTCGTCGCCGACCCCAACGCGGATCCGGATCCGGCGGGCGGCCTTGTGGTCGACGTGACCGCCCGGCAGTTCGACCCGAGCCTGCCCGCCCGCTGGCTCACCGGCTGGCTGGACTACCTGACCGCCCTGACCGAGGCGACCAGCGTGGAATGCGTGACCCGCTGGCCGCAGCCGCCCACCTGACCGCCTCCCCCTCGCAGCGCAGCACCGACCAGCACGGTCCGAAGGCCACGCGGCCCTGCACATCCGCGTGGCCTTCGCCGTGCCCACCACGCCACCCCAGCCCGATGCCCCAGGCCCCCCGCTGTCGAAAAGAGGCTTCTCGTGAGTTGCTACATCGGCACCGCCGACATCCACCGGCCGCACCTGGTCCACGCCCGGTTCGTGCTCTTCAACGGTCACCCGGCCGCCGTGATCCCCGCGCTCGCCACGATCTGGGCCAGCCAGGCCCGCCACGACACCGCGGCGCTGATCACCACGGTCCTCGCCCACGACTGGGCCTACCTCGACCCCACCATCACCGCCGCCCCCACACACGGGCCCGCCGGGCAATATCCCGTCTGCGGCGTCGGCGTGACCCTGGCCAGCACCACCGCCGACGGCGTGGTCGAGGAGCCCGAGCCGGTCGCCGTGTTCCCGCTGTCCCAGGCCGCGCACCTCGACGGGCTCTGGATCTACCTCATCGAGCCCACCGCCGACCGGGTCAGCGTGCACACCGACGACGGTGAACCCGTCGCCCGCTACCACCTCGACACCCACAGCCCGACCGCCGAATTGGCGGTGTCGCGATGAGCGGCCGGGCGCTGGCCGGCGTCGCCGCCGCGGTGGTGGCCCTGCTGGTCATGTGCGCCGCCGCGGCAGGGGCCCTGGTCACCGGTGGGGGCAGCACCACCGGCGGCTGCTACCGCGCTGTCGGCCCCGACGGGTCACCCCACCTGCCGTCGGTCAACCCGACACCACCGCCCGGCGGATACACCGGCAGCCAGGGATGGAGCCGTGAGCAGATGGCCAACGCCGCCACCATCGTCGCCGTCGGCGCGCAGCGGCAGGTCCCGCCGCGCGGCTGGGTCGTCGCCCTCGCCACGGCGATGCAGGAGTCGTCTCTGGTCAACTTGCCCGGCGGGGACCGTGACTCGATCGGGCTGTTCCAGCAACGCCCTTCCCAAGGCTGGGGCACCCCGGCACAGCTGCAGGACCCGCAGTACGCCGCCGGAAGGTTCTATGACGCGCTGCTCGCGGTCGACGGGTGGCAGGCCATGCCGCTGGCCGACGTCGCCCAGGCCGTGCAACGCTCCGCGTTTCCCGGCGCCTACGCCCAATGGGAAGACGACGCGATCGCCCTGGTCCGGGTCCTGGCCGGCAGTTCTTCGACCGGGCCGGTCTCCGGGGATCTGGAGCAGGCGTTGAGCAACCCGCTGTGCCTGATCGACGGTGGAGACGGCCAGTTCGGCGGCGATCAGGTACCGCTACCGCCAGGCTTCACCCTGCCGCCGGGCACCCCGCCGCCGGTCGTCACCGCAATCGGTTGGGCCCTCGCCCAGCGCGGCAGCCCCTACACCTTCGGCGGGGACTGCACCGCCGCGCATTCCGGCATCCCCGCCCACCAGTGCGACTGCTCGTCACTGCTGCAGCAGGCCTACCAGGCCGCCGGTATCCCCCTGCCCCGCACCACCGGCGAGCAGGTCCACGCCGGCAAGCCGGTCGCCGACATGGACCAGCTGCGGCCCGGGGATCTGCTGTTCATCCCCGGCAGCCGCGGCACCGCCGCCCGGCCCGGCCACGTCGGCATGTACCTCGGACAAGGGCTACTGGTGCAGGCCCCGCACACCGGCGACGTCGTCAAGATCAGCCGGCTCTCTGCCTGGCGCGGCCAACTCGCCGCCGCCCGCCGCATCGTCACCTGACCCACCGGCACCCCTGACCCGCCCACGCTGCCGCGCCGGCCACCCCACGGGGCTGGCGGCAGCCGGCCGGCGCCGACGGCGCCACATTCCCTTCCCCACTGAGCACGGAGGTTCGCCGTGAACTGTCCCACCCCCATCCCCGCCATCCAGCCCTCACCACCCCTCACGAAATTCAGCTGCGGTAGCGGCTCGGCAGAACGGACGGCGCGGTGACATACCAACCGGGCGAGCGCGTCGTGCTCGAGCACACCAACGACCCGTACACCCTGCTGCGCCCCGGCGACGAGGGCACCGTCCGCGGCTACATTCCGCACCTGCGGGTCGTCGACGTCGAGTGGGACAGCGGCTCGCGGCTGTCGATGGTCCTCGACACCGGCGACCGCATCCGCCGCATCGCGCCCACCGACACCACAGACGAGGGCTGGGGGCAGGTGCTCGACGCGCTGCGCGACGCCGGCGCCGCCGCCGGACGAGCTGCGGCGCAGTGGTGGGCGCAGGACGCCATCGGCGGCCGCGCCCACGGCGACGTCCGAGCGGCCGCGCGAGCAATCCTGGCCGCGCTCGACGACGGCGACCCCGCGGTTGTCGACGCTCTTCCCGCCGCTGACCGGTACGACGACGCTGCGGGCCGCGCCCGGTATGCCGAGGCCTCACCGGACGGGGCGCCGCCCTGGCAGAGGCTTCCGGCGGATCGCTGCGACCAGGCGCGGTGGGCGTGGGGCGACGGCTTCGACACCGCGGTTACCGACGAGGTCGCCCGCCAGTGCCGCACGGCCCTGCATCCGGGCGGCGATGACCGCGACCTGTCCCACCTGCACCCGGACCAGGTGCGCCTCGGCGGGCCCGGGGTGTTCGCCGGGGACTGGGCGTGGGCGCCCGGCGACGACGGGCAGCTGCGGGTTCCGGTCGGGTTCGTCGGAACGTTGGTGGACGCCTGGAACGGGTGGGCGGTGTTCACCTGCACCCGCGGTGTGGCCGAGGCGATCGTCGCCGACCAGCAGGCCGCCCGCGACCGCTACCGGCGTGATCTCGCCGTCCGCGGCGTCAGCGGCGCCGCCCAGGACCGCATGGTCGATGAGGCCCTCGCGCGGATGCGTTTCGACGGGGATGTCATCCACGTCGACCAGACCGTCGCCTACGGCGATCCGGACGCGGTCGAGCGGATCGCCCCGGACACCCAGGGCCGCTATGTGGTCATGGGTCGCTCGTGGACCTGGATCGCGGTGCACCCCTACGACTGCGACCGAATCGTCGGTGACCTTCCCGACCCGCCCGGGCAGCCGCCGACGCCTGCCACCTGACCCGCCCCCTGCGTCACAACCGCCTACCACTGTTGAGGAGCAGCACCATGCGCGATGACACCGACGACGAGTTCGGCGAGTACGCCCACGAGGAGATCCTGCAAACCCTGGTGCGGCACCTGCTCAGCACCGACGACCTGGACCAGCTCTGCGACGACGCCGACCTGCCCCAGCTCACCCACGACGACGGCACCCCGGTCACCATCACCTCCGCCCGCGTCTACCGCGACGCCGGGGTGCTGACCCTCGACCGGGGCGTGTGGCTGGAGTTGTCCGACGGCAGCGTGTTCGGGCTGACCGTGCAGATCTCCCGCCGACCCCGCGGCGAGGTCACCGTCCGCCGCCGCTAACCCCACGGCCGCGCGCCGCCGCGGCTCGACTTGATCGATGCCGGGTTCGGTGCGTTCCTTGTCGTCGCCCACCACCGCTGGCGGCGACACCGCCGATCCGGCAGCCCTCCGGGCTGCGCCTACAGCAGCTCACGAACGGTCGCTGGCCGTCCCTGCCACGGGATCAGGCCCCGTCCACCGCCCGTCTCTGCACCGCGCGGACACCGCACCAACTCCCCCGCGCACCGGAGACGGGGTGCGCGGGCCCAACCCCCTACGACAGGAGGCCTCGCATGGACCCTGCAACCCCACCCGACGGCAGCAACCACCCATCCCCCACCCCGGATTCGGGCGGCGGCCGCCGGCCCGGCTACCTCTACCGCCAGGTCGCCGCTCACCTCGCCGCGCACCCCGATCAGGTGTTCAAGGTCGGAGAACTCACCACCGCGATTGCCGCCCCCTCTACCGGGGCGGTGTTCGAAGCACTCAAGAAGATGGCCGCCGCCGGATACGCCACCCACACCACGGGCCCGCACCGGTTCCAGATCACGCAGGCCGGTGTCGACGCCGCCGGGACTTTGCCACCGCCCGCCCCGCGTACACCCCGCCAAGGACGTCGCGGGGCGGGTCGGCGGCAGCCGGTCACACGCCCCAACGGGGACCTGTATTTCCCGCGCAAGCTCGCGGGGGCAACCGATGTGGACGTACTGCGCCGGCTACGCGAAAAGCGTATACCGGTGCTGCTCTACGGCCCGCCCGGCACCGGCAAGACCGCCCTGGTCGAGGCCGCCTTCCCTGACCTGCTCACCGTCGCCGGGACCGGCGACACCGTCGTGGAGGACTTCCTCGGCAACTTCATCCCCATGCCCGACGGCGGCTTCGAGTTCGTCTACGGACCCCTCGTGACGGCTATGCGCGAGGGCCGGGCGTTGCTGGTCGACGACGCCACCCTCATCCCCCCGAAGGTCCTCGCCGTGCTCTACCCCGCCATGGACGGACGGCGGGTCATCACCATCCCCGGCTACCGCAACGAACGCGTCGACGCCGCCGACGGCTTCTACGTCATCGCCGGCCACAACCCGGGCGTGCACGGCGCCATCCTCACCGAAGCGCTCGCCTCCCGGTTCGACGTGCACATCGAGGTCACCACCGACTGGGACCTCGCCCGCCACCTCGGCGTCCCCAACCCGGCCGTGGCCGCCGCCGTCGCCCTCAACGGTGACCTGGCCGCCGGGCGGGTCAGCTGGGCACCGCAACTACGCGAGCTGCTCGGCTTCGCCCGCGTCCGCAAAACTCTCGGCCTCGCGGCGGCGGTCGCCAACCTCGCCGGCCGCGCACCTGAGGAGGACCGGGAGCAGGTCCTCGCCGCGCTGCGGCGGCAGTACGGCACCGAGATCACCGCGCTGACCCTCGGCGAACAGCGCTGACCCCCTCCCTGAAAGGAGAACCCCTGATGCCTCACCCTCGCAGTCACCTGCAGCCTGGCCCGGCAGCGCCCGCCGCCGCCGACCCGGACTGGCAGGTGTGGAGCGACGCCTGGACACGGCACATCCCGGTCCTGACCGACCGCACCGACCTGACCGTGACCGTCGCCCCCGGCGCCGGCGGCGGCGCACCTGCCTGCTGCTACCCCGACGCCGGCCGCATCGAGGTCGACGCCACCTACATCGGTGCCCCCGATGTCGCGAACCCCCGCCGCGCCAGCCACAAACGGCTCGTCCCGACCGCCTACGGGCTGCTCGTGCACGAGGCCGCCCACGCCGCCCACAGCCGCTGGCGCACCCCGCCCGGCACCCCGCCCGTCGTCGCCGCCGCCGCCGAACTCCTCGAAGAGTCCCGCATCGAATACCGGCAACGCACCAGACGCCGTGGTGACCGCAGGTGGCTGCGACACACCGTCACCACCCTGATCAGCCCCGACGACGCCGCCGTCGACGACCCCTGGCACGCCGCGCACCTCGCAGGGCTGCTCCTGGCCCGGGTCGACGCGCGCATCCTCACCGCCAAGGACACCAAGGGGATCCGCGCCGCCGTCACCACCGTTCTCGGCCGCAAACGGCTGCTGCAGCTGCGCGACCTCTGGCGGCAAGCCCACACCACCGATGACACCGACGCCGACACCATGATCGACCTGGCGTGGCGGTGGTGCCGGATCCTCGGCATCGACCCGCACCGGCAACCGCAGCGCCCTGCCGCGGACGCGGGCGTGTTCGCGGGCCTGCTCGCCCAAGCCCTCGCCGACTATCTCGCCCACACCGCCGGCCTCACCCCCGCCCAATACCGCGACCAGCAGCTCACCGCCCGGTTCTCCGCGCCCACGTCGTGGACCCGCCGCGACGCCAGTGACGGCGAGCGGGCCGCCGCCCGGCATCTCGCCGCCCGACTGCGCCGCGCCCGCACCCACCACCGCGAACCCGACACCCGCCCCAGCCCGGTGCCGCCGGGCCGGCTGCGCACCCGCCACGCCATCACCGCGAGGGCACAGATCGCCGCCGGCGCCATCCCCACCGCCACACCATGGGCCCGCCGCGCCCCGCTGCCACCGCCGAAACCGACCCTGCACCTGGGCGTCATCGTCGATGCCTCCTTCTCCATGCACCCGTGGGCGGCACCGATGTCATCGGCCGGGTGGATCCTCGCCCACGCCGCCCACCACAACCAGGCGGTCACCGCCACCATCGCCTTCGGCAGCGACGTCACCCTGCTCGTCCCACCCCGCCAGCACCCCCAGCAGGTCCTCGAGCTGCAAGCAAACGGCGGCAGTACCGCGTTCACCGACGCGGTGAAACTCGCCGACCAGATGCTGCAGCTACGTCAGCCCGGCCGGCTGCGGATGCTCACCGTCGTCTCCGACGGCGACCTGCCCGACACCGACCCCGCGCAACGCCTCATCAGCACCCTGCACCAGGCCGGCTGCCCCGTGCTGTGGCTGCGCCCCGCCGACCTGACCGGGCACACCTTCACCGACACCACCACCATCCTCGTGGCGGACCCGGTGCAGGCCATCGGCCACATCGCCGACGCCGCCGTCACCGGCCTCGAACACGCCTGATCACCCCGGGCCTGATACCGGGCGCCGAGCCGCCGCCCGCGAGGCGGCCGCGCACCGCGTCGACCAGCCGCCCGACCGAGATCCCTGACCGCACCGCCACCGGCCGCCGTGCCCGGCCAATCCCGCGCACTCCAGCGCCGTCCCCGGGCACGGCCGATCAGCCGTGCCCGGGGCCCGACCCGACAACGGGAGACATGATGAGCAATCCGCACCACCCCCGCCTGCCGATCACCTCACCCACCGACCTGCTCACCGCCGTGCCCTACCTCCTGGGCTTCCACCCCGCGGACAGCCTCGTCATCGTCGGCCTCACCGGCACCCGGGTCGCCGTCGCCAGCCGCGCCGACCTCCCCGCCGACGTGGCCGGGTGGGCTGACGACTATCTGCTCTCGCAGATCCGCATGCTCCGGCACGCGGCAGCCACCCGCGCCATCGCCGTCGGCTACGGCCCCGCCACCACCGTCACCCCCGCCATGGACGTCATCCTGCCGCGGCTGGCCGTCTCCGGCGTCGACGTCTTCGACGCCCTGCGCGTCACCGACGGCCGCTACTTCTCCTACCTCTGCCAGGACCCCGCCTGCTGCCCCACCGACGGGACGCCCTTCGACCCCCACCGCAGCGACATCACCATGCACGCCATCGTCGGCGGCTGCCACGCCCTGCCCGACCGGGCCGCGCTCGTCGCCAGCATCGCCCCTACCACCGGCGCCGCCCGCGTCGCCGTCACCCGCGCCACCGCCCAGGCCAGGGCACGCCGCCGCGCCCTCATCACCCAGGCCGGACGTGACGGCCTGATCCGCGCCGGCGAAAAAGCGGTAGCGGCGGCCTTCGCCCGCTACGCAGACGAGCAAACCCTCACCGACGACGAACTGGCGTGGCTGACCGTCCTGCTGCCGACTCCGGTGATCCGGGACGCCGCGTGGCAGGCCACCAACGACATGCCCCGGCACGTCGCCATGTGGGCCGACATCACCCGACGTGCCCACCCGCCGCTGGCCGCCGCACCCGCCAGCCTGCTCGCCTTCGCCGCCTGGCGACGCGGCGAAGGCGCCCTCGCCTCCGTCGCCATCGACCGCGCCCTGGCCGCCAACCCCACCTACAGTCTCGCCCGGCTCATCGACCAGGCCCTGCGCGCCGGGCTCCCCCCGTCCGTGCTTGACAGCTGGCCCCACCCCGGCCAACCCACCACCCCCTGACCCAGCCGACCCCTTGGAGCCACCAATGACTGAGTTCCACCTCGCCGTCTTACGCCGGCTGCTGCAGGACCAGGGCTACGCCCTGGACCCGGACCAGCTTGCCGAAGCCTGCGCCCACCACCCCGATCACGTGTGCGCGCTGCTGTCCGCAGCCGGCGCCGTCGCCGCCACCGGCGCGCAGATCACCGCCCTGACCGACGCCGCGAACCTGCTCTGCGACGCCCATGCCAACGGCGGCACCGACACGACGCTGTCCGCGCGCGAACGCCTCGACCAGGTCACCGACGCCCTCACAGCCGCTCTCGCCCAGCAGGACAGGGCAACCGCCGCCCTCCGGCGCGCCTGCGAGGCCCTCATCCACACCGGCACCGCCCTGGTTTCGATCCCCGACGGCGGCAGCGCCGACGCCAACCCGGCGGGCGACACGACGGGCCGCCTGACCGCCACATCCACGACGTCACCGTCGGACCGCCGGGCAGCGGGGCGGGCTCTTGCGCAGGCAACGGAGGAACCCTGATGACGGAACCGACGGCAACCATCACCCCAGCTGCGACCCTCGAATCCGTCCTGCGGCACGCCTGGGACGCCTTCCACCCCGGGCAGCCCGCCCCGCTGGGCTGGCTCACCCACACCACCACGAAGATCCATGACTACCTGCGCGACCATAAGGACGATCCGCAGCAGCAGCCGCCGACCGTGGCAACGGATTCGCTGGCGCAGTTGCGCAGCCGCGTCTGGCAGGCGCTGCGCGACGCGGTCACCGAACACGACATCGAGGTCGACGCCGCCAACCGGGTTCTGGACGCCGTCGACCTGCCGCTGCTGCCACGCCGCTGGCAGGTCCGCCTCACCCTGCCCGTCCTCATCGAGGTCACCGCCACCAGCCGCGACGACGCCTTCGACACCGCCGAAGCCGCCATCGAAACCGCCCTCATCGGCAACGGGCTCGACGTGCGCATCGAATGGGACGGACACGAACGCGATGACACCGAGCCGGGCGACTTCGACCCCCATGCCGCCGAACACCAGCCCGGCCCGTAACGACCCCACCCCACGGCCCAGACGCCCGAGCAGAAGCGCCCAGTCGCGGCGTTGGCCATGCGGCGGGAGGTTCGTCAGCGCCCCGACAGGCAGCACGGCGTGCCAGGGCCGCGGCGGCGGAAGGTTCGGTGATGCCGGGACTGCTGCCGGCGCCGCCGGTGCCCTCTCTTCCCGTCCGCGCAATACCGGCCGCCGGCACCTCAGAATCGTGCGGACGTAACGGCGCCTGCGAGCAGCACGCCGTATGACGGACGCGGTGCCAGCGTCCGTAGCGACAGGGGCGGGAAACCCGACCCCTCCCCCACCCCCCAAGGGGGGGTGCCCGCCCCTGTCGCTCGGGCGATCACCGCGGAGAAGGCAGACCGACGCCCGGCTTTTACCCGAATCAACACACCTGGGTGTAACGCCCCAGGGAGGGACAGCGCCTGTTCTCACGGAAGCGCACCGCCCTCAAACGCGGACGGGAACCGTCCCGACTCACCGGGTCAAGCTCGTCAAAGCACAGCCAACGCTCTCGTTGGAGGCTCAGGTCGTGGCCAGCTCTACACCGCGCACCCCACCGGACAGCCCCACCCGAAAGGGGTCTCCGCATCTTTCGGCTGGAATCTGCCTACCCAGCCGCTGGGCCAGGTGGAAGGGCGCTCCGGCGAATGGTGGCCGTATGCCCTGTTCGGCGCAGTCACGCTGCTGATCGGTTGCGTCGCCGTAGTCGTGGTGACCCTGGCCCGATGACCGGCGGGCGGTGGCAGACCAGCACCCGACGCATCGACGTTCGGCGCTACCAGTGCGCCCTTGACTCCTACCCGCGCCGCCACCGCCGACCGCCACGACGCCGCGACCACCGTTTCCGAGGGTGGGGACAGTCCGGCCGCTGAACCTGAGTCCACCAGGAGCCGGGCCGCCCCCCATGGTGTCGCCGTGGTGGCCTGCGCGGCCGGCAACCTCCGAGGTGCCGGTTCAGGTGCAGGTACGGTCGGACGGTGGTGAAGGTGGGGAGTCTGCCGCAGGAGCAGCGGCTGGTACTGGCCGCGCTGTCCGGGGTCGCCGGACGGTACGGCAGCGGCGCTGATCGGAACGTGCCCCGCGCCGAGGCGATCGCCGCGGTGCACGAGGTGACCAGGGACCCGCGGCTGCTCGGCATTCAGGCCGGCGTGGCGATGGCGGACCCGACCGGCGTCAGCGGACCGACGGTGGAGCTGCTGGAGGCGTCCGGCGCCGACATGCAGGTGGCCGCCGAGCACGCAGTCGAGGTGCGACAACGGTTCGAGCAGCAGGGTCTCAGATACGACCGGACATAGACCCCTCGCGGCAGGAGGTAACGCCGATCGGCAGGCGCGAGTGAGGTGGCGGCCATGTGTCGGTGTGTCGGCGCCCAACCAGGCACGGCCGGGCTGGAACGCATCATCGACGGTGGGGCGCCGTACTACGGCTATACCTCAGAGTGGGGCGAGAACAAGGCGACGCTCTTACGTTTGGGCGGCAGGCGCCACCGGTAGCTTCGCCTCCGTGTCGTTCGGGTCCGGCTATCGTCCAGCTTGGTCGGGCTCGCCAAGCAGGCCGACTAGTTGACGGCACAGGTCCAGTTCTTCCCGCATGCCCATGAGCGTCGCCAGGCTCTGGGCTTCCGTCGCCGACGCGTATGCTTCCTGTAGGCGACCTTGATCGATGCGTACCGAGGCGAGGCGGACCAGCAGCGTGGCGGCGTTGGACAGACTGCCGCGCGCCCTGGTGAGGCGCAGGGATCGCTCGAGCATATCCGCTGCGGCAGCGAGATTTCCCCGGCGGTGCTCTACGACAGCGCGGTTGCCAAGCAAACCGAGGGCTCGCTCTAGGTCGTAGGTCAATCTTTCGCCGTCGGCGATCGCGTTCTCCGCCCGCTCGACGTCGAAAACTTTACTTGCCTCGCTGAACCAACGGTCAGCCTCTTCCCAGTCGCCACGATCACGAGCGATCTTGCCCAGCTCGAACGCGATGTTGCCGCGGAATACCCCTGCCATTGCGTTATCGATCGATGGCAGTTCCGCCATCGCCGTATCGGTGTACTGTCTCGCTTCGTCCAGTCTGCCGGCCCGCCGGCTGGTCTGGGAGCAACCGACAAGATAGTTGATCCGGTTCATCGGGCTGATGGCTAGGCCCCTTGCCCGGTCCAGAGAGGCCCAGGCCAGGTCAAGCTCGCCGCGCTGACCGTGAACCCAGTTTTGGTGCCACACAGCGTCGGCGACTGCTTCGGCGTCGGACACCGCCCGCCCGTAGTCTTCCAGCTCCGAGGCGACGAGTAGCAGGTCGTCCCAACGGCCGACGGTGTCGAAATAGGCGATAAGTGCTATGGCGAGGTCGGCGACGGCATCCGTTCGGCCCTGCTCGCGGGCCATGACGTAAGCGGTTTCCAGGTGAGGTCCGACGATGCGTAGCTGTGCCCGGTCCCGCCACACCAGGTCCGGGCCGCCGTAGCCGGCCGCGATCGGCAGCAGCGCCTTGAACCAGTTGTCCTCCACGGTGCGCCGAAGTTCCGGGCGCTTAGCGAGGAACTCGCGGGCGTACGTCCGCGTCAATGGCAGTAGATCGAATAACCCTGCCTTGTGGTTGATCAGCGACAGCTGAATGAGCATCTGCAGAGCGTCGTCGCGGCCGAGGAGGTCCTCACCGAGGCCGGCAGCCCGCCCGAGCAGATTGCGGTCGACGGGCGTCTCGAAGAGAGAGGCGGCGGCGAGCAGCCGTCTCGCGTCGCCGTTGCCGAGCGCTTCGACACTGCGGGCGAAGCAGAACTCGGCGATGTCTCCGGTGCCGGAGCCCAACTGGCGTAGGACGGACTCTGTGCTGTGACCGATACTTATCAACCCCAGGCTCCAGACGATAGCCAGGGGCACGCCACCACTCCGGCGGGCCAGGCCGGTGACCTCGGCGTCGGATAGCTTCACCCTACGAGTGGCTGCCTCGGTCTGGATCAATTCGGCTGACTCGCTGGAGCTCAGGCCTTCCAGTCGGATCGAGAAGGCGACGTCGATCCGGTGCCTGGAGGTAACGATCGCCTTCGCGGGTTGCGGCAGCTCTCGCAGGAAGCTAGTGAGCTGTTCGTCGTCTACCGTTTCCATGTTGTCGAGCACCAGAAGCACTCGACGCGGGCCGCTCAGAAGATCTCGCACGAGTATCCGCTGCTGCACCTCTGGCATGTGTGAAATGTCCGGCCTGCCGCAGACCGCTCCGATAACCTCGAAAACGTCGCGGAGAGTCTCGAAATCACTCGCTCGGCTAAGGATCCCGTGAGCGGTCAAGGTGTCCCGCTTCGCCGAGACCCAAACCACCGAGTCGAAGAGTGGTGACGCCGTCTGGTCCGTGAGCCGGTAAGCAGCCTCCAACGCTAGGCTCGTCTTGCCGACTCCGCCGATGCCGTCGATGACCAGCACCCAGGTCCGGTCGCCCGGACGCATCTTGTCCATGATGGTCGCTAACTCAGTCGAGCGCCCAACGAAACGCTCGTAATGCCGGTGCGGAAGCCTACTGGACGGGGATGTTCCTGTGCTGGGTGCTGGCGACGTCATCGCAGCTAGCAGCTCGGTCTGTTGCTGCTGGTACATCAAGGAGAACAGCGGTTGGAGCTCGGGGAGATGCTGAAGCTCGTCGCGTAAGCAGCGGACCAGGACAGTGATCGACTTGTTGAGCCGGTCGCGCGGCACCGTCGGAGCGAACCGACTGACGACGGCCAGAAAGTCCTCCTGCGCCTGATCCCTAGCACGGGCGGGCTGAAGAACCAGTTCTCGCAAGGCATCCCGCACCGCAGGAAGGTCAAGAACCGGGGCGTCCTGCAGGAGGAACGAGACGATTGTAGGGTCCATAGTCGACATCTGGGCACGGAATCGGTCCACCGCACGGCCCACTGCTTTGTCGAACCGGCGGTTGAAGTCAGCCTTACGAATCTGCTTGTTGACGACCGGCTCGAGCGTTTTGATCAGCAAATCGGCGAGCACCATCACAGCGCAACCGTACCTACTGAGGTCGACATTCGTCGCTCGGCGACCTGCAGCCAGGGTCAGCGATGGTCAGCGAGTGCACTCTCGTCGGCAGAAGCGGATGCCCACACGGTCGATGCCGGGTCGCTGGAACGGAACGTCAGGGCGGCCGTCGACTCGTTCCTGTGGGTCTCGCTGAGTCCGCTGGTCGGCTCGGGGCGGTTGAAGCGGCGGACGTGCCTCCACTCGTCTCATCGTTCATCTACGCGGCGCTGTGCACGTTCAGCTGCACCTGGCTGTGCACCCTGCCCCGTACGCCGACACCATGGTGAGCGGCTGTCGACAGCAGTGCGGGAAGAAGGACTTACCGCGCTCCCCCCGCCGGACCTTACCAGCGCCTATAAGGGACAGCTCGCTGGCCGACTACCGCCACGATGTTTCCTCAAGGCGGAACTGCCAAGTGAAAATCACGCGGAGAGCGCGGATCACCGAAATATCGCCTCGTGCCGGCGTCGGTGGTGAGGCGGCGACTTGATCTAAGCGGAAAGTCGAGCGTCACTGCTCACGGCCGCCACCTCGGCGGACCCGACAGCGGCATCCCTACACCCGCTGGCCGGGGTGGCGGCCACCCCGACACCGCTACCCCGAAGGCAAACCCCGATGACGCAGCCGCACCGACGGGCCGTACCCCACACTGTCACCGACGTCCCGCTGTGGCTGCTCGCCGCCGACGTCGCCGCCGCTCACCTACCCGACCCCGATCGCCCCGGCCGCTGCGCCAACCTGCGCTGCATCGGCGAGGCGTACCCGTGCCCGCCCGCGCGCGACGCTCGCCGCGCCTGCCAGGCCGCGACCCGACCCCGGCCGTTCGCCAGAGGCCGGGCGCGGGTCGCCGCGCCGGCTGCCAGTGCGGTGGCGCGGTTCGCTGGCTGGTTCCGGCCAACTCGGCCGATGGCATCTCGGCAGCGGCCCATGCCGTCGCCGCGCGCTGCCTGAGTCCGGCCTGCAGCCGACTTCGCCGGTGGGTTGCCGCCTTCGGCGATGCGCCGACCCTGGTCGCCCTATCTTTGACCGAAGGAGTCTTCCCATGACTGGTTTTGACGGCGTTTTGCGCCGCCAGACAGAGATCATCGACAGGGTGGGCTGGGCCGTCACTCTCGTCCTGCCCACCGATCGCGATCCCGACAACTTCTCAGCATTCGCCTACACCGTCGGCTTGACCGCTCACAACTACCCCGAGCTGCTCATCGCCGGACTCGACCCCGCCACCTCGCAGGCGCTGCTCAACGACCTGGCAGGCAGGGTTTATGACAAGGCCGAACGCTTTCACCACGGCCAGCGCATCGGCGACCTCATCGCCGGTTACGACGCCGTCGTCGTCGCCGGCGACCCGACCGATCAACTGCACCCGGGCGCCGCCTTCGGCCGCTACGGCCGCGACCGCGTCCGCCTGCAGCAGATCGTGTGGCCTGATCCGGACGCCCGGTTTCCCTGGGACAGCGGCTACACCTATCCATCGCAGGTGCAGCCGCTGATCGGGCAGCTATAGTCGCGCTCCGCGTGGGGCTGGATGTGCTCGCGTCCAGCCCCACGCCACACGCCTCGTATCCGGCGCTGCCGATCGCTGAGAAGGAGCAGCAGAGCAAGAAGCGAGGCCTTTTGTCGTTTGCGGTGGTGTTACCGCTGTTGGTCTAGGCAAGCAGGCGGTCTACGAGGTCAGGGCCTGGTCGCCGTCGGCCTGCGGTGATGCGACCGCACGTGGTGGCCAGTATCGGCGGACGGTGCGTTCGGAGCGGCCGATCCGCGCCGCGATCTCGGCAGGGTGCAAGTCTGGGTCGCGTCGATGCCAGTAGGCGATGGCAGCAGCGGTTTCCGACGGCACCGGCTCGTCGGTCCGGTTGTCGCCCTTCATCGGCCCGCGGGAGGGCCGCTGCGGCGGCTGCGGGGTGTTGGCACGCGGTCTGGCGGAGTCCGGCCGAAGATCCCATGACGTGTGCTCGGTCTCGACGGTGTCGGGCTGCGGGTGACGCGTAGATGTGCCGGCGAGCGGGTCGGCCTCGGTTGGAGCTTTCGTGCCGCGAGGTGTCGTCGTACCGATGCTGCTCGTCGCCTCGTCTCTCACCACCGCCGCTGAGGACCGCGGTCCCGTCCGTGTCGCCACCTGGCTACCTGGCGCCGCCGCCCGCTCGGGATGCTGGTGGGCCTGCTCGGTGCGGATCCGGGCGGTGAGCTCGACGAGGCTGACGCTGGCCACGATGACCAGCCCGTCAACGGAGATGGGCAGCAGGTACGCGGCTGCGGCGTCGGTTTCGCCGTAGCGGGCGGCGACGCCGACGAGATGCGAGTACGACACCCAGGTTGCGATGGCCGCGATGACGGCGGTGGCCGTGATGCGGATGGCGCCGAGGGATCGTCGGTGGTGAGGGACGCGGGAGATCAGCTCGACGGTGAGCAGCAGCGCCAGCGGCGGCCAGGCGGCGATGATCTGGCTGATCGGGTTCGGTCGGGCGTGCAGCACGTTCGCGGCCACCGACGCGGCGACCCCGAGGGTGAGGGTGGCCCGGACTGCCCACCGCAACCGCCTCAGGTGCACCCCGGTTCCGGCAGCTGCCGCCTCTGCCCCGCCGGGGCTGGCCGTGATGCGGGTCGGCGCGCTCACGAGCGGGCTCCCTTCGGTGCGGGTGGGCGGCGTGCGCCGGGGCTGGGGTGCAGGTCGGTGATGAGCCGGTGGGCCAGGGTGAGGGTCTCGTCGCTGGGCTCGACGTCGATCTCGGCGAGCTGGCGGGTCACCGTGCGGCGCAGCGCGCGCACGCCGTCGACGTCGCGCAGGTACGCGCGGGCGCGCATCGCCGCCTGGTACAGCGCCTCGGCGTAGGGGTGGTGGGGGATCGCCGCAGTGAGGACGGTGAGCTGTTCCGACGGTTGGCCGTCGAGTTCCTCGGTGAGGGCGATGACGGCGTCGAGGGCTTCCCGGCGCACGGCCTCCCGGTAGGGGTCGATCCACTCGTAGCCGCAGCCGTCGGCCAGGGGCGCGCGGTAGGTGTCGACGGCGCGGCGCAGCGCGGCTAGCCGCTCGACGTTGCTGGTCGCGGCGTGGGCGGCGCGGATCGCGGTGCGCATGCGCCACAGGTCGATGTCGAGGCGGTCGGGGTTCAGCTCGTAGCGGTGGTGGGGGTGGGTGAGGTAGGTGCCGGGGCCGCCGTGGTGGCGCAGCACGCTGCGCAGGTCGGATACATAGGTGTGCAGCCGGTGCAGGGCCTTGCGGGCGGGGGCGTCGGGGAGCAGGTCGTCCAGGATCGCCTCCGTGGGGGCGCTGCCGTCGCGGACGGCCAGGTACACCAGCAGTTCGAGGGACTTCGCCCGCAGCGTGCGCCCCCGGTCTCCCCCGGCGATGCCGGGAGCACCGAGAACCCTGACCCCGACCGGTCCGGGGATGCCCGCCGCCGGTTCGACGACGCCGGCCCGCACGGGGCTGCTGGCGGACGCGGTGCTCGCGATGGGAGCTTCATCGACCTCTGTGGGGCTGGTGTCGGCATCCTGCATCCGGCTTTCACCGGAGCGTGTCGGCGGGTCGACGGCCTGCGCCCCTGCACGCGCTGCGCCTGCCAGCGGTGTCGGTTGGTCAGGCTGCGTCGGCGCGAGGTACTGCCCAGGGGTGGTTTCGGGCGCGATCGGCGCCAGGGCGGGCGCTTCGCCGGCGTGGGCCTCGGCCAGCGTGGCGAGCAGGTCGAGGGCTTCGGCAGGGTTGAGGACGGAGAGCCGGCCGACGTCGGCGGGATCCGCACGGTGGCCGGCGGTGGTGCTGTCGATGGGTGTGGTGGTGCCCTCCTCGTCGACGGTGACGGTGGTGCCGTCGGGCCAGGCGCCGAGCAGCACGCCGTGGATGTCCAGGCGTTGGCTTTGGGTGAGCAGGGCGGCGACGCGAGCGCGTTCGTCGTGGTTCGGGGCGTCGGCGAGGAGCATGACCGGCGGGAGTGGCTCTTCGAAGGCGTCGGCGCGCAGGTCGGCGACCGTGGCGACTTCATGCTGATCGACCAAGCGGGCGCGGTGCAGCGTCAGGGCCTCGAGGATGTCCACGGCGTCGTTGAGGCCGGTGGCGATCCTCAGCCGGGGTGTGCGGGGCAGGCCAGCCGCGGCGCCGAGCAGCGCCGCCGCCGTCGCTGCTGGGATCACCACCTGGGTGCGGGCGTCGGGGTGCTCGTCGACGTCCGCAGCGAGGGCGGCGGTGAGGAAACCGCGGGCGGCCGCGTGCGTGCCGGCTCCGGTAAGTCCCAGTCCTGCGGGCGGCCACTTCACGGGCAGCGAACCTGCCAGTGCCGGTGCCGCCTGCCCCAAGTCGCCGCTGTGGGTACTGGGGGCGGCCGGGTGCGCGACGGTGACGGAAGAGTCCCCTGCTGCCTCGCGTTGGCTGTTGCCGTTGGCGAGGTCGGCGTCGTCGGTATCGGGCGAAGCACGGTGGCGGTGAGCGCTTCGGCCGTCCCGGGCGCGGCGCAGCGCGCGCTGAATCTGGCCAACCACACGGGGCAGAGGTGCGGGCATGTCTGGCCCCCGGCGCGCCGGGGTGAGGGGCTCGCCGGGGGTGTAGCGGCGTTGCCGGTGTGCCCACAGCAGGGCCACGGCGGCAGCAATGGCCAGGGCGAGGCCGAGGTTGACCCAGCTGCCGGTGGGCAACGACATGCCGGGGGTGTGCGCCCCGGTGCGAGGACCGGGCCGCCCGGTGGCGGCCGTGTCGCTGCCTGTGGTGGTGCTGCTGGTCGGGGCGCAGGTGCCGTGGTTGCCGGTTGTCGGTGTGTGGGTTGGTTCGGCCGGCGTGGGCGTGGTTGCCCCGGTCGTGGCGGGGGTGGGTGCCGGGGGCGACGGATCAGCGGTCGGTACCGGCGCCGGTGCGGGCTTGTCGGGGGCGGCCGGTGGCGGGGCGGGCCGACGCGGCGGTGCCGCTGGCGCGGTGGCGTCGTCGGGCAGAGTGAGATTCCAACCGGGGTAGATGATGTTCGGGTTGCGCAGCGTCCCCCCGGCCTGGGTGAAATGGGTGCCGCGGTTGAGGGCGAAGATTTCGGGCCAGCGGTCCGGGTCGCCGAGCCGCTCCGCAGCGATCTTGGAGAGGGTGTCGCCCCGTCTCACGATGTGTGTGTACGGCTGGCCGGCCGCGAGCAGGGTGGAGTTCTGGCTTGCAGTCGTGTGAGGAGCGGCGGCCGTGGTCGAGGTTCTCGCTGTCTCGTGTTCGGCGTCGTGGGCTGCTCCGGCTGCGGCGGCGGCGTGGGCGGGCGTAGCCGCGGCAGTGGTCGTGACAGCTGTGGCGCCGAGAATCGCGGCCGTGAGGCCTTGGAGAGGCCCGGGTAGGCGCAGCGCGGGCAGCCAATGGCGGCGGGCCAGCCATGTGTAGGCGTGAGTCAGAACGGCAGTAGCCAGAAGCAGCCACAGCGCCCCCGCGCCCACGTAGGCCAGGGCGATCACGAAGTCGCTAGTCATCGGTTGGTGAATCCACTGCCGCGTTGCGGCCAGCGAGGGCGGGCGAGGTTTCCAGACACCGATGATGGTGAGACAGGCGGGAACAGAGGCCGTGGTCACGACGGCGGTAGTGACCGCGGCGATGTTGGCTGCCCTGGATCTCACACGACCTCCTCACTGCGCGGGAGGCCATCTACCAGCCGAGCAGCTATGAGCGCGCTCGGGACCGGGAGGGTCTGGCGGATGGCGATGGGTTGGGGATGCTCTGACGCTACGGCCACGACAGACGGCGCGGATGGCTGAGGCAGCTGACAGCGCCTTACACGACCTCACACGCCCTTACAACCGCAGGTCAGCGGGTTTCCGCCGCCAGCCTTCCCCGTTCAGGACGAGCAACGATGAACGGCGCCCGGGGGGATGGAGCCTTCCGGTAACGCTATGACCGTCGATGCTGATGTGGACCGCAGTGACGGCTGACAGAGGCGCAGACCGCGTCGCATGACCTCACACCCGAAGCTCAGCGCCGCGGCTGACGCTGACAGCAGTAGTCGCGACCAGGACCTTTGCGAGCGCATCGGACTTCCCCGCCGCGTTGGAGGGCAAGCGACCGTGGCGACGACCTGCCCGCCGTGCCGTCATGCCCTCCGCCATGAGCTCATTACCTCACTGCGGAGAAGCACCAGACACGCCTGGCTGACGTGCGGCCCAACCGTCGGCTGACGGATCACACCCGGCCGATGGCGGGTCGACCGTCTGGCGGGTCTCGCATCGGCAGACGGTCAGCTACGGTCGGGCAGTACCTGACCAGCGAAAAGGACCAGTCACGTTGGACACCGATCCGGGCGCCTACCCGCATCCACAGCCTCAGCAGCCGCCATACCCGCCGCAGCAGCACCTGCCGCAGCCTTATCCGCCCCCGGGTTACTCGCCACAGGGCACCCCACCGCTGCCGCCCTATCCGCAGCAGCAGCACCTGCCGCAGCCCTATCCGCCGCAGGGTTACTCGCCGCAGGGCGGCCCACCGCATCCGCCCTACCCGCAGCAGCACCTGCCACAGCCTTACCCGATGGTCGTGTACCCGCCACCGTCGCAGCCGGTCGTCTCCAAGACGTCGCTCAGCACCGGGGCCCACATGGTGCACCTGGTGCTCACGATCTGCACGTTCGGCGTCTGGGCGCCGGTGTGGATCCTGCACGCGATCTTCGCGCAGCGGCGTACGACGACCATGTGACTGGTGCCACCAGCCCGCGGGGCTGCAGCCGGTCGTAGGACGGAGCCCGCGGCAGCACCCGTCGCGGCCGACCGCACATTCCCGTACTGCCACGGGCGGATCATAAGGTTCGCACCGCCGTGGTCCAACGTATCCCGCAAACCAACAAAGTCGGCCGTTGCCTAACAAATCGCCCGGTCAGGTGCTCGGCGAGGCCGCGTCAGTCGTGAGGACCGACGCCCACCTGGACGTACCTGCCTGCCTCCCCACGACACGGGACGCCGTGCAGCTAGGCCCAGTCGTAGACCGTTGCTTGGGCATCACACCATCACGCCAAGGCGGCGTAGTGCAGGCCATCTGCGGGGAGCAGTGATGACGCGAGCGGACAGAAGTAGTCACGCCGCCCGCCGAGCTTCTGGCCAGACGTTCATAGATGAGGCTTCACCGGCACGCCCGTGCCGACCAGCCGGGTAGCCGTGTGGTCGACCTCGTCGCTGGCGTCGAGGCCGGCCTCGGTGAGGCGGCGGGTGTAGGTGTGGTGGAGATCGGCGACCGCCTGGTGGTCGCCGAGGGCCGCGAGGACGTTCATCGCCCGCAGGTGCAGGTCCGTGTTGTAGGGGTCGATGCGGATGCCGTGTTGCAGCACGTCGAGGGCGTGACGCGGGTCGGGTGCCGTGGCGGAGAGGGTGACGTGGGCGTCGATGACGCGTCGGCGGATGGCTTCGCGGATCGGGTCCGCCCACGGCCACGTGCGGCCGGCGGCGAGGTCACCGGTATAGGCGTCGATCACCGCCTGCCAGGCGCTGGTGGTGTCGGTGACGGCGGTGGCGGCCTGCTGGACCGCGGTGTGGAAGCGCCACAGGTCCACGTCCAGGTGGTCTCGGTTGAGGCGGTACCGGTCTTCGGTGTGCTCGGTGATCGTCAGCCCGCAGGCGGCCCGGACGGCGCCACGAAGGTCGCTGAGTGTGGTGTAGAGCCGGCCGGTGAGCGAGTGTCGGGGCAGGCCCGGCCAAAGGGCGGCAACGAGTTCGGCGCTGTCGGCCCCGTCGGGGTGGGCGGCGAGGAACACCAGGGCTTGCATGCCGGCGCTACGGCGAATGGTCAACGGCTGACCGTCGACGGCGAGAACGGGCTCCCCGAGGATCCGCAGCGTCAACCGCCGCTCGGCGGCATGCGGGCGCTGGTGATGTCGGGTCGCCTGGCGTGGCACCCGCGGACCGGACCGGACCGGATGCGGGGAGGGATTCGGCGCCGATGGATTAGCGTCGGCGATGACGGTGAGCAGGTCTGCTGCCGCTACCGGGTCCAGGACGCACAACCGCGGTCCGACCCAGCCGGGCTGGCCGGGGTCGTGTGTGTGGCCGGCGGCGTCGACCTGCCACGTCACGCCGACCGGCCATTCACCCAACACCGCCACCGTGACGTCGGCGGTGAACCGTTCGCTGATGCCTGACGGCGGTTCGTCGGTGATCAGCAGAACCGCCGCCGGGGTGGCGACAGCGGGTGGGTCCTCGGGCTGCCGAGGTTCAGGCTCGTCTGGGTGGCCGGGTGTCCGCAATTGCGCCACCCGCAGTGCCTCGTCGGCGTCGGCGACGACCTCGATTCGTGGCAGCCGCTGCCGCAGGTCGGCCGCAGTGCCGAGCAGGCTGGCTAACGCGCTACGGGTGACGACCAGCGACACGCCGTGCTGGCGCCGCCCGGTGAGCAGGACGGTGACCAGCAGTCCCCTTCCTGCGGCCGCGGCACCCGGGCCGGTGAGCCCCACCCCGCCGCTGGGGAGACCGCAGATATGGGATGCCACCGCTGCGGGCGGTCCGTCGGCGGTGGGGGTGGATGGTGGTGTCGGGGGCTGGTCGGCGAGGGCGGCTTGCACGGTGACGGCGGTCGCGGGCAGTGGGTCCAGGTCGGCGTCCTGGCGGGCGGTGCTGCCGGGATGTTGTGGCAGGTAGGCGAGGCGGCGGCGTAGCCAGACGAGGGCTCCGGCGGCGGCGACCTGGTCGGCGACCTCGCGGGGCAGCCACCCGCCGCGCACCACCACGCCGTCTTCACTGCGGACCTGGTCGTAGGGGTCAAGGCGGGTGGCGTCGCCGAGGGTGTCGAGGGTGCCGGCGGTGGCCGGGAGGTTGGGCGCCGGCGGGGCGGCGACCGCGGTGTTGGCGCCGGCGGTGAATACCGCGGCTCCGGCCATTCCGCTGGCGGTGGCTTGCAACGGCGTCGGCAGCGGCATCCGACGCAGCCAGGCGACGCTGGCACGCAGGCGGGCCATGGCCCGGACGGTGACCGTGTAGGCCAGCACCAACCACACCAGCCACGCCCCGAGAGTCAACGCGGCGACCAGCGTTTGCTCGGTCAGAGGCTGCTCCACCCATGCCCGTACCTGGTGCGCGTCCGGCCATCCCCGCACCGGTGGGCCGACTCCGTACACCAGGGCCACCGGCACGCCGACCAGGAGCAGCAGGACGAACAGCAGCCACCCGACCTGCCGCGGCCACCGCACCTCACCCACCTCCCCCGGACGGCGCCGCCCTTCCCATGTTCAGCGGCGGCGCCTGCCCGATCGGGGTGGAAGGGGCGGGGCGGACGACGCGAGTCCACAGGCGGGCAGCCCACCACACCGCGACGGCCACGGCGTAGAAGACACCGAGAACCCCGGAGGCCGGCCAGCTCACGATCGCCGCGCTGATCACCGCGAGCGGCGCGGCGAGGATCAGGCGGAACACCAGCGGTGTCACCAGCGCCATGACCACCGCCACGCCGAGCAGCAGACCACCGACGCGGCCGGCGAGATCAATCCACAGCACCAGATGCGGCCACCGGTCGGCGGTCAGCGAGTACTGGACCAGCAGCATCCCAAGGGCACCGCTGCTCACCGAACCCGTCGGCACCGTCAGCAACGCCGACCAACCCCCACGCGGAACCCGCCACTGGCGGGCGGCGACCACCGCCATCGCCACCGCCATCACCACGATCGGCGTGACCGGCCACAACGCCCACCGGAGGAACCCACCCACCGGCAGCCCGAAATACTGACTGGCGACCACCGCGTACAGGCCGGCGGCCGCCACCCCCAACGACACCGCGGCGAGGATCCCCACGCTGACCTTCCCGCCCTCTGATCTGATGTCGGTGCTGGGGCTGCGGGCCGCGATCAGAGACCCCAGGACGGTGCCCGCCGCCAGGCACGCCACCACGGCGAACACAGCTGCGACCGCCAGTTCCCCCCAGTTCAGCACCACCCAGTAGTGAAGGCCCGGCAAAGCGCGGCTGCCGTTGCGGTAGTCCGCCGTGAGGAAGAACTGCCCGATCAAGGCCAGAGACGCCAACCCGGGCACCGCGATAGCCACCGCCCGCCGCACCGGCGGCACCGCCACCTCCACCGCCCCGGGCGTGAAGGGGCTGCCCGCGCCGGCGTCCGCGGCACCCAGAGCAGCAGCCAAGCCAGGCTCCGCCACCAGCATGGGGGTGACCCCGGCGTGCTCGGCGATGACCGCAGACAGCTGCGGCAGCGGGGCGCTGCCCCCGACGCAGTAGATCCCCGCCAGGTCGGCGGCGGTGAGCTCGGCGGCGGCGATCGCCTCGCGGGCCAACGCCCCTACCCGCTGCAAGGCAGGGCGGGCGGCGTCCTCAAGCATCGCGGTGTTCGCGATGACCGGTGGACGGTCGGGAAGCGGCACCGTAACGGCGGGATGAGTGGCCAAGGCCTCCTTCGCGGCACGGACGCTCTGCGCGACCGTCCACTGGCCCGCCCCTTCCTCGGGCGCGTCCCGCTCGCCGGTGACGGCGACGGTCAGGGCCTGGTCGATGGCGACGCCGCCAGCGGCCGGATCGGCCAGGGTCGCGAGCACCTCAAAACCGGCAGGGCCCCGCCGCAGGACCGTCACCTCCGCCCCCGCGCCGACGTCGCACACCCCGACGAACGACCCGACCGGCCACTGCACACCGGTGGCAAGCAGATGCTCCGCCACGGCCACCGGGGCTTCCACCAGACGCGGCTGCAGCAACCCGGCCCGGTGCGCCACCTGCCGCATCCAGGTACGCCGCCGTGGCCCCCACCCCGCCGGCACCACCAGCCGCACGTCCCGCACCGGCCCACCCGCGACCCGCTCCGCCTCGGCCGCCACACGACGCAGCGGCGCCGCCGCCAGGTCCAGAGCATCCACACGCGCGCCATCGGTGGAGAGATCGTTGTCGGCGGGGCGGCGAGGGCTCGGAATGAGCCTGCTCGGCTGCTCTGCGGCGGCCTGCCACGCCCGCTGCCCCGTCCACACCTGCCCATCAGCGCCCACGAACACACTGCTCGGCAGATATGGCGACCCGTCGAACGACAACGCCGACGCGCTGCCCTCAGCCCAGGCCAGAACCGCCACGGTGGTAGCACTGCCGCAGTCGATCGACAGCCGCGCATCCCCCGCCCGCATACCCATAGTCAAACATGAGGATCACCGCCGCGTCACCTCCCAATCACTCACAGGGAGTCGAGGCTGGGCCGGGCCAAGTCGTGCTCGACCGAACCACCAGCGGGCCTCCTCTCCGAAATTTCTCGTGCCGGACGGCCTCCCACCCGTGCCTACTCGACTACCGGGCCCGCAGTGTCGCCGCCCGGTACGCGACAGCAAGGTCATTGACTCCAACGCCAGTCGCCGACATTGACCGGCAAGCGCCCGCTGTACCGAGCCGCCTTTGCAAGGCGGATGTCCGGGGTTCGAGTCCCCGTGGCTTTACATCGATGGTAGTCGTTTTCTTGGGCTGAGCACCGCTACTGAAAGTTGGTGCCCGGTTCCATACTGGTTGCATGGACGCTTCGGGTACCGGGGAGGATCCGGCGCCTTCACGGCGTCTTGGGCTCCGCGACGTCGGGTTCTGGATCTTTGGCTTGATGACGTCTGTCGCCATGAACCTGCTCTCCGGCAACGTCTCGGTCGGGCTTCGGGTGATGCTGGCGGGGTTCACTGTCGTTGGTGTGTTGTTCGCGACGGACCTGATCCGGCGATTGGACCGCACTGGCACGTCGACACTCCGACGAGTTGCACCGGATGTGCTACTGGCGGTGGCAGCG
This sequence comes from Micromonospora sp. NPDC005305, assembly GCF_040607315.1. Lineage (NCBI taxonomy): Bacteria > Bacillati > Actinomycetota > Actinomycetes > Micromonosporales > Micromonosporaceae > Micromonospora > Micromonospora sp. NPDC005305. The sequence goes on along the minus strand of NZ_JBEXGL010000010.1, from coordinate 194,688 downwards.
CCGCTGATCCTCATGTCCGCCCTCGGCGAGTGGGGCGGCTATGTCATGTTCATCGTGGCTGCGCTTGTCGCTATCGCGGTGTCCAGCGAGCAGGCGGTGCCCAGGGAGCAGAAGGTGCGGATCGCGCTCGTCAGGCTTGGCGGCATGGCGCTGATCGCTGCCGGTCCGGCGTCGATCCTCGCCGGACTGCGTGGCCTCGAAGATGATGGCCTTCTGCGTGCCTACCTGGTGTTCGGTGGTTTCGCCGAGATCGCCGTCGGTACGGCGCTGTTGTCGATCCGGCGTATGCACCTTCCGGTCCAGTTCACGCGGTTCGTTGACCAGGAGGTGGCGATTCGGCTTGTCGTGGGCGGGGGCGTGGGCTTGATATTCGGCGTCGGCGGGTTGGGCGCAGTGTTTCGCTCGCCGAGCGTGGCCACGGCCGTTCTGCCCGCGATCGGCCTTGCTGTCGCGTTGACCGGTTGCGGTCTCGTCGTGCTCTTGACCTCCGATCGGGTCGGTCGGATCAAGGATGGTTGGCGCGCCGTGGTTCGGGCGCGGGGACCGGATGATCCGGCTCCGTCGTTCGGGCAGCTCGTGCAGCGCTTCATCGAATGGCTCGGAGAACGCTCCGGTATGGGGCCGCCGCCCTGGTCGCGTCCGCCGCGGGTCCCTCCGGACGCTGATTCCCCGCCGCCGTCGTAGGGACCGGCACCCCGCGCCCGTCTACCACCGTCCAGGTCGTCCTGCCGTTTGTTGTGGGTGGGCGACGCCGGGTACCTGGCTGACGGTACTTCTAACTGGTATGGGTTTTACGGGTCGACCAAGTCGCACCGCACCAAGCCGGAGGCAGCTGCCTGGTCGGCAATTCGCTGAAGCAGCCGCCCTTTGATCGACAAATGGGGATACGCTTGTCTCCGAGGAGGCACGTCATGACACACCACCTCCCGTGGGAGAGCTGCGAATGCGGCAAGACGATCCCCACCAAGAGCCAGCGCCGGCGCAAGAAGCCGAAGCCGCCTGTAGTGCAGCCGGTTGACCGTGATGTCAGCGTCCGCGCTGTTCCATCGGCGGTCGAGAGCAACAGACGTAGGCACTAGGCGACGAGGACATCTAACCGCAGGAGTCGCAGACGCCCGTCCGAGGAAGTTGGACGAAGCAGCCGGGGCACGATGGGCGGGGTGCTGGCACGGAGGGGCGCTTCCTGCTAACCCGTTCCTGCAGCGCAGGAGCGAGCGCCGGCGAACCGCCGTCAGGGGGCAACGCCGCGCCAAAGTACCGGTAGCAGGCGAGGCGTGCGGCGGCGGCGTGGTACTCGCGTTCGAGGTCGTCTGTGATGGGGGGCTCGCCCGCTACCTCAAGCACCGCCTTGTAGCCCTCGCCGACCCGGCCGTCATGGCGGTGAACCACCAGCGCGGTCAGTGGCGGCTCGCCGCGACGGTGACCCTCCAGCACGACGAGGTAGAGGACTTTCCCGATCCAGTGGCGAAAGGGAACCGACGTGCGGATACCCGATGCACGCTGGAGGTCCTCGGCAAGACCGCCGTATACGACCAGGCCCCCGTAGCTGCCGGACACCTTGGCGAGGAGTGGGTAGGCATGGCTTGCCCAGACAGCGATTGCCTCGCTCTGAGGCACCCGCGCCCCATCATGCTCCCGCCAATAACCTCGCTGCGTCATGAACCGTCCTAACGCCGACCGCCGCATGTGAGGCTAATCGATCTCCGGTCAGAGGACGCCTCCAGGATGTGCCTCCCACGCGAGGGGGCATCGCCCGACCGGGACCGCGCTGACAAGCTCCGCGCGCTCGTCCTCATCCAACCCGCCGGCAGCCTTACCACGAGCCCGCCGGTCCTGCGCCACCCAATTGGCCAGGGTGCCGTCGTTGATCCCCAAGTCCCGGGCCACCTGCGCGATCGGCTTGCCGGTCTCCCGGACGATCCGCACGGCGCCCTCGCGGAACTCCCGGTCGAACCGTCTCCTCTTCTCAGCCATGACCATCTATCCCCTTAGGTCTGGCCTCCACGCTATCGGGGGAACCTCAAAGGCCCTCGGCACTCGGGGCGTGGTCGGAGTCTCGGGAGTTGCTGCGCGTTATGGAGTGGCCGGCGGCTGAGTGCGGCCTGCGGTCGACGATCATTTGGTTCCGGGCCAGCTCAATCCAGCACCGCCCGGACGGGCAGCGGGGGGTCAACGGGCTCGGCGACCTGTGCGCTGACGTGGCCGCCGGAATCCGGCGCCGGTTCGGGCGTCGCTGAGACGTCCTCAGCCGCACCCAGATGAGCGACGCGCTCCTCCAACGTAGGCTCGCGGGGTGCCTCGAACTCAGGTCAGTGGACCGAGGGGCCGTGCACATGACCGAGGGCATCTGCACAGACGACCTCGGGACCGGACCTCGGGTACGAAGCTGAAGAGTTCCTGGTCTCCGGCGCCGACCCTGCAGGTGGACCTTCCCGACAGCCGGAGCACAACCGATCTGGCGGTCGCGGTCGCCGGGGATCGCACGATCGGCGACATGTTCGCTTCTCGGCCCGGCTCCGAGGGCCGTCGCTGACCGGCGCCCGCGTTTCAGGTCATGGCCGTGAACAGCGCTGCCGGGCGGGCGCGCGGCTCGGCACCGGAGGGCCTCCGGGCGTCTGATGCTCTGGTGGTCGTCCGGGACGAGCCGGCGCAAGTTGGCGCTGGACCGGCCGGCCACCGAGCACATGGAGCCCTGGAGCAGCCGCGACTATGGAGTGGCGGCGTTGTGTCTGTTGTCCGTATCACACTTGAGGAATCAGCGTGCGCGGGTTGAACGGATCACTCACACTGAGATTCCCCATTACTGGCAGTGAGGACTGCGATGACTGCTTCGCCTCCGTCGTCGGCTCCACCGCCTAACGCCGAGCCATCAAAATCGGCCGGCTCAGCACCTGTTCCATCCAACTCTCCGTCCGCTAGCCCTGTGCCGACGCCACCTTCCTCCACCCCGTTGCCCGCGCCCACTCCCGCTCGTCAGCGTGGCTGGAGCTCCTGGTCCGACGGCACCAAGCAAGCGGTTGCCGCTGTGCTGGCCGCCGCAATCCCGGTGGTCGCCACAATCGTCATTACCTGGTGGCCGAAGGATGACGCCCCGGCCTGTGCCTCACCTCCCTGCGGAGAGAGCATCGGTGTCGACGTGAAGATCGTCAACACCTGGGAGGCGTCGCAGCAGCGACTGATAGGCGTCAACTTTTACCCGAGCCCGCACAGCAATGCGCGCACCGACGCCGACGGCTCCGCTGCTGAGGGGGCGATCGCACGGGTGGTCTGCCAGGAGCGCCACGGCCGCCTCGTCAAGGACACCCCCTACGGCACCCGGCCCACCCGGTCGACGGTGTGGAACAAGACGAACACCGGCCGCTACTTCTCCGACATCTACTCCGATCTGCCCAAAGTCGACGGCGACACCCCGCCCCGAGGGCTACCGAACTGCTGACAACACGCCCGGAACCCACATCCACACGGCGAAGCCTTCACTCGCCCACGAGCTGGACGCGGCACCGTTCACGTTCCTGTCTCCCGCGTAAAGGGCTGCATCTGTAGGTTCGCACCAGCGGAGGTCCATGTGCTCACCCGTCCTCGCCGCGCCGCCGCCCTCGGCGGGCTGCTCCTCCTCGCCGCCGTCATCCCGGCCGCCGCTTCACCGGCCGCCGCAATGCCCGTCCCCTTCGACATCTACCAGGTCATCGCCCCCGGCCAGGCTGGCACCCACGCCCACACCGCGCCGAGCTTCGGCAGCCCTACCACTGCGTTCCTGCCCAACGGCACCCAGCTCGACGTGAACTGTCGGAGCCGCGGCGAGTCCGGACAGACCCGCGTCCTAGTCGGTGCCACGACGGACAACCCCGAGCCGCACTGGGCCGACAGCACCACCTCGGACTGGGTGCGGCTCGCCGACGGCAGCTGGGTCTTCGACGGCCACACCAATACCGACCCCGTCGACCCGTCCATCGGATCCTGCGACACCACCCCCCTGCTCACCGCCCCTAACTGCCTCACCGGGGAGTACGACTGCAACGACCACGATCCGGAAGTCTCCCGCTGCGTCACATCCGGACTGGTGAAGCTCGCATCCGCGCCGATCGGTGACGCCAACGGTGGCACGGTCGAGTTGTGGTACTCGCGCGGCTGCCGAGCAGGGTGGGTTCGTGCGAAGTGGCCGCAGCCGACCACCCACTTCACCGGACGGACCGACGCGGTCACCCTCACCGTCTGGCGCCAGGACAACAATCCCGTCATCACCGAGGGCCGGCCCAGCAACCTGCTCTGGAGCCGGATGGCCACCGCCCAGCGCGGCGAGTGCATCTTCGGCCAGGTCGAGATCACCACCGCCGCCGGAACCCACACCTCGCCGGAACTCCACGACTGCTCCTGACCGGGCTCGAACCCCGCGACCCTCCACGAGCGCGACGTCATCGGCTGAACTACACACCCCGAACGGCCCGAGAGCAGCATCTCGCACTCGGGCCGTTCGGGGGTGCCTGCTCCTACCTTGATCTTTAACCTGCGGTGGCATGACCCTACGGCGAGGTGTACGGGAACCGGAACGATTCGAGGCCGTAGGCGCCGCCACTGCCAGCCGGCGCCAGGCGGAATCGCCAGTAACTTGGCCGTTGCAAGTACGTCCGGGCGGCATCGAGGTTCGCATCGTCGACCACGCATGTAACAAAGGCGTTCGACGGTACCCCGCCGTCCAATTCTGCACCCGCGGCGATGGGCTCGTCCGGACCTCCCGACCCCATGCTGAGTGACGCGCCGAGGCCGCAGTACTTCCGCCCATCGATCTTCACGTATGGGTTGTGGCAGTCCCGACCGCGTCCAAGTGTGGCGCCGGGCCCGGCACTGAATGGCACCGCCGACAGGTCATAGTAGAAGTCAACCCCGTACCCCCACGCCGGAGTTGGCCGGTCGGTCAGCTGGTTCTTGACGATGATCTTGAGTTCGTACCGGATCCTGGTGTATCCCGGGTCTCCCAGCTCAGTCCCGATCTCGATCGGAAACAGGGTGACCTCCAGCGGGTATCCGCGCTTGGTCTTAATTACTTGCCGGTTCCCCGCCGGCGGCGCCGTGGATGGAGCAGGCATTGGCGTCGATGGAGCAGGCACTGACGTCGATGGAGACGCCGGCGCAGGGTTCGTTGCGCCCTGCGAGGAATCCGTGGCGCTGGAGCAGCCCGCCAGGACAAACCCCGCAAGTAGAGCCGATGCATAGATGCAGGAGAATCGAGGGGCCATCGTCGTATACACCATCCTCTGCGCGTGTGCCTTCCCTCGCGGATACCGCGGACTTCGACCGGGGTCATCACATCATGCAGTGCATCCAACACGGCTGGTATCGCACGATGTGCTGCCGGCGTGCCAATGATCGCCTTGAGTGTCGGCTTGCGGTGGCGCCGTTGCAGGCCATGGCGGCGTGTGCAATAAATCGCCGGTGGGTACCAGAGGTGGACAGGGGCCGGCCGCATCGTTTGGCTCACCCGGTGGCGGCGCTGGCGGGTTGCTCCGGTGCAGCAACGCCGGGCGGCTTGGCGGCTGCGCGTCAACCGCTTGTCCGGGCCGGACGAGCGGTGACGGCGAGACGCAGTGGCTGCTGATGCTTCCATAGGTCGCTGTTGGCCGAACGCACGAGCGTGTACCGGGTCTCATCGGTCTTCCCTCATAGCGCGGATCGCCGCCTCGTGGCGGCGCAACCTGCCGCGGGCTGTGTCTACGCGAGGGCGCCACCCAGTAGTTCCCCTTCGCCTACCAGCGGTTCGGGAGGTCGGTCTGCAGCGCAGCGCGCGTAGCCCAAACCAGTGCTGGCGATTAGAGAAGGCTGGTTCGTCTACCGAGCCGCGCTGTCGTATATCGACGAGGGTAGGTTCAGCCACCAGGCGGCCGCGGTTCGGGTGGGCGGAGGGATGTCAGGGCGGGTGCGGATGCGCCGGAGGATGGCCTTGTTTCGGGTGATGCCGAGGCCGTAGATCAGCGCGTCCAGCGCCGATGCACTTGTTCTGCCCCTGTTGTGGTGCCAATGTCGAGCATGCAGATCGATGGCGCCCATCCAGTAGTGGTCGGAGCTGCTCCCGCCGATGTGTCCGATCGCCGAGGCCGCAGCGAGGGTGACCGGGGGCGGCAGGCCGGGCGCGACGGTGAGTCGCTCGACGAGTGGACGCTGCTTCTCGCTGCCGAGGATGCGCAGCGCCTCGATCAGGGCCCGGGCAGCCTCGCTGCCGCCGCTGCCGACCTGAGTGACAAGTTCGACTGCTAGGGCGGCCGCCAGTGGCGCACGGTACGGCGTGCCGAACAGCAGGAGCTGTGCGTACAGACGCACGTCGAAGACCGGACTGAATACCATCTCCTCGATCAGGTCGGGCAGCAGGTTGTCCGGGAACCGCGGAGCCTCCCTGACCATGCTGGCCACGGTCGTGTTGGCGATCCGCTCCGCAAAGGCGCGCTGCGGGTTGGTCTCGGGCAGCGGGCGGAGTGCCACGGCTTGGGTGGCCGCGTGGCGCAGCCGCCGGCGGGCGTCGGACGCCAGGTCCGCCGGGATCCGCCGCAGCAGCTCGGCGGCCAGCAGCCGCGTGTCTTCGAAGTACGCGGGATCGGTGGCGAACTCGTTGACGATCGGCACCAGCCGTCGCACCTGGGGCTCGGTGAAGTGCCCGTAACGCAGCTTGCGGACGCAGGCGAGCAGGGCGCCGTACTGGGCCCGGTAGTTGGTGGGATGGACGAGCTGCTCGAGGACATGTGCGGCTGCGTCAGGGTGGGGACTGCCGTCGAGCACACTGACCGTCTCCACGAACACCTGGTTGGTGCGGTCGGCGGCGAGGCTGGCGCAGGCCGCGACCGCCGGCTGCTGGCTGAGCGGGTGGGCGAGCAGCCGGTTGAGTGCCTCGTAGCGCTGGGCCCAGGACACGCCGTCGGCCACGATCATTTCAGCCAGGAGCCGCTCCCCCAATCGCACCCAGGTGGGGCGGGGCAGCATCACCTGACTCGCCCCGGTGAGCAGGGCCGTCAGCTCGTCCCAGTCTGCCCCGGTGACCACAACGTCGGATTGCACAGCTTCCAATAGCTCGCCTATCCGGTCGACGTTGGCCGGACCGTCCCGGTACTGCTGCCGCTGTAGCAGAGGCGCGGCTCCCGGGATCGCTGCCGAATAGCGGCAGATGGTGTCGATCAGCACGACCAGCCGGTGTGCCGGCACCTGCAGCAGTTCCTCGTACCGCCGAACGGCCAGGTAGGGCACACGGACCTTGGCCGTCTCCCACCGGGAGATCTGGTAGACGCTCGTCCGCTCTGGCCAGCACCCTCCCTGGAAGTCGGCGGCGAACGCCGATTCCCGCCTCCACCGCTCCTCGGGGCCGTAGAGGCGGTTGACCCGGAGCAACCAGCCGAACCGGTGCTGCTGCGGCGACCAACCGGCTCGCACCGGCACCGCTCGCGGTGAACGGTATGGCCGACCGCGACCACGCCCGGAACCGCTCTGCTCGCCCATCAACCATTTATTGCACTCAGCGGGTGGACGTGCAATCAACCGGCCGAACCCCGCCCGCTCACTCGATCATCTGATGGAATCTGCCGATGGGTCTGGAGGGCTGATCTATGCGTCGGGTCAGAGACCCCTCCGTGCTGTGCTGCCGCTGTTGTTCCTGGCACTGGCACGAGCCGCTGCAGTAGCTCCGGAGGCACCGCCGTTACGATCCCAGCACCACACCATCGGAGCAGGCGACGACGACATCCCCGTCTTCCTCCCCGAGCAACGCCGGACTCTCCGGCATGGTGATGGCGGAAATAACCGAGGTTCAGGTCCGTAGGGGTGATTGACGCGGGGCAACCAGCCGACCCGTGCTGCTGCTCCCACCAGCCGGACCCTGCGAGCGCCGTTCGTGGCGAATGGTAAGGCCGACCACGAGGGCCCGGTCACCACTCTGTTTGATCAGCAATTTATTGCACTCACCAACTCGAGGGTGCAATCAGCCGGCCGAACCCCGACCGCTCATCCGATCATTGGCGGTGACGGATCCGCCATATTTGATCACGCAGAGGACCCGGCATGAACGAGTTAACTGGATCGGTTCGAGCGGGGGCACGTCGACCCGTCCCGAGGCGACGCCGAGCGGCGGCAGAGATGGTTGCCCTTCTGCTCGCCGGCCTGCTGGTCGTCTCGTGCTCGCACGCGCCAGGGCGGCCTGCGTCGGTGGACGGATCCACATCCGCGACGGTCACACCGGTCGGGGACGCGATCGACGTCGCCGTGGGCCCGGGCCGGGCGCTGTCCGTCGAGGTACCCGACGTGGGGCGGATCACCGGGGCGGTGGGCGCGTTCACTACGGCGGGGACCGTCCAGATCCGCCGGCAGCGCACCATGTTCGCCGTCTCCACGGGTTTGGAGTCGGCCGGCCTGGGCGTCGATCTGACGTTCCACGACACCCAGCTGCGGAAGCCGCTGAGGCTCGAGTTCCGGGCTGGCCAAAGTCCCAGCCCGCACGCGCTGCCTGTCGTCGCCCACAGGGCGGACAATGGTGCGTGGGATGTGCTTCCCGCCAACCGTGACAGCTCTGGCACCTTCACAGTTGACGCCAGACGGTTCTCACTGAACGTTCCCGGCTGGGCTAACCCGGTCGCGTGGTGGAAGACCCTTACTGCCAAGCTCGCGTCCGGCATCGGAGGGCGGACCACGCCCTTGAGCTGCTCTGGCACTCCGACCTGGTTCCACCTGGACGCCCGCCACAGCGACCTGGTCCACACCTGCGCGACCACGAACCACACGAATGACGGCACAGAGGTGGCCGAGGTACGAATCAAATCCAATCGTGGAGTGTCCGTCGAGGTCGCGGTTCCGGGGCGGCCAGCGTACGTCTGGGTGGAGGGCATCCCTTGGTCTGTGCGGAAGTGGCAGGCCGACCGGCTGCACTTCGATGCGAATCAGCGGGTAATCCTTCCCGCCGGCGCCACCATGACCGTCGGCTACCCCCGAGAACACACATCGGCACCCTTCTCCTTCTTCGTATCGGGTAGCAGCTGGCTGGCCGCCGCCGACACGCTGATCCGAAACCTGGTCGACCTGATCGGGCAGGTTGACAAGTACGGCGTCGGTGTCGCGTACACCGAGGTGAAGTGCGCGACCGGCTTCGCGGTCGGCCCCGCCGGCCTGAACTTCAGCGCCGCAAGCCTGCTCGATTTCCTCACCTGCTGGACCGGATCGTTGTCGCAGGAGCTGAGAGACATCGACAACGCCAGAAAGGTCATCTCCCAGCTCGGAACTGGCGACGCGGACGCGCTGGTGCGGCAAGCCAAGGCCGCGAACGCTCTCGGCTGGCTAGTTGCGCTGTGGCCGGCGTATCAGCTCGGGTTCGGCAACGTCGCCGACAAGATTCGAGAGCTGATCACCGAGGGTCGTAGTGCGCAGATCAGCTACCACATGGACCCGCCAGCCGCTCCACCAACCGGAGACGACGGCCATCCTGGTCGCACCAGCGGCGGCGGTCCTGCCGCGGGCGATGGGCCGGGGGGCGAGGAAACTGCGAGCGTCACCCTGGCACGCGGGCCGGCCGCGCCGCACGGATACCGGTATGCCGTCCGGCTCAGCGGCTTCCCGGCCCGTTCCTCGGTCACCGTGACCTGCTTCGACTCGGTCAGCACCGGCGGCTTCTACACCTTCACCATGACGACGGACGCCGCAGGAGACGCATTCACCCAGAGCCAGTGCTACTCCGCGGACGGCCCGGAGCACTGGGTGACCGCCGGCGGCAAGAGCTCGAATCACGTCACCTGGAGCGGTGCACCGGCCGGTCCCGCCGCACCACCTCCCCCAGCGGTCCCGACTCATGCCGAGACGGTTGGCCTTGCCACCCACACCTGGACCAACTACACCAATGCTGGCGGCAGCGCAGGGCCGGTCATCCCCAGGTACACGACGGTGCAAGTCGCCTGCCGGCTCCCGGGATTCGCCGTCGCGGACGGAAACACATGGTGGTACCGGGTGGCCTCACCGGGCTGGGACAACCAGTTCTACGCCTCTGCCGACGCCTTCTACAACAACGGAGCGACAAGCGGGTCGCTGCACGGCACCCCATATGTGGACGAAGCTGTGCCGTTCTGCTGACGAATGGGCCTGGCCCAGGTAGCCATATGCCAAGAGCCATTTCGGCAAACTCACCTTCCTCACTAACGAGATGGAGGCTAGGGATGCGACATCCCCTCATTCCAGCATGCGCTGCGATGCTGGCGGCCACATTGGCAGCTAGCGCCTGCTCTGCATCCAAGCCAAAAAAGGTTGAGCTGGCACCCGCCAACAACAAAGCCGTTGGCGAGAACATCACGGTCACGGGAAACGTGCCCGTGAACCTGAAGGTCCAGACGGACGAAAAGGTGGGCGCCAAGTTCCAGGCGGTCATGCCAATGGGCCCCGCCGTACACCTAGAACCCGTAACTGACCTTCCAGAGGCCGCCACTATCACCTTCCCGCTCGCCAACGCTCTAGCGCCCGGAACCACCCCACTGGTGGCAACTGCAGACACGGACAAAGGCCCATGGCAGCTGGTGAAGGCCGCCCTGTCCGCCGACAGGCAGTCGGTGATCGTTCAGGAGAGGCACCTGGCCAAGTGGTGGCAAATCCTCATGCCGGACGTCCCAGCCCTGCAAGGCCTGTTCGTAAAGGAACTCAACGCCGCTATGCAGGGCGACATGCTTACCGACGCTCCGCAGCCCAAGTGCCAAAACGAGGACCAAGCCAAGGCCAACCTCGAGGTCAACGTAATCACCAAGGACAGCCTGTCCTGGTGCCTCGGCATGGAGAAAGGCAAGCGGGTACTGAAGGCAACCAACCGGACCAAGTTCCCCTTGCGGATCATGGTCACCCTGTCGCCAGGCAACGGCCAGACGGGCAAGATACTCGGTCCAATCAACATTAAGCCAACCCCCTTCACCGCACTCAACGACCGTGCGGCTGGCCTAATGCTCTTGACACCGTTCCAGGAAGTCGCCTATCCAATTGACGTAAAACCGGGCGATCGGATATCTCTGTCCACGGAGTTCGAAAAGGCCGGCTATAGCCTCGGGACACTGCAGACAACGGTCATCGCGCTGTTGAACATCGAGGCCGACTTCGGCGCCAAAAGCAGCAAGATCGGCGAAGTGAAAACTGAAAGCTTCACGGACGTTGCAAAAATCATTGATGGTCTCATGAAGAATGACGCCTGCGCTTACGCGGTCACGCAACCCGCATACAGCACAGACGTGCGACAGATCGACTTCACCAACATCGTTCGAGCGTGCTTCACCGGGCAGCTCGCGGCAAAAGCCTTCGGCTGGCAGTCCAGCCTCGTACTGCCCATCATGACCGACCAGGCAGCCCAGGGCTACTACACCGAGGAGTTCCACGCCCTAGGCGACAAAGTCAACGGACAGGTCCACTCCCGCGCGCTCTTGTTCGGGAGTAACGGCCAGCGGCCGCGCCTGAATCCCGATACGCTCGTGGGTAGATGGACGTACGACTGCAATGACAACAATTACCACATCGTCGCTGTCATCACGCCCGATCACAAGGTCGAGTGGACCCTGAACAGCGGCGAGAAAGCCGCTACTCTACGCTTCATCGATGAAGGGCCAAGTCTTGCAGCAGTAGTAGAGTCAACCTTCTACCAGGGCCAGGAGATCTTCCGATACAGCAAGGCAGAAGAGGTCGACTGGATGCGCCCCTTGGCCACTTACGGCGTCCATATGGATGACGAAGGGCGCTTGGAGTTCTCCGGCACCAACGGCCTCGACACCCTCTACAAAGAGGGTGATATCCAGACCCAGTGCTAAGTCACTGAGGTATCCGGGCAGCGACAGGGCCGGCACGACTTCTCGCGCTGGCCCTGCTTCTTTCCACCCTGGCCGACGGCTTCAAACTTGGAGCAGGACTGCCACCTCTACATGCAGGCGATGCCCCCCTCTTCCCGCCACCCGAGGTCATGGCCGTGCTATCCAGCGCCCAACCAATCTCCGAACCGCAGTGGGCGACTCAGCCCTCACCCACAGGCGGCGGACGCACAGAATAAAGTCGTGGGCGGTCAAACCGAGCCCGGCGGTCCCTGCCCGACAGTTCGGGTCACATGGCTGGCAGATCAACAGTCCGTACGACAGGCGGTAGGTCCGCTCGGTACGGGAGCAACCCGAGCCGGCGGTGTTTGACGGTGGCGGCCACCGTAACGTCCGCTCGGGCGGGAGTGCCGGCTGGCGTCTTGACCACGATGGTGAGTTCTTCGTCGCCGATCAGCGGCGCGCCGCTTACCGCTCGGAAGCGCCATTCGGGGTCGCTGTCGTGCTCGCCGATCCCGACAACGAACAGTTCCTCACCGCTGCCGTTCGGTGCGTACTCGATGGTTGATTCGATGATCGTAAGTTTGGCCGTGAGTGAGACCCGACCGGGCCGGGGCACAGCGTGGGAGCGTCGCTTCGGGTCGATAGACCAAGCGATCGGTTGCCGATCGGCGGGCGCGTCCGGTGCTTTCAGATGCACCCCGACGGCCGCGTCGACGATTGAGTCGCTGCCGGGTGCGGCACGAAAGGTGCAGAACAGGCTCAGCATGAGGTAGGTGCTGTGCTCCGCCTCAGCCTCGAGGAACTCCCGCCAGTCTGGGTCCGAGGTCGCCGAAGCGGCGGTCAGTTGACGCACCACCGGACGACCGAGAGAGACGCGACCGAGAACACGCGATGGCGCATCGGGCGCGTGTAGCCGTGGCTCCAGTACGAGGTCGACCTCATGAAGTGGGGCGGTGGAGTGATCATCCACTTGTTCGCTCCTCGGTGGTCGCTATGGTGCGCCAGTCTCCTATGAAAACGAAGGCGCCCCAGTCACGGTAGGCGGGATGGCGGTCACGGGTAGCGCGCCGGGCCGCGTCGAAGGCGGCGCGTCGATCCGGGTCGGCGGCGAGCCGTTGGTAGAGATGGCCGAAGAAGTCGGTGGCAACCTGGGGATGCACGGGCCACAGGCAACCGATGACGGCCGCCGCGCCAGCGGACAGCAGGGCGGCCGGCAGGCCGCGGAGGTTGTCGTTGGGGTCGAATCGGCCCAGCGCCGACTCGCAGGCGCTCAGTGTCACCAGATCCACGCCGCGCAGGTCGGCGCGCAGGATGTCGTGGGCGAAGACGCGACCGTCGTCGTCGGCGCCGGGTGACAGATACAGGCACTGGAACCAGGGTGCCCATTCGTTGTGGGCACCGTGGGCGGCGACGTGGATGTACCGTGCTTCGGCCAGTGCGGCAAGGAAGCGCTGTGGGGTGGCGGAGGGACCGAGGATCGCCTCGCCGGCCATTGCCTCGGCGACCTGTGCGGCGTGAACCTCCAGCGCATCCTCGGCCGGCAGGCCATGTCGGGTGCCGCCGGCCGCAGAGGCAAACGCGAGGAAGCGGCGGCGGGCCGAGGGTGAGCGCCCACGCAGCAGTTCGGCACTGGGAACCTGAGTAACGGTCCAGTCGTCGGCGAGCGTGCCGCTGCCGGCGGCGAGCAGGTGGAACGGGACGTAATGAAGTGGCCCGTCGGCCCAGACACACAGGTGCCGGCGGCCTTCCGCGTGCCAGTGCGGCACACGGTCGAGGAAGCCGGCGAGGAACGTGTCAGGCCGTTCGGCCAGAGTCTGCTGGGCGTCGCGGGTTACGACGCGGTGCAGTGGATCAGCGGTGATGGCGCGGCGAAGGTCGGCGACGCGCAGCGCGAGCGGGGACAGCGTGAGGTGGTGGGTGCCCCGATAAAACCTGATCAGGCCGCCGGCGAATTGTGGGAGCAGCATGCTGCGGTGCTCGACGCTGTCCCGGGTGATCGCCAGCCCATGCAGCGCGGCGACCGGCGGGCTTGCCGCGTCGCGGCGGCCCTCACCGAGCATCAGCGACACGAGCACGGTCTCCGGTGGCAGGAGCGCCTGCACTTCGTCGAGCGCGAGCAGGGGCAGTCGCCACGGGCTGCGGGCGGCCGTCAGTTCGTCGCTGACGCGTCGATCGGATGCCCGCTGCCGGTTGCGATGCACGGCATCGACGTCGGATTCGGCCTCAGCCTCCGCAGAGCCGGCGTAGCAGACCATCGCCGTCTCCGCCCCGCCAGGCAGCTCGAAGTCAGGCGGCGGGCTGGGCAGCAACGCCTCGTCGGCCCGGGTCCGCTGCAGGTCCCGCAGCAGGCGAGGGGTAGCCGTCAACGGCCCGCACGAGTGCAGCGCCGAGGCGAACCCGCGGCCCTTCGCGGCCTGGTGGACGACCGCCACCGCGGCGACGTCGACGCTGGATCCGATCAACCCGAACAGCAACCTGCGGTAGAACTGGTGCAGCGTCCAGGCCACGGACTCGTCGGCTCCGGCGCCCAGCCCGGCAACAGCGGGCAGCAAGGCGATGGCCGCGCCGCCGGCGGCGGTGGCGTCGTTGCAGGCGAACACCTGCTGCAATCCCGCATCGAGGCTGTTCAGCGCGAGGTCGAGCTGTCCGCACAGGGCATAGCGCAGTGCCGCAGCGCCGTACTCGCGCGCCGCGCCAGCGTGCGCGTCGGCGGTGTCGGCTTGCATGCCGAGGTCGTATGCGAGGCCTGCGTCGAGATAGTCAATGGCGTCGTGGTGCCAGTCCCACAGCTGCGGCGCCACCTCGTGCGCCTCTGCTATTAGATCCCGACCGAGTTGGTGGGCACCGTCAACGGGTGAATGCGCGGCCAAGTGAATGAGCGTGGCGGCCAGCTCTGCACCGCTCCAGCTGTCCTCATCCGCCAGGGCCCGCGCCTGCTCGACCAGTTCCGGGATCTCGCGCAGCGCTGGTGAGCAGGGCAGGTGCCCGTCGACGAGCAGGTGCACCTCGCTCATCCAGCGCTGACGGCGCTGCGCGTCGTTCCACAGGCGAGGCAGTTCCTCGTCCGCTGCCGCCAGCAGTTCCGCCTCCAGATCCGGCCGCACCGCCTCTGCGGCGAGTGTGAGGGCCTCGGCGAACGTAGAGGACGCCTCGTTCAAGCCGTAGCGGTCTCGCATCGTGGCAAGTGGGACCGGTAGGAGGTCGACCAATTCGTCAGGCAGACCGACCTCGCCGAACCGGTTCAGGATCCGCAGCAAGTACAGGTAGCCGATCACGTCGTCGGCCGGATTGAGGAGGGCCAAGGCCTCCCGGCACGCCAGCCGGATCTCCTCGTCGGCCGATTCCTGTCGCAGCCCGGCCAGGAAGGAACGAGCCTCCGCGAGTGCCCTGAGCGCCCGGCCGCGTTCGTGCCCGCGAGCCAGTTCAGCCGCCCGCTCCAGGTACCTGACGGCCTGCTCGGCGGCGACCATCGGCGATGGCAGCGGGCTCGGGTCGACATCGTCGGACCGTTCGGGGTAGGCCATCGCCTGGCGCCGATGCCGGGCCAGCCACAGGCTATGCGCCCCGTCGAACGACAACCCCGACGTATGTGCCATATACGGGGACAGATGCAGCAGGCCAGCGGCGAACAGGGTCCCAGAGAGTTCGTCGCGCTCCTCAGCTTCGTGCGCTTCAAGCAGCGTGAGCTGCCGGGTCAGCACGTTGTGGGCATCGGCGAGGCGTTCCCCACTCGGAGTATCAGCGAGGCTGTGCCGCACCGCTTCGACATAGGCATCTGCGACCCGCCACCAGGGGCCGTCCACAGTGGCGCCCCAACGACTCTCCGCAGCCGCCAAGGTCAGCCGAAGCAGAAGCACAACGTCGGCGGGAACTTCATCGCGGTGCCTATTGATGGCTGCCTCGACAACCAGGTCAACGGCGGCGGCGGACAGCACGAACGCCGGATCGACGACCCGGCGGAACCCCTCGGTCTCCGGCAGCACCCGGGCGCGGACCTGAACACTGAGCTGGGCCAGCGCGTTGGCCTGCCGAACGTCCGCCTCGCCGGCATGCGGCGCCGGCCGGTCGCCGTCCCCGACAGGGAGCGCCGCCGGCACGGCAGAGTCGGCCTCGTCGGTCGCGCGGACGGTGCGAGCATTCTCACGGATCCACAGGGCCATGACCCGACGCAGGTTGGCCAAGGCCGCCTCGCCGTTGTGCGACAGATCCCCGTCAGTCGCTCGGCGTAACCAGTCGGCGGCCTCGCGCAACAGTGGCACTGCCTGCTGTTCTGCCCGCGTGGCGACCTCGGCCCGTCTCCCGAGTGCCGTCCCTACCCCGGCGCAAGCGTTGGCGTATTCCCGGGAATCGGCGGCCACGTCAGCCAGCGCGGCGCGATACGCCGACTCGGCTGCCAGCAGGTCACGGGGATCTTCGGTGACCGCGAACCGCGTCAGGTAGGCGTTGCCGAGTGCCGACTGGCGCGTGGACCGAAGCTCCGCTGTCGCCTCGGAGCGGGCGGAAGCGGTACTCAACGCATCAACTGCCGAATCGGCATCGGCGCGCCGACGGGCGGCCGGCGCGTCGGTCGCACTGGCACGCAGCAGCAGTGCGTGTCCCAGCAGGGTGTCGCGGGCGCCAGTGTCGCTGGCATCGGTGAGCGCTCGCAGGAGGACGATTGCTTCGTCGACAGGAACCAGGTTCCCGGACTCTTCCCCATCGATGATCAGATCAGCCGCGCGGTCAAGAGGATCTCGCCATGGGTCGTGTCCGGTCGCGCGGATGACGTAGGGCCACAGGTCCCGCGGTACCCGCCTATGGTCGGCCAGGAAAAGTAGCCCATACAGGTTGAGCGCTATGGCCAGATCGTCCCTGGCACTACGGTGCGAATCCTCGGCGGACGGCGCATGTGAGTCGCGTTGGACGGACGTTACGAGGTTTTGCCAGGCGACAGAACGCGCGTGGTAGTACGCTGCGGCCGCGTAGAGAGCGTCGGTGTCGACAGACTCGCGGTCGGTCACCTCATCAGCCCCAAGCCGCAGCAGATCGACCGCGACGCCCAACCCTTCGGCATCCAATACCCGCTGCGGGGGTCCGCCCGCCTGGAAGTCGCTGACCCGACCTACGAGATCCGCGAGCAGGACATCCCGCACTCCCGGCACCTCCGTAGTTACGACCCGGACCAGTGTATTGAGAGGCGGCAACTATCGCGGCGGTCCGCGACGGGCGATGTCGCCGCCTGTACCTATCCTGGCGAGGTGGACGTTGTAGCGAAGGACTTCTTTATCTCGTATACGGCCGCTGACAAGGCGTGGGCCAGCTGGATCGCCTACATCCTCGAGGCGGACGGCTTCGCCGTGACGATTCAGGAGTGGGACTTCCGGCCAGGCAGCAACTTCGCCGTCGAGATGGACAAGGCCCTGAAGCAGTGTCCCCGGATGATCGCTGTGCTCTCCCCGGCCTACCTGAAGGCGCCCTTCCCAGCCTCGGAGTGGGCAGCCGTCTTCGCCAGTGACCCGGAGGGCGCGAAGAACGCCCTCGTACCGATCATGGTGCAGGAGTGCCAGCCGGAAGGGCTGCTCAGTCAGGTGGTGCAGATCCGCATTCACGGACTCGACGAAGCCGCTGCACGGAAGCAGATCCTCGAAGGCGTCCGCCGGGAACGGAACAAGCCCGCCACACCCCCGCCGTTCCCGGGTACGCAGGCGGCGTCCACCAAGGCGCCCGCCCTGGCTGTGCCATATCCGACAGCCCGCGCTGCCGCGCCGGCCAGCCCATCGCGGCTGCGCTGGCAGAGCCCGGCACCGCCGGTCAGCGTCTCCTGGCGCAGCGACCTTGACCGAGGTGCGCAGGACCGCAGGCTAGGCACCGCAGCCGTCGAGGTGCACCTCGCCTTCGCCGCCGACGATGCGCGCCTGCAGGTCAGTGAGCTGGCCGCCCTCGCCGACCTGCTGCCCGACCATGGGCGGCAGCACGGCATGTTTACCCGGCTGGAGGCCCTGCACGCGCACGCCGACTCCGCCGTCGCCCGGGCGACGAGCAGCGGTCGGGACAACGAAAAGGGGCTTGTGATTACCCGATCGGGGCAGCGGTCGGCGTGGGCCCCGCTGCCCCGAGGTCAAATGGGCGCAGTGCTCGACCGGGATGACCTGATCAAGCAGCTCGCTGCCATGCTCAATACGCTGACGGCGCTGGAACTACCTCACGGTGACCTCGTCGTGCCCGCCATCGGGCTCGACCCTGCCACCATGATCTCCTACGGCAGGGTCAACGTGCCGAGCAACACCGCCACCTACGGGTTCGGGCAGGCAGACCACATCCACGTCTCCCCGGACGAAGCCATCGACTACGGCAGCGTCGTCGCCCGCCCCGCCGACGTGGCCGCCGAGCTTGTCGCACGTCTCATCGCCGACCACCGGGCCGCCACGGGCCTACGCTGACGATCCGCTGATCTTGGTAGGAGGCCGTCCGGGAACTCGGCCGATGTCCCTCAGCTTCATGGATGAGGCTGATGCCGCTGGTTCGGGTTCTCGTCGCTGGGGAGTTAAGACCGTTCGATCTCGCCGGCTGCCGCTCGTTCGACTGCGCGTGCTTCGGCAGCGGCGAACGGATCTCGTGGTCAACGCTCTGCGGATCTGATGGCATCCCTCCTCGGGATCGATACGTCGAAGCCGCACATGCGCTGACCGGACGATTGCCATCTGCCCGCAGTGGCGTGGGATGATCCACCGTGTCGCGGGCAGACGATCAGGTCAGGTACGACCCGGAAACGGGCATGGTGATGATTCCGCCACGACACGGCCGCTGGCCGTTGCCGTTTTCCACCTGGGACGACTCGCTTGAGACCATGAGGCGATTCGTCCTGCGCCAGCTAGCTGATCGGCCGCGACTTCTCGAGGTCGCGGGTGAGGACGGACAGGTCCAACTCCGGGCACCGGTAGTCGTGAACCTCGTTCCCCGCCCAGATAATCCCTACAATTCAAGGGCGATCTCGGTAGCCAGTGCGCCCGCAACCGGCGGATCGCACCGCGATCGGCACCTTGGTTATCTCTACGACCGGATGCTGGGGCTCGCGGGCGCGCTCCACACACTTGCCGATGCGGCATCACCCACTCCGATCGGCTGCCATGGTTGGATCGCCCTACGACAGATTGATAGTGCTCAGGTTAAGCGCGGTGGGCGGGTATTCGATCCCCGCGAACTGCAACCAGGGGAACCGCTCTGGTCCTGGTGCTCTTGGGATCACGACTGGGACGTGAGCCGGGAAAGGCCGTTCTCGCGGGCAGAGCTCGTCCAGGTCGGCTACCGCATTGAGCGTATCTATCTTGACCTTCCACTGTGGCGGCGGCTTGACGCACTTATCTATCCGTATATCAACCGGCCGCTGCCGACCGATGACTACTACGCGATGTACGAGGATCGGCGGGGACGTGTCCGGTTGGGGGCGACGCCATCAACGGGCAGGGTCGTGACGGCCACCGGCGCTAGACAGCCGGAGCAGCGAGCCGGCTCCGTCATAGCTGCGTCTCGATCCCCTCGAGCTGCGGCAAAGCTGGGCCGTGAGCAGAAGAAACGCGACGCGGCCGCGAACGAGGATCTCGCCGCCTGGCGCATGTTTCGCAGCGTCCCACACGACTACCAGGGCATCCGAGCCATTACCCGGGCCGCCTGGGGTAACGACCGAGTACTCATCACCGACCGGCAAGGTCTTGAGATCGGTCTGTACCGACCATCAGACGGGCTGCTCACGCTGGTTGACGAGCGTACGAGGCCGGATGCGGTCGAGGCATTGCGTGCCCACGGGATCGAGCCGCCCTTTGCTAACGGACTTGATCATCTGACCGACTACCCGGACGCCCTCATCAGAACTAAGCATGCCGGGGATGACTCGGCCGATGGTAACGGGATATGGTCGATCCTACTTCTACGGGACGAGGCAGACTTCCTTGCGCTGCCAGAAGCCGGCTGGTATGACTCGGGGTCCGGCAAACTGGCTATCTACGCTCAGCCCCACGTTGAGCCTCTCACCACGTTGCTGCGCCGTCACGGGATCGAGCCGTCGTCGATAACGCAACGCCCACCGGATCAGTCGATCGTCGAACGCAACGCACGTGCGGAGGCTTACGCAGCAGCGCAACTCGGGCCATTTCGGCTGGCGGACAAACTGTTCCGTGACCCCAACGAAGGCAAGCGCGACCTCGCGCAGGCATCCTGCCGACTCACCAGACGTGCCATCGATCTCGTGCCGCAGGCGCACCGCAGATGGCTCAACGCCGAGGTCGTGGAAGGACCGTCACCTCAGATTCGGGACTTCCTGTCGGACATCCAACGCAGCACTCTGTCGCGGAAGTTCAACTCACCCGACACCGAGGATAAGATTCGCGCCTGCCGCCTGTGTGGAGCCGACTGCCACGGGACGGCCTCGGGTATCGCCTACTGTCTGGACTGTCTCACCCTGTCCAGCCTTGGGATCCTGCGCGACAGCGGTACGGACGGGCCATGGACCGACGCAACCATCTGGGCACTACGCAAACTCGCCGAAATCGAGTTCGGTGGGCCGCCGTCGCGCAGCCAACTGACGAGGATCCTGCTTGCCGACCCTGACCTGGCCGACCTCGCTATGCTGTGCCGATTCCTCATCCCGCTTGAAACATCGTCAATCGCCCGGCCGGCTCGTAAGCCCCGGAGGTGGGCTGACTGGGTCAGGTTGGCCGGTCTGACGCCAGACGCTACCCGGCGCTCACGCGGCACAGAGACCGTAGCCACCGATGGCCATCCGTGCCGATCCATGCTCGAACGCCGCATCGATGACTTCCTCCACCAGCACGGCATAGCGCACGAGATCGAACCACACTATCCGCGCCACCCTGTACTCAACACAACGGGTCTGCGTGCAGACTGGCTTCTCGCAGACGGCACCTACATGGAGGCGCTCGGCATGATGGAAAACAGCACCTACGCCGCGAAGGTTCAACGGAAGCTCCGTCTCGTGGAAGTGACCGGAACCCGAATGGTCATGATCCGGCCCGAAGACGTCGGCCGACTTCCAGAGCTGCTCAGCGAGTGGATGACCTAACGACAGCAGCCGGCGGCCGGTCTGTCAGTGGAGTTCGCACTCCACCGTTGCTGGCCGGTGGGTGGTAGTCGGTGGTGAGGCCGAGGGCGTAGGCGCCAAGCTGGTTGAGCCGGATGGCGAGCAGCCCGTCGTAGCGGCTGAGGTAGCCGGCGTGCCCACGTCCCCGGCCAACACCTCGGACACGAGGTGCGACAACCGGAGCAGGAAGGTCTTACCCGGGAGGCTGGGCATCGGGTGCATGCGGGTGGATCCCGGCGCCTGGGGGATAGCCAGCGGGGTTGACGGGGGCATCCCGTCACGTTCAGGTGGGGGCGGTAGGTCTAGGCCCGGTCGGGCTACCCCGCCCGGAGGGTGAGCAGGGTGATCTCGCTCGGCGCGAAGATCCGGAACGGCGGCCCCCAGAAACCGGTCCCCCGGCTCGTGTAGAGCTGGGTCCTGCCGTGCCGGCTGAGGCCCTGCACGACCGGCTGGTCGAGCCGGACCAGGTAGTGGAACGGCCACATCTGACCGCCGTGGGTGTGCCCCGACAGCTGCAGGTCCACCCCGGCCGCCACCGCGTCGCCGATCTGCTTCGGCTGGTGCGCCAGCAGCAGCACGGGCAGCCGCGGGTCGGTGCCGGCCAGCGCCGCCGCGTGGTCGGCCCGATGACCGGCCACGCCGGACGAGGCTGCCGTCACATCGTCCACCCCAGCTACCACGAGCCGAGCACCGCCCCGCTCCACCACCAGGTGCCGGTTGTGCAGCGGCTCCCAACCGAGGGCCCGCATGTGCTCGACCCAACCCTGCGCCTCGCCGTAGTACTCGTGGTTGCCCGTCACATAAACCCGGGCCAGCGGGGCCTGGACGGCGCCCAGCGGCGCGGCCTGCGCCCGGCGCTGCTCGACCGTGCCGTCGGCGATGTCGCCGGTGTGGCACACGATGTCGGCGGCCAACCCGTCGACCACCTCGATGGTGCGGGCGGACCAGCGCGCCCGGTCGATCGGGCCGTAGTGGGTGTCGGTCAGCAGCACCACCCGGACCCCGTCGAGACCGGCACCGAGCCGGTCGACGGTCACGTCCACCCGCCGGACCCGGGGCACCCGCATCGCCTCGGCGTACCCCCAGACCGCCAGGACGACCGAGACCACCGCGACGCCGACCGCCACGGCCCGGGACCGGACCGGGCCGGCGACGCCCGCCGCGGCCAGCCCGAGCCGAGCCACGTTGCCGATCAGCGCCCAGACGAACAGAATCCAGACCAGGCCGAGGAGGGTGTCCCCGGCGCGGGCCGCCGCGTCCAGCCGCCGGCGGCCGTGCCCGAGATACATCAGGGCGGGGAACGCGACCAGCGCGACGGCGAACACGCTCGTGCCGGCGGCGACCACCGGCGCCGGCCACCGCGCCGCCACCATCAACGTCCACCACGGCAGCCCGAACAGCAGCACCAGGACCGCGACCAGCGTCGCCCCGGACGCGAGCGGGCGCAGCGACCGTCGCGCCGGCCGCACCTGTACGGCATCGCCAGCAGCCATCGTCGTCCTCCCGTCGGGGGTCCGTGCAGCATGACACGGTCCGGGCCGGATCGACCACGCCCGGAACCGGGACCGATCCGGCCCGCAGGTGATCGATCCGTGCCTCGGCTCGGGTACGGTCAGCGGGTGGCGTACGACGCCCTGGCAGAGAGCCGGCGCCTGATCATCTCAAGGTTGCCGGACGGCCCCGTGCGGTTGAGTCGGCGCCGTCGTTTCGCGCCGGTCGCGGTCGACGTGGACGGCGACGTCGCCGCCACACGGTTCCTACGGCGAGGCGTTGGCTGTTACTGGGACGAAACGCACCTGCTGGCCGTCGACAACCACGGAGCCTGGCGAATGCTCGGCGGCGGCGGATCGTCGGACGACGAAGACCCCACTGCGGAACAGTTCGAGCGGGCCCGCGCGGACCTCGCGCCGTTCCAGGTGGTGCTGAGTGGAAGCGCTGGCGTCGTGCGGGACGGCGACCCCCTGCTGCCGTGGGGCACGCGATGGGTGCGCGGGTCGGCGGTGCTCGTCGGCCACGGGGTCGCGGAACTGCATGTCGACGGCCGCCACCTACCCGTCCCGTACCACGGTCACCTGATCGTGGTCTGGGACTCTCACCGGCCGCCGACGGTTACCGCACATGACGACGCCGGGGGCACGGTTGCCACCGCCACTCTGTCTCCCGCATAACGCGGCGCGACAGCTTCGCAGGATCTCGGCAGGGACACGTCGGACCAACCGAAGCATCACCTGAGCAGTCGAGGGTTCCGGGGCGACCGCGTCCGACGTCGACTTACGCCTGTTCTGCTGATCTTCGGCAAGCGAGCACAGCAACGCGCGTGTGCGACCCACTAACGTGAAAACAGAATAGGAACCCGCAGGTAGCGAGCCTCTGGGTACAGATAGAGCGTCGTCTTAGGAAACCGATGCTCTATCCCCTGAGCTACGAGGGCGCGAGGCCCTAGGGTACCTGCCAGCGGTTAGCCACGAGTGCCCAGGAGGGCCCAGCCGCGCCTACCGCTGTCACCCGCCGTTGCTCCGACCGCTGTAGCACACACCGAGCAAGCGATCATCGCCCAGCAATCTCCCATAACCCAATGCGGCCCTACCATGACCAGAGCTACCCTCGCCTGCCCAGGACTCACCGAGCACATTCCGAGGGCTGCCACCGATGCGACAGCCCGGCCGGCGGCAGGGTTTCGGGAACGGGCACCCTTCGGACTACGGATCAGAAGGTTAGGGGTTCGAGTCCCTTCGGGCGCACCACGTGATCAAGGCCGTGACCAGCGGAAATGCCCAGGGCTCGTGCCGGTGGGTGCCGACCAGTGCGTTTGTGTGCCCCGCTTCGTCGATTCAGGTGTGACCGGCGCGTCGCAAGCTGTCGATCAGCGTGGTCTTGCCGGCTCCGGGTCCCCGGTGCGTGGATGAAGATGATCTTTGCGAGCCCCTACTGGTTCTCGCATTTGTGCGCCGGCCAGTCGACCAGATCGCCATCGTCGACGGCACCCGCCTGGTCATCGCCATCGGCGACCCCGGCCGGGCAACCGCAACGACACGATCGTCTACCGCACCTCCGGCATCGACCAGAAACTGGCCGGACGGCCATGGCCGGCGGCGGCTCCCGCGGCAACCCCGAACGGACCGGCCGAACCGGCGGGGCAACCCGGATGTGAGATTTGATCTATCCTATGAGTGGGCACAATGGACACCGGCCAACCTTGAACCGCGACATCCCCGAGGCGCAGACCATGCGCCTGTTCGCCGTGAGCAGCGAAACCCGGCACTCCACACCGGGATGTGCGTCCGGTCTCGAATGGAAACGAAGGATCCGCATGCTCTCAGCTGAGAAGAACACCTTACTGACGCAGGTGGGCGCGGGGTCTCCGATGGGCGAACTCCTGCGGAGGTACTGGCATCCGGTCGCTCCCGCCAAGGAGCTCCGGGACCGCCGCGTGAAGCCCGTGCGGCTGCTGGGCGAGGACCTCGTCCTCTTCCGCAGGACCGGTGGTGGCTACGGTCTCGTCTCGCGCTCCTGCCCGCACCGGGGGACCGACCTGAGCGTGGGGTGGGTGGAGGAGGACGTGCTCGTGTGCCCCTACCACGGCTGGGCGTTCGACTCGGCCGGACGCTGCGCCCGGCAGCCGTTCGAGGAAATGGGTCCGGCCGGCGGTTTCCGCGACAAGGTAGGCGTGGCGGCGTATCCGACCGCCACCCTCGGCGGGCTCGTCTGGGCCTACCTCGGCCCGGAACCGGCCCCGCTGCTGCCGAAATTCGAGCAGTTCGGGTGGTCGCACGGCTTCGTGGAAATTGTCATGACAGAGCTGCCCTGCAACTGGTTCCAGTGCCACGAGAACGCCGTGGACCCCGTCCACTTTGAGTGGCTGCACACGAACGGCAATGCCGTCCGAGTCAACCCCGACGCCCCGGTGTACGCGCCACGCCACCAGAACATCGGATTCTCCGAGTTCGAGTTCGGCTTCATCAACCAGCGTGAGGTCCAGACGGAGTATGACCCGAGCGGTTCCTTCGCCCGGTCGAGCCAGCTGACGGACGGCGGGATCCTGTGCCTGTGGCCGTACTCCCTGGCCTCCGGAAACACCTTCGAGTTCCGGGTTCCCGTCGACGACGAGACCACCCTCAACATCACCTGGCAGTACTCGGTCCTCCCCTGCGACGTTCAGGCCGCGATGCCGGAGTGCGACGACACACCGTTCTGGTACGGCCCGCTGCGGGGCAGCGACGGGCGGATCATCGTGTCGCACACCGGAAACCAGGACTTCGCCGCCTGGATCGGCCAGGGTGTGATCGCCGACCGGACCAGGGAGCAGTTGGGCCGCAGCGACAAGGGCATCACCCTGCTTCGGCGGCGCTTCCTCGAAGCGATCGAAACCGTCGCCGACGGCGGAGATCCCCCGGGGATCGTGCGTGACCAGGAGCGGCACACCATTGAGCTGCCGCTGCTGAACAAGTCGATCTACACGGAGGGCGTTCCGCGCCGGACGTTCGAGGCGAAACTGGCGGCCCGGCGGAAGAGCCGCCTGTACGGGATCGGCGGCTACTTCGCGGTGCAGGCCGGCCGGCCCGCGGAACTCACCGAGGCATACGAGCGGGCGGCCCGGATCAGTCCCGGAGCGGCGTCCGACCAGGAACCCGAGGCGTAGGAGTCGGAGAGGTCACGCGAAGCGTGGTCGCATCCGCCAGCACAGGGCGGCCGCCGCCAGGGCGATCACTGGGATGAGGGCCAAGGCGGTCCGGGTGCTGACCGCGACGGCGAACCATGCCCCGACCGCGGATCCGGCCTGGAGAATGCTGCTCAGCCATGCCTGCGTCTCGGTGGCGGTCCCCTCCGGTGCGAGGTCACCACCCATGGTGAACAGGGTGGCGAAGGTGGATCCGTACGCAAGGCCGGTGATCGGGCAGGCCAGGGTCATCGCCAGCGGGGAGATCTCGGCCGCCGCCCCGAGCACCGCCACGCCGACGGCGAACACCCCCAGGAGAACCGAGAGCTTGGGACCGCGGGCGAGGAATCCGGGCATCGCGCCGATCACCAGGCTGCCGACGATGCTGCCTATCGACAAAGCGCCGATCTGCACCCCGGCGTACGCCTGCGTGTGCCGGAGCCCGTTGATCAGGACGATCACCACGTCAACCCCCGTGATCAGCGCGCTGAAGGTCGCATGGACCAGGAGCAGGCGCCGGAGGGCGGCCGAGCGCAGTGGGCCCATCCAGTGCAACCTCGGTCGGTCGGCGACGGCGGCGGGTGCTGGTGGTGATGTCGCGGACGCGACCCGCAGGGTGAGCACCAGGATCGCCGCGACCACCGTCAGGACGATCGTGATCGCGATCGTGGAGACGCTGGTGATGGTGAGACACAGGAAGGCGGCCAGCATCGGGCCGCCGACGTGGGCGAGGTCGCTGGTGGTGGCGTCGAGTGCCATGGCCGTGACCAGACGCTGCTCCCCGGCCAGCGACCGCCACAGCGTCCGCATCATGATGCCGGTGGGCGGCACGCTCAGGCCGGTGAGCGCGGCGAGTGCGAGCACGGCCGGTTTCGGCCCGTCGATCGAGGCGACGGCGAGCAGGGCCGCCACGCCGGCGACGTTGACCAGGAGGCAGCCGAGCAGCACCGAGCGGTACGGCACCCGGTCCATGAGGCGCCCCCGAACCGGGGCGGACAGTCCCTGACCCACCGCCATGAAACCCGTCGCCAGGCCGCCCACCACGTAGCCGTACCGCGGACTCAGGAACAACAGCAGGCTGAGGTTCAACATGGTGGGCGGCAGTTTGGCGGCCAGGCTGGCGAGCAGCATCCGGCCGACTTCCGGGACACGCAGCAGCTCCCGGTAGCTGGTCAGCGACAGGGACCGGCCCCGGCGCACCCGGGTCGCGGTCACCCGCGCTCCGTGCCGTCGTACGCGATCTCGAGCGACACCATGCGCCGCAACTCGCCCATGACCCGCAGCAGGGCGCCCTGGTCCGGCGCGGAGACCCACGCACCGACGGGGATGGTCTTGCTGTCCTGCGTCAGCGGGATCCGGTCGCCCGGAGCGTAGCCGACGAGCACCTTGGCGACGTTCGGATGAGCCTCGAGTTCCGCCAGCCCGTGGATGTCGGTCAGCGTGCCCGGCCCCACATCGTTGCGGATGGCGATGGCCCCGTACGCCGCGTAGGTCTGGACCACGCCGTCCATGATCGTGGGACGGCGCCCCAGGTAGCACTCCAACGAGTCGTGGTAGGGCCGGAACGAGGTGTGCGCCGACCACAGGTCGGTGGCGGGCCCGCCCGCCAGCCGGGCGCCGATCTCGATCAGGAAGACCCCGTCGGCGTTGCACTTCACCTCGGTGTGGCTCGGGCCACGGCTGATCCCGTACGCCCGGAGCACCTGCGCGACGAACGCCTCGACCCGCGACCAGTCCGGATCGTCGGGCGTCAGCTGGACCGTGTTCCACAGCGGGAAGTCGTAGTCGCGGCCGTCCGGTTGGCGGTACTCCCACATGTCGATGACCTGATGGTCGCCGTCGCTGCTGAGGCAGTTGACGGCCAACTCCCGGCCACGGACGTACTGCTCGACGAGCCACTCCCGGACCGGCCAACCGAACAGGTCGGTGGCGTCGGTGGACCGGAGGTTCGCGGCGTCCGCCGCGGTGCTCAGCAGGGTGACGCCGTGTGAGCCGGCGCCCGTCGTCGGCTTCAGGATCACCGGGTAACCGATGGCGGCCGCGACGCCGGGCACCTCCGTCAGGTCCTCCACCCGCTGGAACCGGGGAATGGCCAGGCCCGCCTCCGCGGCCCTCGCCCGCATCGCCGCCTTGTTCCGGCGCGCCCGGGCCAGGGACACGTCGTTACCAGGCAGTCCGAGCATGTCGGCGAGCACATCGGCCAAGTGCACGCCGGCCTCCATGGCCGGGACGACGGCGACCACCCGCAGGCCGGCCTCCGCGACGGCCGACACGATATCGGCCGGCGCGGAGGCGTAGAGCGAAACGTCGTCACCGTCGGCGTGCGTCGGCCACCGACCGTTCAGCTCGCTCTGCTCGACCGTGTAGAGCGAGATCACCCGAAGACCCAGGTCCCGTGCGGCCTGCTTGTAACCCTCGCCGGTCTTGACCGGGTCGAGCAGCAGCACCGCCTGCGCTTGGTCACTCAATGGGATCGGATCCTTTCTGAGGTGGGCGGGCGGCACCCGTTCCGGTGGGAGAGGTCGGTGACCGGCCCGGTTCGATCCGTGTCGCGCGGCGTGCGTGCTAGGCGGTGGCGGCCCGGTGCGCCCACAGTTCGTTCCGCAGCTCCGGGTCGTACTCGAACCGGCCGTGCAGGGACGTGGAGGTCATCCGGGCGCTCGTCTTGATGCCGCGCATGGTCATGCAGAGGTGCTCACCGGTCCCCACCACTGCGACATCGCTCGCGCCCGTGATCCGGATGACCTCGCTGCTGATGTCGGAGACGAGCCGCTCCTGGATCTGGAGCCGGTGGGCGAATTGGTGGGCGATCCGTGCGAACTTGGACAGGCCCAGCACCTGGCCCTCCGGCCGGTAGGCGATGGTGAGCGAGCAGTTGAACGGAAGGAGATGGTGTTCGCAGAGCGACCACACGTCGATTCCCGAGACAATGACCAACTGCCCGGTGGTCGCCGACTCGAACGTCATCTCGGTCTTGCCCGGGTCGTAGTCGATGAACTCCCGCCACCACTTCGCGTACCGCGCCGGGGTGTCCTTGATCCCGTCCCGCGACGGGTCCTCTCCGATCTCCTCAAGGAGACGCAGCGCCAGACCCTCGATGGGATCCGTTCCCACGACCCGCTCCTCCAGGAAGCGGATCTCCTCGTCGATACTGTCGATACCCATCAAACACCCCGTGTCTTTCCCCAGATCATCGTGTGCAGCCGAGTGGTGACGTTCCACCCCCGTCGGATCGCCGCCTCGGCGAGGTCCGGCAACCGACTGTCGATCTCCTCGCGGCTCTGCCCTTCCGGCATCACGTACACCGAACCGGCTCCTGCGACCTTCACCACCGCGGACACTTCCTCGAGGTCCGCCACGTCGCGACAGACGAACTTGAACGACGTGTCCGGGACGGCCGCCAACCGCCGCAACGCGGCCGGCACGATCCGTTTCTCCTCAGGGTCACCCGCGTGCGCCAGCTTCGGCGAGACGTTGAACCGCACGCCGAGCGCGACCAGTCCCGCGTCCGGTGCCCGCGTACCGTTGGTCTCGACCTCGACGTCGATCCCGCGCTCCACCAACTCGGTGACCAGCGGTAACAGGCGGACCTGCTGGTTGAGGGGCTCACCGCCCGAAATGACCACCAGGTCGACATCACACGCCAGCAGTCGATCGAGTACGGTCGCGACGGCCATCCGGTGCAGTTCGGCCTTGGGATCGAAGGGCACGCCCGAGTCGCTGGCGCCCGTCCAGTCCCACGTGTAGGGCGTGTCGCACCATCGGCAGGACAGATTGCACCCGCCCAACCTCAGAAACGCACATCGGCGGCCGAGTGAGCGGCCCTCGCCCTGTACGGCTAGGTAGGACCGAAAATTTCGTTGACAACGAGTTCCGGATCCATGCGGCATCACCTCCTTGGTCAGGAATGAAAAGGTCGAACAGTTCGTGTCAGGGCCGGTATTCGGCCCAGGTCTTCGGGGTTTCGGAGACGCGGACGGCGGAGAGCTCCGGATATTCGCCGACCCACTCCTCGAAGATCCACATGGCCAGGTTCTCGGCGGTGGGGTTCCCCGACATCAGGTCGTTCAGATGGCGATGGTCCAGGTTGTCGTCCAGCCAGGTCTTCAGCCGCGACAACTCCCCGTAGTCCCGAACGAAACCGGGTTTGGTCAGGGCCTCGCGCTGCGCGCTGAGCTCCACCTCCACCCGGTAGTTGTGGCCGTGCAGCCGGCCACACTGATGCCCTTCGGGAAGTTCATCGAGCTGGTGGCTGGCCGAAAAGGAGAACTCCTTGGAAATGCGCAGTGTCATGCGCCACGCTCCTCGTAACGGGTGGGATCGGTGATGCCGGTGGCGGTGAACGCCTCTCGACGTTCGGTACAGGCGGCGCATCGGGCGCAATGAA
The DNA here is from genome assembly GCF_040607315.1 of Micromonospora sp. NPDC005305. Classification (NCBI taxonomy): domain Bacteria; kingdom Bacillati; phylum Actinomycetota; class Actinomycetes; order Micromonosporales; family Micromonosporaceae; genus Micromonospora; species Micromonospora sp. NPDC005305. The sequence continues at coordinate 164,782 of NZ_JBEXGL010000010.1, read as the reverse complement.
GGTCGCCGCCCCGGAAACAGCTCCAGGTGTCGAGCCAGGGCACGCCGAGCCGCTCGCCGATCTCGATCACGCCGGTCTTGCCCACGTGGGACAGCGGCGCGAGGAGGTCGAGTTCGGGTGAGGCGTGGCCGGCGGTGGCGATCCGCTCCATGGCGATGAACGACTCGAGGAACTCCGGTGTGCTGTCCGGCACCGAGGCATGGTCGTTGGCGACGGTGCCGATGGCAACGGCGTCGGCCCGCTCGGCGACGGCCACGGCGAAGGCGACGGAGAGCAGGAGCGCGTTCCGGTTCGGCACGATGTTGGGGCTCTCCCCGAAGCTCGACCAGGACCGCTCGGGGACGTCGACGTCGGGGTCGGTGAGCGACGAGCCTTTCAGGAACCGTGCCACCGGGCTCAGGTCGGCGACCTCGTGGCGTACGCCCAGACGTTGCGCGGTGGCCGCAGCGAACCGGTGCTCCTTCAGGTGCCGTTGACCGTAGTCCACGGACAGCAGAAAGAGGACGTGGCCGTCGGAATGGAGCTGATGGGCCATCGTCACCGAGTCCATTCCCCCGGAGACGACAGCGATCACCATGTCCACAGTTCCTCCATCTCCAAGCGTCGATCTGTCGGCGCGCCGGGCGCGACAGGGCTGACCCCGCCCAGCGGGGCGGGTGTGAGATCGGGTATGCGCCGCCGCCGGTGCGGCGGTTGATCAGGTAAGTGCGCTGCCGTTGACGAGCACTGCCTCAGCCGCGCGCGCGAGCGCCGCATCGCACTCGCGCCTGGTAGCGGCCTCCGCCACCACCAGGGCACACCGACAGCGGACGTGGTCCGTCGGCGGCAGCCGCAGCCGGTCGCCCGGCTTCACGAGCACCCGGACGTCGCGGATCCCGGCCGGCAGCCGGTGGCGGTGCACGTCGACCGACTCGACGGTCAGATCCGCCGGCGGGTAGAGGAAGCGCACGGCGGCCACCCTGCTCCTCGTGCGCATGAGCGAGGCAGTGGTGCCCATGGCCAGGTCGCCGGCGGCCCGTCCGACACTGATGCCGGTCGCCAGGCCGCCGAGGTACGGGATGAGGCCGCCACCGATCCGCGCGTTGAGCTCGACGACTCGGGGCCCGGCGGAGGTGAGCCTGAGCTCCATGTGCGTGATCGAGTCGGTGAGACCGACCGCCTCGTGTGCTTCCTCGACCACCCCGCGCAGGTGTGGATCGTCCAGGAGCGGGTCACCGCCGTCGACACAGTGGCCCACCTCCTCGAAGCTCGGCGGGTAGCCCAGCTGCTTCCGGGCGATGAACAGCATCGTCACCTTGCCGTGCTGACACACTGAGTCGACGCTGATCTCCGGCCCGTCCAGGTACTCCTCGATGAGAACGGGCCGGTCGTAGGTCGGCACCTCGTCGAACCAGATCCGTGTGGCCTCGTCGAAGGCTTCGGGCAACTGGTCCGCGGCGGGAACCAGGGTCACGCCGCAACTCGCGGCCAGTGCCCGCGGCTTGACCACCACCGGATAGCCGATCCGCTCCGCCGCTTCCATCGCTGCCGGCAGGTCGGCCACCGCCTCGGACTCGGCCTGCGGCACGCCGGCGGCGCGCAGCGCCCGGCGGCTGGCGAACTTGTCCCGGCAGGCGTGAACCGCGGCGACGGGGCTCGACGGCAGGCCCAACGCCGTCGCGACCGCCGCGGCGGACTCCACCCTCGTCTCCTCGTACGCGACGACCCCGACCACCGTCTCCGGAGAGGCGGCCACGACCCGCAGCATCGCCTCGGTGTCGAGCGTGTCCACCACGGTGCTGGCGACGAGGTACGGGCGTTGCCAGCTGGCTTCGGTGGGGGAGAGAAGGTGGACGCGGTAGTGCCCGGCCATCTCCCGCAGCAGGTATTCGCGCCAGACCTGGCCGCCGCTGCCGATGAGGAACAGGAGCGGTCTGTCGTCGTCCCCGGCCCGTCCGGCGGGGGCGGGGGTGACGTCGATGACGAACCGACCGACGGCGGCGCGGGCCCGTCGCACGGCGCCACCGGCGTCGTCGGCGACGGCGATCACGTGGCCGTACCGGTCCGCCGAACTCGTCGGCGGGCGGGTCGGGTCGCCGGGGCGGGCGGTCAGCACGGCGGCCTGCACGCCCGGGGCGGCGAGCGCCTGCTCCGAGCCGCGGGCGGACGACACGCGCCCCTCGGGAAGAGTGACGAACCAGATGGCCGCAGCGCCGGCGACCGGGTGCGGCGTCAGGTCCACCGGCTTCCCCGCCAGCCAGGCGTAGGTCAACTCGTGCAGGTCGTAGCCGGCGGCGAGGCGGACGAGTTCCACGATGGCGTCACCGGCCGGCCGGGTGTGCGTCTCGATGACACGCGGCCCGCGGCCGGTCAGCTTCACCTCGGTGTGCGCGGGACCTTCCCGCACGCCCAACGCCGTCAGCAGCTCGGAGACTTCCGCGCTGATGGCGGCGTGCTCCTCGGCGGACACCCGCCCCGGGATTACGTGGCCGACCTCGACGAAGTTGGGGGTGACGAACTTCTCCGTCACGGCGAGGACATGGTGCTGCCCGGCGAAGCTCAGGGTCTCGACGCTCAACTCGCGTCCGGCCAGGTACTCCTCGGCCAGCCACAGCACCGGCTGGTCGGCGGTCGAAGGTTCGGGCAGCGGCAGCTGCCTGAACTCCTCCGCGCTGTGGACGAGGCGGATGTCCCGACTTCCGGTGCCCGCCGGTGGCTTGAGGATCATGGGCAGGCCGACCGTCGCGGGGAGGTCGTGCAGATCTGCGGTGGTACGAACGGCAGCGTGCGCGACGGCACCCGCCCCGCCGGCCGCCGCCGTCGAACGCATCAGCCACTTGTCGGTGGCACCGACGACCGCACTCAATGGGTTTCCCGCGAGCCCCAGTTCCTCGTTGATCCGGGCCGTGGCGAGGAGGAACCGCTCGCTCGCGGTGACGGCCAGCCCGAACCGCTCGGACGCATGCAGGGCGACGGCCGCCTCGACGAGCAGTTCATCGGTCACGTCGTCGAGCAGGACCATGCGGTCCACGCACTCGCGGTGACGGTCCGTCACCTTTGCGGTGGCGCCGAGGTAGAGCACCCTCAGGCCGGCACGCCGTGCCGCCGTCAGTGCCTCGGTGCGTTGCCCGCCGACAAATAGCACAGCCGTAATGGCCGGCTTCCTGATCACGTCGCTCCCCCGTGGATTGACTAATCGATAGAACCATCGGGCGTGATCGCCTCGACAACAACCTGCCGGACCAATCGACTCGGTCAACAAGAATGCTGAGCGGGACTCGCCCACCCGAACGAAGAATGGAGTAGGAGTCGGGATCCGACTGCTGCCCCTTTGATCGGGATCCTCTACTCTAGACTGTCGATAGCGGTTAGATCAACATCATTGGAACCCGGGGGACGTACGCAATGCGCACTGCCGAGCATCCGTCCACAGTGTCTAGCACAGGTGAGCCGTCGGAGACTGCCCCGAAGCAGCGACATCTGTCGATCGATGAGCGGCGTGTCGTCCTGTGCAGCATCGCCTCCGACGCGCACAGCTGGAACCTCGTCTACGTCCAGCTGCTGCTCGAAGAGCTCGGTTACCATGTGAACAACCTCGGCCCGTGCACACCCGAGGCGCTCGTCGTCGACGAATGCGTCCGGACGCGACCGGGGTTGCTGGTGGTCAGCACGGTCAACGGCCACGGCCGGATCGAAGGCCAACGGCTCGCCCGCGCCCTCCGCCGCCACCCGCGGCTGCACCACCTGCCCATGGTCATCGGTGGCAAGCTCGGCGTCGACGGGGTATCCACCCCGATGCTCCAACGACTGATCGACGCCGGCTTCGACGCGGTCTTCGACGACTCCCGTACCGACCTGTCGGAGTTCACCGAACTGGTCGCCCGCCTGACCCGGCCGGTCGCTGACGTCCCGCCGCGCGATAACCGGCTCACCCCCGCTGCCACCGGCCGATAGGCGCCTCGACGGTCACGTCACCGGAAGCGGTCCGTCTCCGCCGGCCCTGAGCCTGCCCCGCCCGGGAGGGACATCGAGCTGGTCATAGCGGCGCGCCGTCCACTCCAACGCCTGGATCAGCCCGCCGGAGCTCAGCGTGCCCACGGCGCGGCCCCCCACCGGCACGCGCATCGCCCCCACGTCCGACCAGCGCAGCCGACCGTCGTCGCCGATGATGCCCCGAGCCCGGTTGGCATTGTCCGGGTGCAGGCAGTAAGGCACGTCCAGCAGCCCGCGCGCGAACGCGAGGCGTAACGCCCGTCCGACCCGCTGGTCGAGGTCGAGCACCGATTCGACGAGCGCACAGGCCTCGACGTAGGTCTCCGATTCGTCCTCCGTGACCGGCTCCGCCGGCGGCGTCCGGGCGGCCTCCTCGGCAGCCAGCTCCAGCGCGGCGACGTTCTGCCACACCTGGGGGATCCGGTGCGCCTCGGCGGCGGTCTTCACCATCAACCGGGCGGAGCCGGTCGCGCGCGCAAGTCGTACCGAGTCGCGCAGCACCGCCGCCGCACCCACCGTGGTACGCGGGAAGAGTCCCATGTACGTGTAGATCACCACGTGCCAGTCGTCGGGCCCGAGCAGCTCACCGGCGAGCCGCCGCAGTGCCCGAACCGCTTCGACGTCCTGCGCACGGTTCGTCTGCTGCGCGTAGCTCAACGACACACTCACGATGCCGTGCTGCCGGAAGAACAGGGCCTCGAGCACGCTGAGCGCGACCAGCAGGCTCGGCGGGCACAGCTGACCGAGCATGCAGCCGCCGAACGTCTCGAGGTGCGCGAGGCGCCCGCCCCCGGACGCCTCCGCGAAACGCTCGGTCGCCGTGGTCCACTCGGCGATCGAGTCAGCCAGGGGCCGGCGGCTGTACGGCAGGCAGTAGGACACCGGCCCGCCCTCGCTCGCCCACAGACCCAACTCGGCCAACACGGCGAAGATGGCGGCCGGCGCCGCGGAGCCGTGGCGGACCTGGATCGGGAAGTCGGCGTCGAGCACACCGTCGAGGAGGAAGCGCCGGGTGGTCTCGAGCGGCTGCGCAACGATCGGGTAGCCGTTCAGGGCCGAGCGGCTCACGATGGCACGCCGGGCCGCCGCGTCGTCACCGACCCTGGTGAAGCTGTCGAGGGTGATCGTGCCAACGGTGCTCGCCGCCGCCTGCTTGACGGCGAGCAGCGCCGCCCGCATCTCGGCCGGATCACTGAACCCGAGCCGGGGCTGAACGACGAGCCGCCCCGCCCGTTCCGCCCGGGCAACGGCCCCACCGAACGAACCGCGAATCACCGGAAACACCGACCTGTACGCACCGCGTACCCACCGCCCTCCCCCGTGGATGGCATTGCCGCCGGCGGACGGGCTCGGCGGCGCCGACGGTCCAAACTACCGGACAACCGGCTCCCGGACCGACCCTGCTGAGCCGGGTGCCCCGCTGGGGCCGGATCGTCGTCGCTTGTCAAGATCGTTACCTGCGACCTGCCCATCGAAGCCGTCACAGCCGAGGCGAACCCCGACTCCGAGGTGCGTTGGAGCGTCCCGTAGACGTCGGTGGTCATGGGCCAAACCGCCCTGACCGCGGCGGGCGGATAGTCGATGCTCCCTCCGCCCGCCGCCGCGTGGCGTCAGGTGCAGCGCGTTGTCACGCCGCCGGTCTGGTCGCCCGTCAGATAGATGCCGGAGACGTAGCCGTACCCACCGGCGACCAGCGGGAGCTTGACCCACTTATCGTTGGTGACGCCCTCCGCGGTGACCTTCTCGCCGACCGTCCAGCAGACGGCGGGATAGGTCTGGTTGGCGTAAACCTGGCTCACGACGGCACATGTGGTCGTGGCGCAACTGCGGACGTTCGCCTGCGCCCAGGCGGTCACCGTGACCGTGCCGCCGGACGAGCCGGGGTTGAAGGTGACGTCGACCCAGTCGTTGTTGGTCATGGCGAGCCCGTCCCAGAAGGTGCCGTCGGCCAGGTCGATGCCGGCGGGGTTCGCCACGGTCCGGCCGAACTCGTCCTTGCCGTTGTTGTAACCGTTCTGATACGCAGCCTGCGCCTCCGGTCGGCCCTGCGGCAGATCGCGGAACGTCTCCCGGACACTCGACGGGTTCCAGTAGTCATCGCGGGTGTTCCAGGGCCCGACGTCCCAGACCGGAGCCGTCTCGCAACGTCCCTTGTAACAGACCTTCACCCGGTACTCATTGCCGCCGTTCGAGGCCAACATGCGACGCGACGGCAGGGCGACGAAGTGATCCCGGCTCTTGATGACGTGGCCGTTCGCCGTGGTGTGACCCACCAGTCCCTCGCGGGTGGCGAACAGCCGGACGGGGCCGTACGCGGTGGCGGCCGCCGTCGCAGACTCAGCCGGTGCGGCGGCGGACTGCAACTCCAGGCCGGACACCACCGGCGCGGCACCGTCGGCCGCGCTGGTCAAGATGACGCGCGCTTGCAGTTTCGACACTGGTTCCGGCAGCGACAGGATGCTGTCTGGTTTGGTCGTACGCCACTCTGTCCAGCCGCCGTCGACTCCGCGGCCACGTACGTCAACCTCGACGCGGGTGCCCGCCGGCACCGAAGCGTCCGGTTTGGCGACCACGGCACTGACCCATTGGCCGGCATTCACCTCGGGTGCGGTGTAACTGCCCCGTGCGGTGTCCGGCTGACCCGGCGCCAGGGTGGCGGCAGTCGGCGGATTGTGGTCACCCCGGGGCTGCGAGTCGGCGAGCGTGAGGCCACGGCTCGTGCGTCGGGTGTTGTGCTGCATCGCTGTCAGCCTGCTCAGATCGACCCGCCAGGAGGCGGTCGCGGACGGCGACGACTTGCCGACCCCCGTGGGCTCGGCGGCCTCGGCGGTGCCGGCTACCGCGGTGATGGATGCGCCGACAGCAAGCACCCCGACGGTCATGGCCCTGCAGGCGCGCGATGTTCGGATAGTCATGCGTGATCCCCCGTGTCCTGTCGATGCGAGCTGCGCGATCGCGCCGGGAGTCCAAACAGGAAGCCCCTCGCATCGAGGATCATAGTTGCCCTGCCGCGATTGGGGGGTCCCTCGATCACCGCGCTGCAGAAACGTAGTCGTATGGACCGTTCCGGGCTGTTCCGAGTATTCGTATTGGCCGGTGGAGATCTCATGCGCTTGCGATGAACGACTAGGCTCGATACGATGCGCGCGCCGTAAATGCCCTGTGGTAGGCCGTTCCGGTTGCATCCGGAGCCGCCGTGCGGGGCGAGTCGAGTCAGAATGGCTGGCTTGCGCATCCGGGCAGTTCCGCAGCCGTGTGGGTGAGCTGGTGCGGCGGATGATGTGGTCGAGGGTTGATCGCCCGGTGCCGCAGCCGTTCGATGCCGGTCGACTCCTCGCGAGAATCGCCAAGGGGGTTGCCGCCACTAGCCACTCAGTGGATACTGCTCTACATGGCCGTGCCGGAGACCCTCCTAGCGCTGATGGAACCACGCCCTCTGCATGGCTATGAGCTGCAGCAATGTTATGGCGCCCTGCTCAGTCTGCGCCGGCCGTTGCGGTCCGGGCAGATCTACAGCACGCTGCAGCGGTTGCAGCGCGACGGTCTGGTGACCGTCGTCGGCGTGGAGCGCTCCGGCGGTCCGGACCGAACGCTGTTCCAGGTGACCGAGGCCGGCACGAGTGGAATCGAGCGTTGGTTCTTCGAGCCGGAGGGAGCTCAGCAATACCTCCAGCACGACCTTTATGCCAAAGTGATTCTTGCTCTGTTGACGCAGCGAGATGCCGCTCGGGTACTGGACGTGCAACGAGCTTCGCACCGTGCGCTCATGCGTCAGATGACCAAGATCAAGTCATCGCCGGACTCGGGCCGGCTGGAAGTGGTTGCTGCGGATCTGGCGATCCTCCACCTGGACGCGGACCTTCGTTGGATCGATTCGACCGAGCGCCGGCTGGCCAATATTCGGCAAGACGTCGAGGCCTATGCCGCGCTGATTCAAGACACCAACAAATCGAGGTGAACGTGCACACGGGGGATCGAAGAATGAATACCGCACTCAAGAGTTTCTTCCTGGTCGGCACGGTGCTTCTGGCTGCCGGCTGCTCCTCCTCGGAAAAGCCGGCGACGCCGGATCCGGCCGCGTCGCCAGTCAGCAAGGCGGCGGGCGGGCAGGCCCCGAGTGGTTCGATGGAGGAGATCGTCAGTCTCACCGAAACGCTGAAAGATCGTCTTTCGGCCGACGTGCGGAAGTGTCTTGCCGACGAGGGGTTCCCGCAACAGCAGCAGGCGTTCGAGATGACGGCGCAGCGCACCCCGCAGGCGCGCAGCGAGCCGCTGCGGATCGACCCGCTGGAGATGGGGCCGTACACGGCCGAGCAGGCGCGTCGTTACGGGATGGTCGGGTCCGTGTTGCTGTTCGCCCGCAGTGAGCCCGGCTTGGTCCTGTCCAAGGACCCTTCGTTCGACGCGGCCCTTGATTCGTGCCGGAAGGAGTTCAGTCGGAAGGCAAGCGGTGACGTGAGTGCTCTGCTGTCGCAGAGCGCCGAAGTGCAGGACGAGATCCGGCGGGGCCTCCTCGACGCCACCGCCGAGCCGATTCTCAAGCTGGTGACCGATCGGCTCGATTGCGTTCGCAAGGCCGGCTATCCGCAGCTCGACCCGGAGAACGCTGAGAAGGCCGATGACTTTGCCGCGTTGCTACGCGACGCCGGCGTGCAGACTGCATCGATCAGTCAGTCAAGTCGACCCGAACCCAAGATCAAGAAGGGTGAGGTCGTCGTCGTCCCGCCATCGGATCCGGGTACCTACACTCCGCCGGCAGCCGAGGTCGACTTCGCCTTGGCCTACGTCACCTGTGGTGAGCAGCAGGGCTTCACCAAGAAGCTGGAGCAGCTGCAGGACGAACCGCGCAAGAAGCTCGCGGACCGCTACGCCGTGAAGCTCGCGGGGATCTCCACAACCTTGCGCGACGCCGCTCGCAACGCGTCCTGATCACCCCAACTGAGTCTTTCAGAGGTCTCTCGTGTCTCATCCGAGTTCCGACCCGCCGGGGGTCGATCCACAGCCGCGAAGTCGCCGGCGCTTTGGACTGCTGCTGGCGCTGACGGTCCTCATCAGCGCCAGCAGCTCCGGCGCCACCATCCTCGTCCTCGGTGACCGGGTCAACTCGCAGGCGGAAGTCGTCGCCAACGCCGAGTTTCGGGCCTCGAGTCCGGTGGTCGTTCCGGTCGAACGGAAGGAGCTGAGTGAGGCGTTCACCTTCCGTGCCACCCTGGACACCTCCACGCAGAAGGACCTCCGCCTCACGCCGGGCATCGAGGGCGTCGTCACGAGCGTCCCGCTCAAGGCCAACGACACGGTCCGGGCGGGCAGTGTCGTGCTGGAGGTGCAGGGCCGGCCAGTCATCGCCTTGCCCGGGCGGTTCCGTGCCTACCGCACGATCAGAGATGCCGACACGGGTCCAGACGTGGAGCAACTCCAGGTCGCACTTCGCTCACTCGGTTACCGGAGCGCTGACCGCAAGGGCACGTACGGACCCGGCACCCAGGCCGCACTAGGTAGGTTGTACCGCTCGGTCGGCTGGGAACCGCCTTACCACGAGGAAACAACGGCCGTCGACGAAACGGAAGCGGTCGATGCCACGAAGGCGCCGGCCCGGCGGCGGACCATCGAGGCGCGTCCGGCTGAGCTGTTCGTCGTTTCAGGTCTGCCGAGGCGGGTCGACACGGTGTCGGTGAAGGTCGGCCAGATGGTCAACGGGAGTGAGGCGGTGCTGTCCCGTTACACCGCATCTACCCGCCTGAAGGGTGACGTGCCAAGCGGTAGAGCGGACGTTGCCGTCGAGGGAACCGCCGTACGCGTCGACGTCGGTGGCAAGGCGGTGACCGGTCGGCTCGTAGCCAATACGACAGCGACAGCCGAGTCTTCGGAGGGCGCCTCCAACGGCGCCGACGCGGGGTCGGAAGATTCCGGCCCGGCCGTCACCGTGCTTCTGGACGATCGCCTTTCGATCGATGCCGGTCGGTCCTACAGGGTGACTGTCGAGGGGAAACACACCGACGGGCCCGTGCTGGCGGTGCCGCTCACCGCAGTCAATGAGCGGCCCGACGGGACCGCGTTCGTCAGCACGCAGGAAAAGCAGGGGAAACTCGTCGACGTCGAGGTCACGCCGGGCATCCAAGCAGACGGCTGGGTGGAGATCACGCCCCGGGACGCTGCTGCGCTGACTGCCGGTACGGCTGTGATCGTGGGCGGCAAGGACGTGGGCCAGTGACACTGCTGCAGCGCCTGGCGGGCATCGAGGACTCCGTCGAGACGACCGGGTACGGCGACGGGGAGCCCGCAGCTTTCGAGCTCACCGGAGTCAGCCGCACATACGTGACGGACGGTCCTGCCGTCCACGCCCTACTGCCGTGTGACCTGTTCATCCCCATGGGCTCATACTCGGCGATTGTCGGACCGTCTGGTTCCGGGAAGTCGACCCTGCTGAACCTGCTCGGTCTGCTCGACCAACCGTCTTCCGGGCTCCTCAAGGTCTGTGGAACCGAGACGACGACACTGCGCCATGCCGACCGGAGCGCCCTGCGGGCACAGGAGATCGGCGTTGTCTTCCAGGCGTTCCATCTGCTGTCCGGCCGATCCGTCGCGGAGAACGTGGAGCTGGGTCTGCTCTACACCGGGACGCCTCGACGGATCCGGCGGCGGCTCGTGGCCGAAGTACTCGAACGTGTCGGTCTCCAGCACCGCAGTAACGCGAACGCGCAGACGCTGTCTGGCGGCGAGAAGCAGCGGGTCGCGATCGCCCGGGCCGTGATCACCAACGCACGCATCCTGCTGTGCGATGAACCGACCGGAAGCCTGGACACCGCCAACGGAGTGGCCATCATGGCGTTGCTCAACGAGTTGAACGCGGCCGGCACCACCGTGATCGTGGTGACACATGACCTGACCGTGGCCGCCGGCGCGGACCGGGCGTTGCGTGTTTCCGACGGAAAGGTCACTAACTCGTGGCCGTTCCCGCAGCCGGAACGGGCATGAGCCGGACAGGGGCCGAGCTCCGGCTGGCGGCCCGGCGACGCGTGTTCGTCGGCGACGTACTGCGCGAGGCGGCCGCGTCGATGCGGGCGCAGGGTCTGAAGGCGGTGCTCGTGATCGCGGGCGTGGTGGTCGCCACCGCCACCCTCGTCACGATGTCCGGGTTGTCTTCGACGCTGTCTCGTCAGGTCACCGACGAGTTCGACAGCTTCCGGGCCACCGAGCTCGTGGTGACTCAGGCGGCCGGTGCCACCTCCATCGACTTCACCGAGCCAGGCGACCTGGAGCGGGTACGCGCCATCAGCGGCGTGGTACACGCCGGTGTGATGGATCCGCCCGGAACGTTCCTCGTCGAGCGGCCACCCTCGTCGGGCATGACCGAGGTGGCGATCCAACCCGTTGACGCGGACGCCCTGCGGGCGATCAGACCGCACCTGACGGTCGGCACGCCCTTCAACAGCCTGCACGTCCGGAGCCGAAGTCCGCTGATCATGTTGTCGGAATCGGCCGCGCGCCGGCTCGGTGTCGCTCGTCCGGGCACGGGGGTCCGGATCGACGGCCTGATGCTCACCGTCTCCGCCATCTACTCGGATGTCGACCGGCGCGACGAGGTGCTGGTGGGTGCGTTGGTCCCTCGGGGGGTGTTCACGACGAGTGACGGATCATCCGACGACCGAGCGCGTGTGCTCATCGAGACCCAGTCCGGTGCGGCTGATGCGGTGCGGCAACGGGCCGCCATCGCGCTGGCTCCCGAGGACGGCCGCGTCGTGAGCGTGAGCCGGCCGCTCGATGCGAGCGGCTTCCGCCAAGGGATCGAAGGCAACGTGCGATCGCTGGCCCTCGGCGTGGTGCTCATCGCCCTCGTCATGGGCACCATCTCGATCGCGTCCTCCGCCGTGTCGTCAGTCCACGCTCGGACGGCGGAGCTGGGGTTGCGCACCGTTGTCGGCGCTCTGCGACGGCACATCTTCTTCCAGATCATGGCTGAGACGCTCGCGCTCGGCCTGGCCGGTGCCGTGATCGGGGCATACACCGGCGTGGCCGTCGTCGTGGGGATCTCGACATGGAACGGATGGAGACCGGTCCTCACCCCCGTGGCAATCGCTTCCGCCTTACTGGCCGGGGCTGCCGCGGGCATCGTCGCCGGGCTCCCGCCCGCATGGCGTGCGGTACGGCTTCAACCCGTGGATGCCTTACGACGTCAGTAACGAGCCCTGCCTTCATCTCCGTCTTGACATCGATAGCTGATCGTCAGCCATCGCCCATTGTGAGGAGTTTTGTCCATGCGTCGTTCCACGCGCTTGCTCACTGCCCGCATCGCTCTTGCCACACTCCCGGTGCTGGCGGTCGTCTCATGCTCTGAGGGGCGTGATCCCGGACAGCGGCCGGGGGCCGAAGGCGTCCGCGAAGTCGTTCCGCTGTATGCCAGCGCTCTCGCCGACGGTAACGGGACACGGGCGTGCGCACTGATGAGCAAGGCAGCGCAGGACGCACTCGCGAAGCGCGCCGCCGGCGACAACTGTCCGCAGAGTGTGAAGACGGTTGCCGGCCGTCTGGATCAGGCATCGGCCGCAGCCCTACGCAAGGTGAAGATGAAGGATCCGCAGGTAGACGGCAGCACTGCCACCGTTGAACTACAGCTCGACGGTAGCCAGCAGGGCGCGATCGACGCGCTGGGCTCCACCAAGCTGACCCTCGTGCAGATCGATGAACGCTGGCACATCGACGCGGTGCCGGCAGGATGAGTCAGGCCGTCCAGCCATCCCCGAATGACAAGCAGACCGGGATACCTCTCCTGCGAGCTGAAGGGCTGCGAGTCGCGTACGGGTTGACCCGTGCTCTGGACGGCGTTGACCTGAGCGTGGAGCGCGGCGACAGTATCGCCATCATCGGCTCCAGCGGATCTGGCAAGTCAACGCTGCTGCACTGTCTTTCCGGGCTGGTGATGCCCGGCGAGGGGCGCGTGTGGTTCAGCGGGCGGGACCTGAAGGCGATGCCGGACGCCGAGCGCAGCGCACTTCGTCGCCAGCGGTTCGGTTTCGTCTTCCAGTTCGGGCATCTGGTGCCGGAACTGACGGCGTTGGAAAACGTCTCACTCAACCTGCGTCTCAGCGGTGTCGGCCGGCGCCCTGCGGAGGAAACCGCACGATCCTGGCTGCGCGACCTCGGTGTCGAGGAGTTGGCTCGCCGTCGGCCCGGTGAGATGTCGGGTGGTCAGCAGCAGCGGGTCGCCGTGGCCAGGGCGCTGGCCCCGGACCCGGACGTCATCTTCGCCGACGAGCCGACCGGTGCGCTGGATACGGCAAACGGTGAGCTGGTGCTTGATCTGCTGATTGAACAGGTCAGAAATCGTCGATGCGCTCTGGTCATGGTGACACACGACGACAAGATCGCTGCATACGCCGAGCGTGAGGTGGTGTTACGTGACGGCCGAGTGATTCCGTCGGTAGCGGGAGCGCCGCGGTGAGGCTGGCGGGCGTCGTCGGGCTCGCCGCGCAACTGGCCGTCGGCAGTCCGCAGTCGCGTAAGCGGTTCCTACTGACGGCGGCCGGCATGGCGGTGGCGGCGGTGTTCCTGCTGGCCGGCTCGGTGGCATTGCCATTGACCGAGGCCAAGCGCGACCGCGCGGCGAATCGGTCGGCGACGCTGGAGCGCGGTGCGGTGCGATCGGACGGCACGTTGTTGGTGCGCCGGTGGACCGACGTCTACCGGGATCGGACGTTGGTCGTCACCGAGGTGGCAGCCCTCCGGTCGGATGCGCCGCCTCCGCCGGGGCTGGACCGCTTGCCGCTTCCCGGGGAGATCGTCGCCTCCCCGGACGTCGAGGCCATGCTGCGAGCTGATCCAACACTGCGCGAGCGGTATCCACAGCGGCTCGTGGGGACTGTGGCCGATGCCGGGCTGACCGGGCCACACGAGTGGACAGTGTGGATGGGAGCGGCCCCAGGAGCCTTTCCCGCCGACTACGTCCCCGCGTCCGGATGGGGCGCCAAGCCCGAGGACGTGCCGCCGCTTCCGGGAGGATTGCGACTGGCCGTGCCGATCGGCCTCGCGGCATTGCTGCTTCCGCTGCTGGCGCTAGTCGTCAACGCGGTCCGCTGGGGATCGCAGGAACGGGACCGCCGGCTTGCCGCGCTCCGGTTGTCTGGTATGTCAGCCAAGCAGGTCCGGCAGCTCACCGCGGTCGAGGTCGGGATGGCCGCAGCCGTCGGCTCAATCGGAGGCGGTCTGGCCTTCCAGGTGCTCGCCGCCGTGAGCGCGGCCCGGCTACCAGGTGGGGGTGCCTTCGTCTCCGACGTCCTGCCGCCGATTCCGGCTGCAGCGGCGATCGTCGTGGGTCTACCGGTGTTCGCTACGGCGACTGCCGTGATCGCACTTCGGCGGGTGGTCGTCAACCCGATGGGTGTCGTGCGCCGCTCCACCGTTGTCCGACCGGGCCGATGGCGGCTGCTGCCGCTGGTCGTTGGTCTACTGACGGCGGGCTGGCTGATCGTTACCGATCAGACCGGCAGCGCAGCCGCCGTACCGCTCTTCCTGGCCACCGTTCTGATCATGATTGGTCTGCTGGTCAGCGCGCCGACGCTGTGCCTTGGGGTCGCCGCTCTCATGTTGCGGGCGGACCGCAGTCCGGCCGTCCTCCTCGCAGCCCGGCGTGCTCAGGCATCGGCGGCCACAGCCGCGCGGGTGGTTGGGGTCGTCACCCTTCTGGTATTCGCCTCGGGCTGGTTCCTCGCGGTGCTGCCGCTCGCCGATGGGAGTACCCCCGCGTCGCTGGCTCAGTTGGAGCAACATCTCAAGCCCCACACCTTCCTCGCGAACGTCGAGCGGGCACCGGAACCGGGCGAGCTGGATCTGCCCGGCGTTACCGGTGTGGCGCTTCTGGTCACCGTCGAGTTGGGTCCTTCGGGTGCGGGCCAGGCCGGTGTCAACGCGGTGGCTGGTGACTGCTCCGCATTCTCAACGGTACTGCGTCAGCCGCTGCCGGAGTGCGGACCAGAAAGCACGTACCTGGCTCCGTCCGACGGAGGGGAGAATCTGTTAGCCACCGGGGAGCCGCTGGCGGCCTACCAGTATGCCACCGAGAGTTCCACAGGCGTCGAATACGTCGAGCTTGGACCCGTGCGTATCGGTAGGACCATCCACCACGCACTCGACGGACTTGGCGAACTCGGGATCGGTTCGGGGATCGTTCCGGTGTCCCAGGTGCCCCGGCAGGCACTCCGCGTCGCGTCCGTGCGGCAGATTCTGGTCACCGTGTCGAGTAGCGATCCGATCGTCGTCGAACGGGTACGGACAGCCGTCGAGCGCTTGCAGGAGGGCCGCAATCGAGAGGTCCGCGATGTCGAGACGATGGTGCGGGACTCGCAGTCAGTGAGTCATACCTACCGGCAGGTGGCCTGGGCCGGGCTTGTGCTCGCATTCGTCGTCTCGACACTGTCCCTCGCGGTGGCCCTGCTCGACCGGCTCATTGAGGAGCGCCGCGGAATCGCTGCGTTGCGAGCCCAGGGGGTTACCGTTCGCACGCTACGACTGGTGTTACTGGGGCAGACGGCCGCGAACCTGCTGCCGGGTGCGCTGGTCGGCATGGTGTGCGCGATTCCCATGGCGGAAGCCTTCTTTGTGGTCAGCGAGCATCCCGAGTTGACCATACCCTGGGCTCCGTTGGCAGCGACGACGGCTGGCTGCGGAGTGGCGGTCATCGGTGTCGTTGTGCTGATGCTTCCGGCGCTACGCGAGGCCATCGATACGCGGTTGCTGGTCGTCGATTGATACGGAATGGAGGGCTGTCGGCAATTTCAGGGCCGACAGCGAAGGGCCCGGCGTGGGAGGCTTGCTCCTACGCCGGGCCCGAACGAACTATCAGCAGCGCTCGTGACGGTCGTTCTGGTTCTTGATGTCGCTGTGGAGCACATACCACGTCGAGTTGTTGCTGTACGTCCGGTGGTCGTCCGGCAGGACGCCGTGGTCGTCGACAACCTTCACACTGCACTCGGTGTCACGGTTACGGATCTGGTCGGCGCCATCGCGGACATTGCCCTGGCCGCCGGTACCGTTGCGGACATCGGTGAAGGTGTAGCTGGTGTGCCAGCCCTCGTCCCAGAAGTGCTTCTGGTAGTTGGTGTTGTCGCTGTCCCGGGCGTAGCAGATCTCGCCGGTGTTGCAGGTGAGCTTTCCGTCGCCGACGTCAGCCGAAGCTGGCGCAGCGAAGGCGCCAACCATAAACAGCGCCCCCGCGCCACCTAAGATGATCTTGCGCATGTCTGAACCTCCCGTTTTCAGGCATGCCGAAAGAACGTCAGAATGACCGCTATTCCGGCGGGCCGCCGCGCGACCCGCATAGAAGAATGCCGAAGTTTCGGAGCGCGGTCAAGATTTCAAGTCCGTCGATGCGTGTTGTTGATCTGACAGTGCCGAATTCGGTAGATGTCTGATCCTGTGCAATTGTCGGGTAGCGCGACCGGGTATAGATGAGGTAGGCGCACGTCAATGCCTCAGGTTCCTTCGACGGTCGGGCCCAGAGGACCGGTCAGTTCGCCGAGCCGGGTGAGGAGATCGGCGCCGGCTCGCCGCGGCGGTCTCCGGCCGCTCCAGCATCCGGTTTCATGGTCTCGGCGAGCGCCGCGGCCTCATCTCGGGCGGCCGGCACGGGCACGCGGGCGTGCAGGTCACGCGTGGCAGCCAACTCGATCGACAGCGCCATCCCATCCGGCCGCTCACAGATCGAGGCGACCTGGGCGCGCAGCGGCGCTGCACGGCCCGACCGAAGGCACGGCCCGACCGAAGGCACGGTGACGCTTCCGCGTCACCTCGACTGGTCCGGGCACGCCGAGTACGACCTGACCCGGGCCGCGCGCCTGGCCAGCATGTACAAGGTGGTGCTCACCGAAGCCAGTACCGTCGAGGATCTGCACACCTGGCTCGACGCCGACCTTCTCCGGCGGCTCTGGGCCACCCTCTGGCTGCCACCCCAGCTCCGCCAGCGCTGGGAGGAAGCCTTCCCCGAACTCGCCGCAACCCGTAGCAACGCGGCATAGCGGTGGACCCCTTCCACGAACGCCTCGCCCGTACCGGGCTCGCGGCGGCCGAACGATACGGCTTCGCGCTGGCCGCCGGTTACGCGGTCCAAGCCGCCGGGCTTGTCGAGCGTGCCCAGCGAGGACGTGGACCTGTTCACCGCCTGGGACCGCCGCGACGAGTTCACCGCCGCGGTCACCGCCGTCGTGCACGCCTACCGGGGACGACGGCCTGACCGTCGAGACCGAGCGGCAGTACGACACGTTCGCCCGCCTGGCCGTCACCGACGGTGCGCGGGTTTCCAAGGTCGAACTCGGCGTGGACTGGCGTGCCAACGAACCGATCCTCATGGCGATCGGACCGGTACTGCACCCCGACGACGCGGTCGCGAACAAGATGAGCGCCCTCTACGGGCGAGCGTCGCCCGGACTTCATCGACATCGACGCCACCCTCCGATCCGGCCGCTACACCCGCGACGCCCTTCTCGCCTTCGCGCAGCGCGCCGACCGTGGCTTCGACCCGCGCATCTTCGCCGACGCGCTCGGACAAGCCACCCAGCTCGATCCCGACGACTTCGCCCAGTACGGCGTCACCGGCCGAGCGCTGGACAATCTTCGTAACCGATTCGCCGAATGGCGCCGCGAACTGCTCGACGCGAGGAACGATGACTCGGCTCCCGACTCGCGGCAAGCCTTGTACACGCAGGACCCACAACGTTCCAGCTGATCTTCGGCAAGCGATCGCACCAAGGCCGCGAAGCGGTCGGCACGCAGCGGCGGAACGCAGGAGGTCCCAGGTCATCGGCCTGTGGATAACCGGCGGAGCGTCGGGTTGGGAAACCGATGCTCTATCCCCTGAGCTACGAGGGCGCGAGTTGCCAGTCTCGCGACCGACGGGGTGCCCGCGTCGGCCGGGCGTGACCGCGTTGACCTTCCGACCGACGGCCCCGGATGCACGCTCCTGTCTCTCTGGTCAGCGTCGCCCCGGTGTGTTGGCGGTGCCCGACCGGTCACTCCGGGCACAATCACAGGCATCGACGTGAGCAAGAGTGCTGCGGAGGTGCCCGTTGACGCGGTGTCCAGGCCGACTGGCTCGGTGGGCGCTGCGGGGCGTACTCCTGTGCGGCGGCTTCGTCGGCGCGTGGTCCCTGCACGACGCCGTCGCACCTGACGCGGCTCACGCGGCGGAGCCGGCTCGGCCCGGCGTCCTGGGGGACCTGCTGCACGATGCCCGGGCGCTCGTCGAGGAGTCCGTGATCGCCCCGCTGCGCCTGCCGACGTCGCCGCCGGCCAGGAGCGGTGGAGTTGACAGCGAGGGCGGTCCGGCAGCTGCGGACCCGGGCCGGTCGACGAGGGACGACCGACCGGAGCGTCCGGCAACCGACACGGCGCCCCCGGTGAAGCGGACGACTGTCGCCGAGATGATCACCCCGGTGACCAGACCGGTCGTGGACCTGGCGTCTCCCGTCGTGGAGAAGGTGGCGTCGGCACGGCTGCTGGAGCCGGTCGCCGACATCGCCAGGCCCGTGACCGAGCCGGTCGCCGGCATCGTCCGGCCCGTGACCGACCCGATCGCCGACATCGTCCAGCCCGTTACCGAGCCGATCGGCGACCTGTTGCCGCCCGTCCTGGCCCCGATCCTCGACCTGACCGCGCCGATCCTCGGGCCACCCGCTGCGCCGTCCACTCCTCCCGATGGTCCGATCGCCCGCCCTCCCGCGCCGGGCGGTGACACGCCGACGGCGGGCACGCCCGCAGTGGTCACCCGCCCCGCCACGCCGGCCGTCGTGCGCCCGGCGAAGGCCGCGTCGTCTCGACCGGCGTCCTGGTCCGCAGGTCGAGACACGGTGTCGTCCCTGCCCGCCGAGGTGCGGGTGACGCCGCCCGCCGAGCATGCTCCCGCTCCCGGCGAGACACCCCCCAGCCCCGCCGCGCCCGGCACGCCGGCCACCACGGCCGGCGCCGGCGCCGGCGCCGGGGGACCCGGCGTCCCCGCCGAGGGCTCCGCTCGTGCCTGGGAACCGGAGCTGCGGGTGCTGGGGTACGGCGGTGGTCACCGCGCCGCACTCGCGAACCGGTCGAGTCGGCCCGACCCCCGACCCGCCTGAGGCGCCCGCCGGTCAACGACCCGGGCCACCGCCGGGAACGGCGGGGGTCCTTGCCGGTGCCATCGGGCGGATGAGCCCGGCGGCCCGGCCGGCTCACCGCTCCTCGCCACCGTCCTTCTGACTTCGCGACCCGCCCCGTGACGACGCCCGCCCCCGGGCCGGCGTCGCCTCCCACCGCCACGCCCACCAGGGACTCTCGAAAGGGCCGGGGGCTGGCGAACCACCGCGACCAACCGCATCCGTCACCGGGAGAACTCCGTGAACCACACCCTGCCTGTCTGCCGCGCGAGATGGCGCGACGTCCACGACATCGTCGATCTCGTCGCCGGCCCCTTCGCCGACAGTGCCACCGGCGCCTGGTTGGTCCCCGACGACCGCCGCCGGCGGGCCGTGCTCACCTCCGTCGTCCGCGTCTGGACCGAACACGCTCTCCTCTCCGGCGAGGCGTACCTCCTGCAGGATCATTCCGCTGCCGCCGTCTGGCTCCACCGGTACGGCCCCACCCCCGCGCCCACCGGCTACGGCGAGCGCCTCGCCGTGGCCTGCGCCGACCACCTGGACCGTTTCCTTCAGCTCGACGACGTCCTGGGCGCGCACCGGCCCGCCGACCCCCACAACCACCTGGCGTTCTTCGCGGTCACCGCACAGCCGCACCGGATCCGACGCGCCGGCGCACTGCTGGCCGCCAGCAACGCCCGCATGGGCCAGGCCCGGCTCCCCACCTACACGGAGGCGAACACCCCGGCGGAGCGGGACCTGTACGCCCGCCACGGCTACGTCGCCCACGAGCCCTTCACGCTCCCCGACGGCACCACCACCTGGCCGATGTGGCGGAGCCCGGGGCTGCGCCAGCCCGGGCGCAACCCCGCCCGGCCGGCGATCTGCCCGTACGCGGCGATGTCGGCATAGGTGGCCGGGGACGCGAGGTGCATCGCCCCGGGCGGCGGGTAGCTCGGCTCGCACGCTGAAGCGTGCGGTGTGGCAGGGGCTGGGGCAGCGCCACGCCGGGCTGCGCCGGGGGCGGCGCTCGGACGTGGGCCCGTTGCCCCGGGGCGCGGGCGTCCTCGGACGGTCCTGAGCGCCGAGGCGCCGAGGGCCGGGTGACCCGCGCAACGATCATGTTTTCGCCGTGGGCTGGCGGGTAGCAGGGGGACCCACACGGTCGAGGGTCAAGAAGCGGCCCCGGACGACTCCCCGCAACCCCGCCGCTCCCGCGCCCGACGACGACCGTTCCCCGCTGCACCGCAACGCAGCAGGTCGATGCCGCGCGCGCGGAGCCGAAAGGCCTCGCCGTGACCTCAGCACACCTGGCACCCCGACCCAGCTCCGACCTGCCGGCCGACCGGAACGTCCGGCCGCTGACCGGCCGGACGATGCCGCTGTTCACCGACCGCCTCGACGTTCCCACGTACGACCGTTCCGCCCTCTGTCCACGGTGACCCGGCTCGCCGAGCCGGGGATCGGCGCGCTGCGGCGCGTGCGGGAACTGGTCCGCGCCACCGGTGGGCGGCTGACCGTCCGGCACGCGCCCGACTGCTCGACAAAAAGACCCGTCTGGACGGTTCCGGGCGAAGAGCCCGGGTAGGAGCTGACAAGCGCACCCCGAGGCGAATGGGAGAAACATGTTCAATCCACTGGACCACAAGGGAATCCCCCTGGAGAGCCAGATCCGCAACTGGCGCGAACTGAACGTCGAGCCCATCGACCCCGAGGCGGTCGACCCCTACACCCGCTGCCGCATCATCACGATGAACGGCATCGAGGTCGAGGCCATCAACTTCCAGCACCAGTTCGCCCGCGTCTGCCCGGACCAGGACGTCCGCCGGCAGCTGGCGTACGTGCGGTACGTGGAGAACCAGCAGCAGCGGGTCGTGAACTGGCTGCTGCCCGGTGTGGCGAGCGTGCTGGAGACGACCCTCGGCTACGAGCAGGTGGCCGTCGACCTGACCGCCTGGGTGGCCCGGCACGAGCCCGACCCCTACCTGAAGCAGGCGTACGAGTTCGGTGTGCTGGAGGACTTCGACCACCTGTACCGCTACGCCAACCTCTACGAGATGGTCGAGCGCCGCAAGGCCGAGAAGGTGGTGGACGGCCTCACGGAGGTCATGCCGGGCCGGCCGACCGTGCAGGAGCACCGGCACCCGTTCGACGAGGTGCGCACCCCCTACGACCGCAACTCGGTGGACCCGCGTTCAAAACTGAACGCGTTGACGATCCTCTCCGCCGAGCAGCAGGTGATGTTCTACTACATGAACGTCGGCCCGCAGTACATGGAGCCGATCGCGCGCCAGCTCTACCAGGAGATCAGCCTGATCGAGCAGGAGCACGTCACCCACTACGAGTCGCTGCTGGACCCGGGCGAGAGCTGGTGGGAGCGGCTGCTGACCCACGAATACAACGAGTGCTGGCTCTACTACTCCTTCCTCCAGCAGGAGAGCGACCCGCGCATCAAGGCGGTGTGGGAACTGCACCTGCAGATGGAGCTGGCCCACCTCCAGCAGGCGGCCGACCTGTTGCGCCGGCACGACGGCCGCGAGCCGGAGGAGATCGTCGGCAGCGCCGGCCTGCCCGAGCCGCTGACCTTCGAACCGAACAAGGAGTACCTGCGCCACCTGCTGGCCACCCAGATCGACGTCACCAAGCTCGGCGAGGGCTACGTCCAGGACGCGCACGAGCGCTTCGAGTGGATGCAGCAGCAGTTGCACGACGGCCAGAAGCCGCCCAGCGAGCAGGTCATCGACATGCACCGGGAGCGCCTCGGCGACGAGTACCGCATCGAGACCGAGGGGCCGCACCCGGTGGAGCGGCTGCGCGCCGAGGGAGGCAGCCATGCCTGAGACGGGCGCCCCGGCCACGCCCGGGCCCGAGGAGGACGTGGTCGACCTGCTGCTCGCCCAGCACGCGCGCGTCGAGCAGCTCTTCCTGCTGGTCATCGGCAGCACCGGCGACACCCGCCGGGAGGCCTTCGACGAGCTGGTGCACCTCCTCGCCGTGCACGAGACCGCCGAGGAGGAGCTCATCCATCCGCTGGCCCGGAACCTGCCGGGTGGCGGCGGCGACGCGATGGTCGACGACCGGCTCGCCGAGGAGCGCCAGGCCAAGGAGACGCTGAAGACGTTGATCGCCGGCGGCGTCGACGCGGAGGGCTTCGACACGGGCATCATCCTGCTCCGCGACGCGGTGCTCACCCACGCCCGCTACGAGGAGCGCTACGAGTTCCCCCAGCTACGCCAGCACGTGCCCGGCGACCGGCTGCGCACCCTCGCCGGCGCCGTCCGCGCCGCGGAGGCCGCCGCCCCGACCCGGCCGCACCCGAGTGCCCAGTCGGCCAAGGGCAACCTGGCGGCCGGTCCCGCGCTGGCCGTCGTGGACCGGGTCCGCGACGCGCTCCGTAAGCCGTCCGCCGGCTGACCCCACCACACGCGCTCAGGAGAACAAGGAAGGACAGGACGTTGAGCGGCGACCAGTACCAGCAGCAGGACCCCCAGGAGCAGTACCGGGGACCGGAGGAGCAGACCGGCGGCCAGCAGTCGGCGCCCGGCACGACGCGGGAGATGCCCGACGAGCCCGACCACGGCGAGGAGAGTTACCAGGGCAGCGGCCGGCTCACCGGGAAGCGGGCGGTGATCACCGGCGGCGACTCCGGCATCGGCCGGGCGGTCGCCATCGCCTTCGCCCGCGAGGGCGCCGACGTGCTGATCGCGTACCTGCCGGAGGAGGAGGACGACGCGCGCCGGACCGCGGAACTGGTCGAGAAGGCCGGCCGCAAGGCGGTGACCGTCCCGGGCGACATCCGCGACGAGGCGCACTGCGGCGAGATCATCTCGCGCGCCGTCAGCGAGCTGGGCGGCCTCGACATCCTCGTGAACAACGCGGCGTACCAGATGTCGCAGCCGGGCGGCATCACCGACATCACCACTGAGCAGTTCGACCGGGTCCTCAAGACCAACCTGTACGCGATGTTCTGGCTCTCCAAGGCCGCCGTCCCGCACCTGCGGCCCGGGTCCACGATCATCAACACGGCGTCGATCCAGGGTTACCAGCCCTCGCCCGACCTGCTCGACTACGCCACCACCAAGGCCGGCATCATCGCCTTCACGAAGGGTCTCGGCGAGGGCCTGGCCGACAAGGGGATCCGGGTCAACGCCGTCGCGCCCGGACCGGTCTGGACCCCGCTGATCCCGGCCACCATGCCGGCGGAGAAGGTCGAGTCGTTCGGCAAGGACGTCCCGCTGGGCCGCGCCGGCCAGCCGGCCGAACTCGCCCCGGCGTACGTCTTCTTCGCCTCGCAGGAGTCCAGCTACATCACGGGTGAGGTGCTCGGCGTCACCGGCGGCAAGCCGCTGGCCTGACGTTCGACCGGAGCCTCGATCGGGCCGCCCACGCCTCGCGCGCGGGCGGCCCGGCCGGTTGTGCCGGTCAGGATCGACCGCCGTTCCTGCTCCGCCCCCACAGCCGCGACGCCAGGCGGCGAGCGAGGGCCCCGGAGCCGGACACCGTCCGGGCGAGCTGGCTCCGGTTCTGCCGGACGTACGCGGAGATCAGCGCGACGAGGAAGCTCAGCCCTCCGAGCCAGGCCAACCACTCCGCGACCGAGGCCAGGAGCGGAAGGGTCACGAACAGGCAGACGAGCCCGGACAGCGGGAAGACCAGTTGCAACCCGAACTCGTAGAGCAGGGACCGGGAGCCCCTCTGCTGCGCGTAGAAGTCGTCCCACCGGAAGACCCGGTCGTCGCCGGAGCACTCGAGGGCGACCGGCCGGAGGACCTCCCGGATGTACCTGTTCGCCGCCTCACGATCCTGCCGGCGCCGGAGGATGGTGATCCCGGAGCTCGCCGCGAGCACCGGGACGGCGAGCAGCAGGCGGGGGTCGGCCCGGTTGGCGACCACGAACCCGAGGATCACCGCCACCACGGTCAGGTAGGCGCCGACGAGGGCGTGCGACGCGGCGGACTTCTGCGCCATGACGGCCCGGATGGCGGTGTATTCCGCGACGAGCAGGTTGGTGCGGTTGTCGGCGCGGGCAGCCGCCGTTTCGTCGGCCGGTGGAGCACTTCTGGGAGGGGCCAGGTAGTTCCGTGTCACGCATCGATGATGGCAACCCTCCACAAGGACCCGACCGACCGACCGCGGGTTGCGCTCCGCTTGCCGGTCCTCACCACGTGTGCTCCGTCCCTACCCCGCACGGGAGCCGACGTCGTCCAGGTGGCGCAGCGCCTCCGCCCAGGAGCGACCCAGGCTGGTCTCGTGGTAGTCGAGACCGTGCTCGGCGCAGAACCGGCGGATCAACGGCTGGGCATGACGCAGGTTGGGGCACGGCATGCTCGGAAACAGGTGGTGTTCGATCTGGTAGTTCAGGCCGCCGAGCGCGGTGTCGACGAACCTTCCGCCGCGCACGTTGCGGGAGGTGAGCACCTGCCGCCGCAGGTAGTCGAGGTCGTCCTCGGCGTCGAGGATGGGCATGCCCTTGTGGTTGGGAGCGAACGAGCTGCCGAGGTAGAGGCCGAGCACACCCTGGTTGACCAGGATGAACGCGACGGCCTGCGCCGGGGTCAGGACCAGGAAAACGGTGGTGAGGTAGCCGCCCAGGTGCAGGGCCAGCAGCGCGGCTTCGGCGGGCCGGCGCGGAAGGGGGCGCGGCCGGACGACGGCCCGCACGCTGTTGGCGTGCAGGTGCAGGCCTTCCAGCAGGAGCAGCGGGAAGAAAAGGTACGCCTGGTGCCGCGCGATCAGCGCGGCGACGCCGCGCCGTCGCCGGGCCTGGTCGGCACTGAAGGACAGGGGTGCCACCCCGATGTCAGGGTCTTTGCCCTCGGTGTTCGGATGGGCGTGGTGCCGGTTGTGCTTGTCCACCCACCAGCCATAGCTGATCCCGGTCAGCAGGTTGCCGTGCAGGATGCCGATGAGGTCGTTGGCCCGTCGCGAGCGGGCGATCTGCCGGTGACCGGCGTCGTGGCCGATGAAACCGGCCTGCGCGAAGACCACGGCGAGGGCCACCGCGAGCACGAGCTGCCACCACGACTCGCCCCACCGGACGAACACGGCCCACAGTCCGGCGTAGCAGCCGACGACGAGACCGATCCGTACCGCGTAGTGGCCTCGCCGCCGTTCGAGCAGGCCCGCTGCGCGGATCTGCCGGGACAGGTCGGCGTAGTCGCTGCCCCGCCGTGGCTCGGCACCGATGCTGGTGTCGCTCACGACGGCCTCCCTGCCGGTCCCTGCCCCGATGGTTGAATCAGCGGCGCCGGCCCGATCGGCCGTGCCGGGTGCCGAGGTTGGCCGCCCCGGTCACCTTCAGTTTCAGCAATGGCGAGCCTGCCCGGGGCGGATTGCCGCATTGCGTCGGAGAATGATCGGAACTCATGGCGATGCCGGGAGCGGGTGGTCGTGCACGCCCGGCGGCATGCTCACCGTACGCCGCAGAGGGGGCCACCGCACCCAGCCGATCGAGGTCATCGAGTCATCCGTGGGCGGTTACTGTCCGATTGTTGATCGTCACCCTCGGTGCTCCGCCCCTACCCTGACGCCGGAAGCCGCCGCTTCCCGACCACGGCCAGGAGGCGCGACGGCATGATCCCGACCAGGTCCGCTCCGGACACGAGCACCGAGGACGATCTCGTCCGCGTGGCGATCCGCGCGGTCGCGCCCGAGGAGGAGCACCTGCTGCCCCTCCTCGCCCCCGCCCACCGGCGCCGGCCGGGCCGCTGGCGGCGGGATCCCCGGGCGCTGGTCCGGGTGGGCGGCGGGGAGGCCGGCGGCGGCGGGTTCACCGAGGTCGTCGAACCGGTGCTGCCGTACGTGATGGTGCTGTGCGGCGTCGGCCTCGCGGCGCTGCGGGACGCCGTGCAGGCCGAGGCCACGGACGCCGCCCGGGGTGGCCTTCGGGCGCTCCGCCGGCGGTGGCCGTCCCGCCGCTCGCCGGAGTTGCCGGTGCGGCTGCGGCCGGGCCAGTTGCTGCGGATCGAGGAGGCGGTCACGGCGGCGGCCCGCGACCCGCGCTGGGAGCTCACCGAGGACCAGGTCGCCGTCCTGCGCGACGCCGTACGCGAGGCGTTCGTGGCCCGGTTCGGCACGGATGCCGCCGGTGGCTGAGTCCCGGCCGGGAGCCCGCACCCGCCACTCCCCTCGGCCACCCTGGGCCGGTTCGTCGCCGTGGTGACGGCGGTGGTCGGGACCAGCATGTTCGGCTGGCAGGTCGTCCTCATCGATCCGGCGGTCACCCGGGAGCGCGCCGTCTGCCTCGCCGGGTTGGCCGGCCTGCCGCCGCCGATCGACGTCCGGGCCGGCACGGTCGACGCCGGGTCGGCGGCCGCCGTGCAGCGGTGCCTCGGCACCCTCGGCGCGGACGTGCTGCGGCAGATGCTCATCGGCCTGGCGGTGCTCGTGGCGGTGACCGCGCTGGTCTACCTGGCCGCTCCGTGGGTCGAGCGACGGCTGCGCGGCCTGCGCCGGCTGGACCGGGTGCCGGGCACCGAGGCGCTGCGGGCCGACCTGGCGGCGCTGGTGCGGGAGGCCGGCCTGCGGCGGGCCCCCACCTTCGTGGTGTCCCGCTCGGCCCGGGTCAGCGGGAACACCTTCGGCACCGTCGCCACCCGGTACGTCCGGCTCGACCTGGGCCTGGTGCACGCGCACCGGACGGCCCCGGCGCGGTTCCGGGCCGTCGTGCTGCACGAGCTCGCGCACCTGCGCAACGCGGACGTGGACCTGACCCGGCTGACCGTCGCGCTGGCGTGGGCGTTCCCGCTGGGCGTGGTCGCCCCGGCCGCCGTCACCTTCCTGGGCGCGCTCCGGGCGCCGGACCTGGCCCGGAACCTGTGGCGGCTGGCGCTGTTCGCCGTGGTGGTGCAGGTGTCCGCCTGGTCGGTGCTGCGCGCCCGCGAGTTCGCCGCGGACGCCCGGCTGGGCGGCGAGGACGCGGCGACCGCGCGGGCGCTGCTCGACGTCGGGCTGCGGCCCACCGGGTGGCGAGACCGGCTGGCCGCCCTGTTCCGGTTCCACCCGCTGGCCCGGGCCCGCGCCGACGAGCTGGACCAGCCCCGGCGGCTGGTGTCCGCCCGGCCGGTCGAGGCGCTCGGCGCCGGGCTGGCGGCCGGCATCGCCGCGCCGCCGCTGGTGGACCTGCTGTCCCACCTGCCGCGCCCGCTGGCCGGGCTCGACCCGGTCACCGGCGGCTCGCAGGCGGCGGGGCTGCTGCTCGGGGCCCCGCTGGCGCTGGTGCTGACCGGGGCGCTCTGGCGGTCGGCGTGGTGGGCCCGTCGGCACTGTGGCCGGCCCGTCCGGGGTGCGGTGTTCGGGGCCGCGCTGGTGGTCGGGCTGCTGGTCGGCCGGCGGCTGGCCTGGTCGGCCGGGTACGCCGACGACCGGCCGGTCTGGTGGGTGGAGCTGGTGCTGTCGCTGTGCACGGTGGCCGGCGGCGCCCTGCTGGGTCGATGGGTGGCGCTGGGCGCCGACGCCTGGATGCGCCGGCTCCCCCGGCACGCCGAGGGCCGCGCGGTGCGGCGCGTCTGGGCCGCCGCCGCGCTGGCGACGACCGTGCTGACCGCCGGCTTCCTCGGCGCGCTGCTGGTGCTGGACGCCTGGTTCGCCGACGGCGACCTGAGCATGCTGCGGCTGCTCGCCGCCCGGGAGGGGCACCCGGACCGGGTCACCGTCGTCACGCTGGCCGACACCGTCGCCCTGCACGTGCGGGTCCTCGCCGACCAGGCGCCCTACCTGCTGGCCGCCCCGCTCGCCGCCGCCCTCTTTCCGCTCGTCGCGACCGGCGCCACCGCACGGCGGGCGCTCCGGGTCGGCGCGGTCGCCGGGATCGTGGCCGCCGTCGCGCTGCCGGTGGTGGTGGCCGGCGCGGCGGTGGCCGCCCGCGATCCGGGCCTCGGGCCGGCGGCGCTGCGCGGCCTGGTCGAGGGGCACACCCTGCTGCCCGTGACGCTGGTCGAGGCCACCGCCGCGGTGGCGGTCGTGGCCGGCCGGCGCCTGTCGATCTGGCACGGCACGCTCGCGGCGCTCACCGCCGGGGTGCTGCTGGCGCCGGCGGTGCTGGCCGCGGGCGTGCTGCTCTCCTGCGACCCGGGCGCGGGGTGCGCGGGACCCGACCGGGCCGCGGTGGCCCGGGCGCTGGGCCACGCCCTGCTCGTCGCCCCGGTGTTCGCCACGCTCGCCGCGGCGCTCGGCGCCGCCGCGACGGCCGCGCTGGCCCGGCTGGGCTCCGGGCGCTGGCCGGCCTCGGCGACGGCCGCGGCCGTGCTGCTCGGCCTGGCCGCCGCCGTCGTCACGGCCGACGGACCGGGTAGCCCCACGGTGCCGGTGGACCGGGACAGCTGCCTGGTCGGGGTGTGGCGGCTCGCCGCGGGCCGCTACCACCTGCACGTCGCGACGGACTCGGCGCTGGGACGCCTGGCCGGGCTGACCGCGGCCACGACCGTCGACCTCACCAACGAGGCGTCGACCGGGTTCGCCACCGCCTACCGGGCGGACGGCACGGCGACGGACCTGTACGACCTGACGGTGGCCGAGGGGACGTTGAACGGGCACACCGTCCGGCAGGTACGCCGGGGCACCCAGACCTACCGGTGGACGGCCCGGGCCGGGCGGTACACCCAGCGGAACGTGGTGACCACCGGTGACCTCGCGCTGCTGCGGGTGGACGGGCGGGAGGCCGACGTGACCACGGTGGTGGACGACTCGGCGAGCACGTACCGGTGCGGGCCGGGCGAGCTGGTGATCCGGTTCGACGGCGACGACGGCTCGTGGGGCGAGGAGACCTTCGTCCGCAGCCCGGCGTGACGGGACCACCGGAGCCGGTGGTCCCGTCCGCCCCGCTATGCGGGCAGCATGTCGAGGCGCGGGCCGGCGCCGGCCAGGGCCAGCAGCGTCTGCCCGGTGGCGTCGTCGACCACGGCGACCCGAACCGCGTCGGGCCCGCCGTCGACCAGCGGGACGGCGAAGACCGCCGTGGCGGGCCGGCCCTGGTAGTGCGCGGCGTGGCCGACGAAGCGCCACTCGCCGTCGTCCCAGTGCTCGCGGACGTCGGAGCGGAGCAACGGCGCGACCCGCCGGTAGGGGTCGCTGAGCTGGACCTGCTGCACGGTGGCGAGCAGCGGCAGCCCGGTGCCGCCGCGCAGCGGATTGGTCAGCCGGGCGCGCAGCCGGCGCAGTGGCAGCAGCCAGGCGGCGTCCAGTTCGGGGGACAGCGCCACCACGGCCGCCGCCTCGGCCAGCAGCGCGGCCCCGCCGGCCAGGGGACGGTCGGTCAGCGCGGCCGGCCAGTCGCCGGGGGCCAGGGTGGCCAGACCGGCCGCCGCCACGAGCAGCGCGGCTCGGCCCAGGCTGCGACCGGAGACCGGGGTCGGGCGGCTGCTCAGGCAGCCGCACGACGAGGTGGGTGCGGCCCGGCGGGCGTACGCCAGGTAGCCGAGGAAGCCGACGGCCACGGCGGTCGCGGCGGCGGTCTCCAGCCGCAGGGCGGGCGGCAGCAGGAGGAGCGCGCCGAGGATCAGCTCGACGGCACCGAGCAGCCGGTACGCGGGCAGCGTGCGGTGTTCCCCGACCAGCCGGACGAGCGCGGACCGCCGGGCGACCGTGGCGGCGTGCCGGTTGAGAAGCTTCACGCGGGCGGACCAGATCAGCACCGCGCCGACGACCAGCGGTTGCAGCGCCGCGATCATCTCGATCATGGGTTCTCCCCTCGGGTGGGGCCGACGGGTGACGCCCGGGCGGTCCGGATGTGCGGCCCGCCCTGCGACGGCTCCAGCGCGGCGCGCCGCGACCTGGAGCCGTCGGGCGTACCGGTCAGGCGGCGGCGTAGACGGTGGCGATGTCGATCTCGTTGGTGTCCGGGTGCCAGGCGCCGAGCACCTGGACGTGCCGGCCCACCCGGAGCAGGGACAGGTCGCTGATGGCCGGGGTGCCGTTGTAGACGGCGGCGGAGCGGCCGGGCACGACGTGGGCGACGATGCGCTGGCCCTTGTGGTCGAGGTGGAGCAGGTTGCGACCCACCGCGGCGATGTGCGCGTGCAGGTTGACGATGTTCACCCAGACCGAGTCGGCGGCGAGCGTGCCGTCGGGCAGGCGGACGCCGCGGGCGTAGAGCCCGTCGCCGATGGCCACCTGGTCGAACGTGGTCGGGTGCAGTTTCCAGATGCTCGTGCCGTC
The DNA here is from genome assembly GCF_040607315.1 of Micromonospora sp. NPDC005305. NCBI lineage: Bacteria > Bacillati > Actinomycetota > Actinomycetes > Micromonosporales > Micromonosporaceae > Micromonospora > Micromonospora sp. NPDC005305. Next base: position 134,564 of record NZ_JBEXGL010000010.1, on the reverse strand, counting down.
GGTGATCCGGATGGAGTGCAGCACGGTGTCGGATCCGGTGACCAGCAGCAGGTGGCCGGAGATCTTGCTGATCCGGCCCTCGACGAAGTTCGGGTCTGGTGCGCCGGGTTCGACGGTCGCCGGCCCGGCGGCGAAGGCCGCGTCGGGGGCCAGCGAGCCGAGTCCGGTGGCGCCCACCACGCCGCCGAGCGCGGCGGTGGCGAGGAGGCGGCGGCGGTCCAGGGTGTGCGGCATGACGGAACCCTCCCGTTCAGACGGTGTCGACCGAGCAGGGCCGCAGCCCCACGGAGAGACTGCCGATCGCGCTGAACGCCGCCGGCGTCAGGTCGATGATCCGGTTGCTGCCGCAGGCCGAGCCGCAGCAGGTGCGCTCGCCGCAGAACAGGTCCGTCTGCGGGCCGCAGTCGGCGATGGTGGTGCCGACCCGGGCGCCGTTGCAGATGTTGGTGGTGTAGTGGCGGAAGCCGCAGGTCCGCCGGCTCATGCTGAGCCCGCAGGTGTCCGGGTGGGTGATGGCCCAGCACGCGTCCGAGGTGTTCGGCCAGGCGTGCTGGTAGTTGCCCGACCTGCAGGTGCCACAGGCGCCGCCCCCGGCGGTGCCGCACGGTCCCCAGGCGGTGCCGCAGCAGAACCAGGACACCTCGCCTCGTATGGCCGCCATGGATACCTCCTTCCCGATCGTTGATCGACAACGATGGATGTCGATATAGATGGCGATTGTTATGACAGGAACCATCCACGTCAACAGGCGGGGCGAAGATTTCCTACAGGCGGAAACCGCTCAGCGGGTCACTTCCCGGCGGGCACCACGTACGGGAAGGAGGCGGCACGGGCGTCCGTGGTGACGCCGGGGGTGAGGCCGGAGGTCATGCCGGTGTTGAGCACCAGGGAGAACATGACCTCGGGCACGTTGTCGGCCATGGTCCGCCCGTTGCGGGCGGCGAACCCGTAGTTCGCCGGGGTGCCGACCTGGTAGGACAGCACATCCGGGTAGAGCTCGCGGGCGACGCTCCAGCCGTACGCGTCCGGGTCCGGCGCGGTGCCGTTGGCCGCCACCACCCGGGCGACCGTCGACGCGATCTCCGCACCGTCGGCCCGCAGGTCCTCGCAGGGGTGGCGGGTGTTGGCGGGGTTCGAGAAGTCGGTGTCGGTGGGCCAGAAGACCGGCCACATCATCGGGTGGCCGGCGCGGTTGATCTGGCGCCAGCCGCCGGCGTCGGTGGCGAGCTTCGTAGCCGCCCAGACGCCGATGCGGGTGCCGACGGACAGCATCGGCTCGTCCCGGGACACCTCCAGCACGATCGAGTCGACGGTGGTGCCGGCGAAGGTGTTCTTCGCGTTCTCCGGGCGCCAGGCGGAGCGGTCCAGCCGGGCGCCGTTCTTGAAGGCGTCGTTGACCGTGGCGAGCTGGTCCAGGTCGATGTAGAAGGGGTCGGTGATCCGCCCGGCCCAGACCCGCACGTTGCCACCGGTCACCTCCTCCCCGGTGCGACCCTGGGCGACGACCGTGCCGGTGGCGCCGTCGTCGTACGCCTCGACGCCGGTGAGGGCGTGCACCGTGAGCTCCTGCCGGCCCTGGCCGTCGAGCTCGCCGAAGGCCACCCGGTAGGTCAGCTCCTCCATCTCGCTGCCGTCGACGTGCACCTTGAACTCGTACCGCGCCTCGTGGTGGAAGCCGGGCTTGATGTCGGCCCGGGTCACCGAGCTGTTGACGTCCATCACCAGGACGGTTCCGCGCTCGCCGTCGAAGACGTAGAGGTCGTCGAGGTAGAGCTGGCCGCTCTGGGCGGCGAGCGGGGTGTCGAGGTGGTGCGACATGGCTGTCTCCCGGGTCGGCTGGCACGACTGACGCGAGCCTATCCGGGCATAACGCCGCAAAAGTTCCGATCGACGACTTTCCGCCGGGGACCCGGGTGGGTTACCGTCGGCGGGTGATCCCGGTGGAGGCCGCGGCGGCCGCGTACGCCCAGTGGCTCACCCCTGCCCTGCCGCTCTACGGCAACGACCACGAGCGGGCCGACTTCGCTCCCTGAGGCGTCCCGGCACCGGACGCCCCCTCTTCCCTCTCACATCGCACCGGGAGCGATGCCCCATGTCCGTCGACAGTTCCGGGATCCGGGCGGTGCTGCGCGCACCCCAGGTCCTCCGGGTCCTCCTCAGCAGCCAGGTCGGCCGGCTGCCCACCGCCAGCGGGCCGCTGGCCCTGCTCCTCTTCGCCCGCCAGTCGCTGAGCCTGGCCGCCGCCGGCCTGCTGGTGGCCGCGTACACCGCCGGGATGGCCGTGGGCACGCCCCTGCTCGCCCGGGCGGTGGACCGCTGGCGGCAGCCGCCGGTGCTGTGGGCCGCCGCGGTCCTCTCCGGCCTCGGGTTCGGCGCGGTGGCGCTGACCGGCGGGCACCTCACCGGCGCCGTGCTCGGCGCGGCGGTGGCCGGGCTCGGCACGCCGCCGCTGGAGGCGTGCCTGCGTACCCTCTGGCCCGCCCTGCTGCCGCCCGCCACGGTGTCCACGGCGTACACACTGGACATCGCCGTGCAGGAGGTGATCTTCGTGGTCGGCCCGCTGGTCACCCTCCTCGCGGTGACCCTGGCCGGGCCGCCCGCCGGGCTGGTCGCCGCCGGGGTGTTGCAGCTGGTCGGCACCGCCGCGTACGCGCTCAGCCCCGCCGTCCGCGCCTGGCGCGGCGTGCCGGCGGTGCGGCACTGGGCCGGCCCGCTGCGCGTACCCCGGTTCACCGTGCTGATGACCGGCGTGGTCGGCGTCGGCGCGGCGGTCGGGAGCATCGCGGTGGCGGTGACCGGCTACGCCGAGGCGGCCGGGGACCGGCGGCTCAGCGGCTGGCTGCTCGCGGCGCAGGCGGCCGGCGCCCTGGCCGGTGGCCTGCTCTACACCCGGGCCCGGCCGGGCGGCCCCGGGCGGCTGCCGCTGCTCGCCGCCGCGCTCACGGTCGGCTTCCTGCCGTTGCTGCTCGCCCCCGGCCCGGTCCCGATGGCCGGCCTGCTCGTGGTCAGCGGGCTCGCGCTGCCGCCGCTGCTGACCGCCATCTTCCTCACCGCCGAGCGGCTCGCCGAGCCGGGCACGGTGGCCGAGGCGTTCGCCTGGGTGAGCACGGCGTTCGTGGTGGGCAGCGCCGCCGGCTCCGCGCTCGCCGGCCCGCTGGTGTCGACCGACCTCCGGTACGGCCTGGCGGTGGCCCCGGCCGCCGCACTGCTCGGCACGGTGGTGCTCTGGGCCGTCTCGCGCGGGGACGGCCGGCAACCCGACGTCGGCCGGGCCCCCGTCACAGCCAGCCGCGGCGCTTGAACAGCAGGTAGAGGGCACCGCAGACGGCGGCCATCAGAGCGATGGCGAACAGGTAGCCGTAGCGCCAGCCGAGTTCCGGCATGTGCACGAAGTTCATCCCGTAGACCGTGCCGATCAGGGTGGGTGCGAACAGGATCGCCGCCCAGGCCGACACCCGCTTGATCTCCTCGTTCTGCTCGAAGCTGGCGGCGGTCAGGCTGCGCATCTCCTCGTTCTGCGCCTGCGAGACGAGGGTCGCGTTGACGGTGAGGATGTTCTGCAGCAGGTGCCGGAAGCCGTCCACCCGCTCGACGACCTGGGTGAGGTGGTCCGCCACGTCGCGCAGCCGGCGGCGCAGCTCCTCGTCGGTGCCGTACCGGTCGAAACCGCCGGTGAGCGCGTCGACGACCTTCAGCAGCGGGCGGGCCGCCCGCTGGAACTGGATGACCTCCCGGCTCAGCTCGTAGATGCGGCGGCTGGCGTTCGGGTCGCCGCCGAACACCTCGGTCTCGATCTCGTCGATGTCGTTCTCCAGCCCGGCGACCACCGGGGCGTAGCCGTCGACCACCCGGTCGAGCACCGCGTACAGGACGGCCTCCGGGCCGAGCGCGAGCACGGCCGGCTCCGCCTCCATCCGCCGCCGGACGCCGGCCAGGTCGGGGACGCCGCCGTGCCGGACGGTGATCACGAACCCGGGCCCCACGAACAGGTGCACCTCGGCGAAATCGACCTCCTCGCGGGCGTCGAGGTAGCGGGCGGCGCGCAGCACCACGAACAGGGTGTCGCCGTACCGCTCCAGCTTCGGCCGCTGGTGGGCATTGATGGCGTCCTCGACGGCCAGCTCCGGGAGCTGGAACTCGGCGGCCAACGAGACGATCTGTTCCGTACTCGGCCGGCACAACCCGATCCAGGCCATGGCGCGGTCGAGTTCCTGGAGGCAGGAGTACGTGTCGGCGAGACTGACCGGCGAGGCGCGGCGCACCCCGTCGACGTAGACCCCGCTGTCGACCAGCCCGGCGGGCCGCTCCGGCTCGGCGGCGCCCCCGTCGGCGGCGTGCTCGTCCAGGCGGCGGCCGAACCCCTCCGACGGCGCCGGGAACCGGTTGTCCGCCATGCCCTCCCCCGCTCCTCGGCCGGCTCGCCGAGTCCCCCGCGGCGACCGGGGCAAACCCGGCCGGCCTACGGGCGGTAGCGGTAGCCCATGCCCGGTTCGGTGATCAGGTGCCGGGGCCGGGCCGCGTCGTCCTCAAGCTTGCGGCGCAGCTGGGCCATGTACTGGCGCAGGTAGTTGGTCTCGTTGTGGTATTCCGGGCCCCACACCTCGTGCAGGAGCTGGCGCTGGCTGACAGCTTCTCCACACCCCTCACCACGAGGGCGAGAGCCGCGAACAGCCCCACCGTCACCAGCACGAACACCACGTCAGACACGGCTGACTCCTCTTACCGGACGTTGTCGGGCGACCGCCTTCCGGTCGCGCCGAGCCATCACAACGCCGGATCGCACGCGCGGACAGGGGCTATAACGCGACCGTGACGGCCGCGGCCGGTTTCTTGACGCGGCTTTCACGCGGGCCGGGCCGGGGGTGACCCCGGTCACCCGGCCCGCGGCTCAGCGGTCCGTGTCGACGGCGGCGACCATGGCCTCGGCCACGTCGCGCACCTTGCGGTTGGAGTCCTGGGAGAGCTTCGCCAGCACGGCGAACGCCTCGACCGGCGAGCACCGCCGCTGGCCCATGATGATGCCCTTGGCCTGCTCGATCACCGCGCGGCTCCGCATCGCGTCCCGCATCTGCCGGGCCAGCGTCGCGGTGCTGTCGTAGAGGTGGGCGTTGGCCAGGGCCACGGCGGCGTACGCCGCGAAGTCCTCCGCCACGGTGATCGCCTCGGCGTCGAAGGCGTGGGCGGCGACGCCGTACAGGTTGAGCGCGCCGGTGACCGCCTCCTGGATCGGCAGTCCGATCGACAGCGAACTGCCGACGCCCGCCGCCCTGGCCCGGGCCACCCAGGCCGCCCAGCGCTGCTCGCCGGCCATGTCGGGCACCAGCAGGCTCTCCGCGCTGACCGAGGCGTCCAGGCACGGGCCCTGGTCGTACCGGTACTGCCATTCGTCGAGTTCGCGCGCCAGCTCGGCGGTGGCCGCGGCGGTGTGCGCGGTGCCGGCGTGGGTCAGGGTGACGGACACGTACGCGCACCCGGGGATGGACTGGTTGGCCAGCTCGGCGACCCGGTGCAGGACCTTGTCGAGTTCCACCTCGGCGAGCCGGATCCGTCCCAGCTCGGCGAGAGCGTCGGCGGGCCGCATCCGCGACGGATCCATGATCAGGTCCTTGTCGACCGGCGCGTCCCACCGGCGGGTCAGGATGACGCTGACCGGAGGCCCGGCTGGCCGGCCGGCTCGCTCGACGGCCGGCGCCGTCGCTGCACGGCTGACCGCCGGGTCCAACCTATCCCGCGGTTCCGCCGGTGGAAATGCCACGGGTGCGATGCGCACCGGGTGCGCGTAGTCTTGCTGACGGGTCAAGACATGCGCCCTCCCGCGACTCACCGCGACCTGCCGCCGTGAGCGTTCCCGATCGTCATCATCGGAGGGGCCATGTCGGAGCACCTCCCACCGCTCGATAACCACCGCGGTTCCAGCCGGGGCGGATCGGCGCGCCCGGACGACGCCATCCTGTGGCTCGCCTGCGACGCGCCCGGAGCCACCACACGGATCCGCGTCGCCGGCGAGATCGACATGAGCAACGCCCATCTGCTCGTCGAGCTCGTGGCGTCCCTCGCCCGCCGGCCGCCGGTCACCGTGGAGGTGGACCTCTCGGAGGTCACCTTCTTCTGTGCGCACGGCATCAGCGCGCTGCTGCGGGCCCGGCGGCTGCTGGCCGACCGGGGTGGGCGGCTGACCCTCCGCGATCCGTCGTCGATCGTCCGTCGCATCCTCGGCATCACCGACGCGCTGTCCGAGCTGGAGGTCGTTCCGGCGTTGTCCTGGGCCGGCGGCAGCATGCCCGCAGCGCGGCACGCCGTCGGCAGCAGCGGCTCGGTGACCGGCACCTCGCACCACACCACCGAGCGAGCGTCAACAAGCGGCGCCGGTTTCCGATCCGTCCCGGATCGGTACAGCGGTCCGTGACCCGCGGGCCGCACCGCCACCTGCCGTCGAACTCGTTCCCGGGTCGACGGCGTCGCTTCGCACAAGGACGTCAGAGCACATGTCGCAGGCCCACCTCGACCTCGCCGCAGCCTTGATCAGACTCGGGAGGGCATCATCATGGGCCAGCGCCGGTGCTCGGCGGAGGAGGCGTTCGCGATCCTGGCGCGGGTGTCGCAGGACTCCAACCGGAAGCTACGGGAGGTCGCCGAGTCGCTGGTCGAGCGCGCGGTGAACGGGCCGCGGGACTGACCGGCCCGCCAGGGTCAGCGCCGCACCTCGCGCCAGCCGGCACCGCTGCCGCGCCACGCCCCGGCCAGGATGCTCGCCGAGCCCCGGCTCGGGCACTCCTGGATCTTCGATCGGCCGGCGGCGCCGCCGATCTGGGCCTGCACCTCCCAGCGCTGCCCGTCCGTGCGGATGTAGACGTCACGGCGCCCACGAGGGGCAGTGACCCCGTTCCACCAGTGCTCCTCGACCATCACGTGGTGACGGTATCGCAGCAGCCCACCAGCCCGCACCTGCCGGTAGGGGCTGATTCCCGGCTCAACCCCCACGGTCCGTTTCCGCCCTGGTCGGCGGGGTACGCGCCGAATATGCCCGAGGGCCACCTCATCCACCGGTACGCGCGGGAGCAGCACGACGCGCTCGCCGGGCGTGACGTCACGCTCTCCAGCCCGCAGGGCCGCTTCGACCCGGCCCCGTACGCGGGCCGGCCGCTGCGGGCCGTCGAGGCGGACGGCAAGCACCTGCTCTACCACTTCCCCGACGCGCCCGCCCTGCACGTCCACCTCGGCATGCGCGGGCTGTTCCTGCGCTACGACGACCCGGCCGTGCCGCCCCGCCCCGGCACCCGGCTGCGGCTGGCCGGCCCGGCGGTGGCGTACGACCTGATCGCGCCCATCCGCTGCGAGCCGCTGCCGGCGGACGCGGAGCGCGCCCTGCGGGCCTCGCTCGGGCCGGACCCGCTGCGCGCCGACGCCGAGCCGGCCGAGGCGGTTCGCCGGCTCACCGCGACCGGCGCGGCCGTGGGAGCGGCACTGCTCGACCAGGCCGTCTGGGCCGGCATCGGCAACGCGTGGCGGGCCGAACTGCTCTTCCTGGCCCGGCTGGATCCGGACGCCCGGTCGGTCGGCGCCCCGGCGGCGGAGCGGCTGTGGCGCCTCGCCGTCGCCCACCTGGCGCTCGGCCGGGACCTGGGCCAGGTGGTCAGTGACCCGGCGGCGCCGGACGAGCGGTGGGTCTACAAGCGGGAGCACTGCCGCCGCTGCGGCAGCCGGGTGCGGACCTGGCAGGTGGGCGGCCGGACCGCGTACGCCTGCCCGGTGGACCAGCCGGCGGGCTAATTCGGTTGGCGGCCGGCGTGCCGGTGGCTAGCCTCCCGCCAACGTCACTCCGACTGCCTGAAGAGGGTGTTCTGGTGCCCGTGCCGAGCTTTTCCCGTCTCGTTCCGACCCCCGCACCCTTCCCTTGGAGTGACCGCTTTGGATCTGCCACGTAGCTTCACCATCCGCGAGGGCGACCTCCGGATCCTCAACCCGTTCGACGACGCCAAGCTCGCCACCCTGGGCCGGGCGATCAAGCTCCGGCCCGGCGCGTCGGTCCTCGACCTGTGCAGCGGCAAGGGCGAGCTGCTCTGCACCTGGGCCCGGGACCACGGAGTCACGGGCACCGGGGTGGACATCAGCACCGTCTTCACCGACGCCGCGCGGGCGCGCGCCGCCGAACTGGGCGTCGCCGACCGGGTCCGGTTCGTGCACGGCGACGCCGCGGCCCACGTGCCGCAGCAGCGGGTCGACCTGGCCGCCTGCGTCGGCGCGACCTGGATCGGCGGCGGTGTGCCCGGCACCCTGGAGATCCTGGAGCGCGGCCTGCGCCCCGGCGGGATGGTCCTGGTGGGCGAGCCGTACTGGCGGCGCGACCCGCCCGACGAGGAGACCGTGGCCGGTTGCCACGCCCGCTCCCGGGACGAGTTCCGCGACCTGCCCGGGCTGGTCGGGCTCTTCGGTGAGTGCGGCTGGGACCTGGTCGAGATGGTCCTCGCCGACCAGGACAGCTGGGACCGGTACGCCGCCGCGCACTGGCTCAACCTGCGCCGCTGGCTGGACGCGAACCCCGACGACGAGCTGGCCGGGGAGCTGCGCCGGGAGCTGACCGAGGAGCCGGTGCGCCACGTCCGCTACCAGCGCGAGTACCTGGGCTGGGGCGTGTTCGCCCTGCTCCGCCGCTGAGCGGCCAGCCCGGCTCCCGGTGTCGATCCGGGAGCCGGGCCGGGCCGGCTTAGCGGGCGGCTACGCAGGGTAAAGCCCTGTTCATGGGACAGCTGCGCACGTCACCGCCACCGCCGCGGGCCACCGAGCTGGAGCAGTGGGTGCTCGACACGGCCGAGGAGCTGCGCGGGCTGCGGGCCTCGCTGCGCGAGGCGTTGACCCGGCACGGCCTGGTCCAGGGCGAGGACCTCGACGAGGTGCCACACCTCGTGGTGCTGGTCGCCACCGAGCTGGCGACCAACGCGCTGCGGCACGGCCGGCCGCCGACGATCGTCACCCTGCTCGCGGCCGACGACTGCTTCCTGCTCAACGTGGCGGACCACGAGCTCGACACCGTCCCGGGCCTGGGCGACATCCACCCGCTCGACTCGGGCGGGCGGGGTCTGATGCTGGCCGAGTCGGTCTCGCTGGCGGTCGGGTGGTACGCCACCGACGACACCAAGAACATCTGGGCCTCGTTCCCTCGCTGACTGCGTCAAGAATTGCTTAACAAATTGTTCTTCGCTTAATGTGAGCTGCTTTACACCGTCCGCAGTGGACGGGCCGTAGGGTCCTTTTCGAACCGCCCGGGAGATGACCCTCCCGCCGGTTGTCCCGAGAGACCGCGGGAGATCCCCGCGACTATTCGCAAAGGACCTGGACAGATGCGCAAGCTCACCCGCGGCCTCATGCTGGCCGGCATCGCCGGGGCCGTCCTGGCCCCGTCCGCCGCCCACGCCGTGACCCCGGAGCCGACCACCACGCTGCTCGGCACGTACGCCTTCGGCCGCGCCTCGGTGATCGGCGAAGCCGGCCGGACCGCCGGCGCCTGGGAGGGGTTCTCGGTGCGCTCGGGCTTCGCCGGCGACGACCTGATCGTCACCTACCGGCCCCGCACCGAGGCCCTCCCGGCGGAGAAGCAGGTCTACACCGCCGCCTTCAACGAGGTGTCCGACGCCCAGGCCGAGTGCCGGCAGGTCGGCGCCGAAGGTGTCGCGCGCCGGGTCTGGCTGTCGTTCCGCTGCCGGACCGGCTTCGCCCCCAGCTACACCCTGTTCGTGCGCTGACGCCCCCGGCGTCAATTTCCTTCCGGCATTCCGCCGACCCCGGCACAGTGCGCCGGGAAATCGTTCCGAAAGCGGCCGGCACACCCGCCGGTGACGCTTTTCCGCACCGCCACCACACATCCGGTGGCGCAATCAGGAGTAGCCGATGAACCGCCTCGTCTCCCGTTCCCTCTGCGCCCTGGCGGGCGCCGGCCTCGCCGTTGTCGCGGCGGCGCCGCCCGCCGCAGCTGCCGACAACACCTTCGACCTGGCCGCCGGCGGCGCCAGCGCCTACGGCACGTACCAGCTCATGATGAGCATCCCCGAGCAGCCCGTCCCGCCGGTCGCGGTCGACGGGACTCTCGCGGTCAACCAGCGCCACCGCTGCGCCGTGGTCCAGATCGCCACCAACGGTCCGGCGGACGGCCTCGAATGGCGCACGCTGAACAGCCTGTGCGGGCGGGGCAGGACCAACGTCCAGGCGCGCGCCAGTTACCTGCGGGGTGGGTTCCTGCCGAGCCTGCGGCTCTGCACGGGACGCACGGTCGCGCAGGCCGAGCGGGGCGACCGCTGCGACGTCCACGTTCCGCCGTCGCAGAGCTGAGTCACCGCCGGGGGGCCGTTCCGCACGACGGCAGGTGCGGAACGGCCGCCGGAGGTCCTCAGGCTCGCGCCGACGGGCAGTCGAGCCGGGTGCGCAGCTCGCGCAACTGTTCGGCGATCTGGCGGCCCGTGGGAGTCTGCGGCGGCGTGGCGCGGTAGGTGTCGTCGAGCGTCACCACCAGGGCGCACAGGTCCTGCACGGAGTGCCGGGCGACGGAATTGGCGTACACCATGGACGAGATGGTCGCCACCAGGGCGAACACGAACGACGTGATCATGAGGCGCGTGGTGCGGGAGCCCAGGTGCCATTGCGAACAGGTCATGTCACTCACCCGGCCCGGTCAGCGGCGGAGATGGCGATGGTGGCGGCCGTGAGTCCGGCAACGGATACGGCGATGGCGAACTGGTCGTATCGCTGACGCCATTGCGCCGCAGCGACAGGAGCCCGACCCCCGCAGGAATCCCCAGGATGGTCACGTACGTCCCCAGGAGAATGGCGTTGGCCTGACCGGGCGGCACGATTGCCGTCTGATGGACGATCCCGCCGAGACCCACGAAGATGCAGCCGCCATCGAGGAAGATCCTCATGGCTCGCTCTGTTTTCATCGTCCACAGCCCTGACCCTTCCCACCGTCCCCAGGCGACGCACTGCGTCGGGCGCACCCCAACCGTAGGCACGTGCGGGAGCAAAACCCCAGCTCAGAGGCACTATCTGCAATTTGCGGCCCGGGCGTACCACCCGCCATCCGGCAGTTGTCCCGGACCGGTCAGTCCTCCGCCGGAATCGGGTCGTCGTACTGGCCGGAGGGGCCGCTGTGCACTGCGCCGCCGACGCGGGGCCAGGCGTTCGGCAGGCACCCGTGCAGACCGAGCGTCTGCTGTTCCATCACCGGTGCCGGGCCGCCCGCCCGGGGGCACAGTTCGTGGCCCCGGCCGAGCCGGTGCCCCACCTCGTGGTTGAGCAGGTACTGCCGGTAGAGGCTGAGGTCGGGGAACTGCGGCACGCCGTGCACCCAGCGAGCCACGTTGATCACCACCTGGTCGCCGTTGCGGCAGGAGGTGTAGTGGTCGGTGGTGTCGGCGCAGAGCCGGCCCCGGGTCACCGGCGTGGTGAGCAGCACCGTGAAGTCGGCCGGATCGTCGCGCCCCACCCGTTGCAGCCGCCACCGGCCGCCACCGGTCCAGCCACGCGGATCGGCGAGCGTCACCGCCACCTCCCGGGCGAACCGCTCCACGTCGACGTTGCCGATGCCGCCCTCCACGGCGACCCGGTAGCGGAGCAGTTCACCACCGCGGCCCGCCACCGCGCCGACGCCCGTGGCGGTGCGGAAGGCGCCCGTACCCCGGTCCGGATAGCTGATGCCCGGCGGCACCCGGCCCGCGGCCGGTACCGGCGGCGCGGCGGGTGTGGTCACCGCCGGGCGGGCGGGCCCGGCGGCCGGCGCGCCGGGCCGCACGCCGGCCGCGACCAGCAGCTCCGGGTGACGCCGGGCCGCGTACCCGGCGAGGCCGGCCGCGACCAGCAGCACCACCAGGGTCAGGGTGCCCGCGCGGGACGCCCGCCGCCGGTGCAGACCCCGGTCCCGCCTGCCCCGCCCGCCCACGTCGATCTCCTCCGCCACGCCCGCCCCGATCCGCTCAGGAGTACGGACGGCGGGCCCGGACGGATGAACGGTGAGCGCGGTCACCGGCCGGGGCGGCGCCCGCGCCGGTACCGTTCGTTCCCGGGTGCGCGACCCGCCACCTGCCGCCAGAGAGGGAGCCACCCGTGCCGGATGCCGAGCAGGTGCTCGCCGACGCCCTCGCGGCGGCCCGCGGCACCGACGTGCGCGCGGCCGAGCGGGCCCTGGACCGGCTGGTCGTCGGCGACCCACCGGCCGTGGACGCGGCGCTCCTCACCCGCCTGACCCGCGGCGTGGCGCGGCTCTGGCCCCGCGGCTGGCAGCCCATGGACCTGGAGCGGATCGCCACCCGCCGGCTGACCCCGCGGGGCGCCCGGCTGCTCCGGGACGTGCTGGCAGCCCAGCGGCGCGCGATGCCCGACCCGGCCCCCGCCTGGTTCGACGCCCAGCTCACCGAGCTGGGCGCGCGGTGGGACGGCGACCCGGGCTGGCTGGACCGGCGCGCCGAGGGCGACCGGATCAGCGCGCTGCGCGACGCCGTCGACGCGCTCGCCCTGGTGGCGGGGCTGCCGCCGATCGCGGTGCTCCGCCCGCCGCCCGGCGGCCCGGCCGTCGCCGCGCGCGCCACCGTCCCGGCCACCGGCTCACGGATGCTGGACCGGGTACGCGCGCTGCTGGCCAAGGCCGAGTCGACCACCTTCCCCGCCGAGGCGGAGGCGCTCACCGGCAAGGCGCAGGAGCTGATGGCCCGGCACAGCATCGACGCCGCCCTGCTCGACGCCGCCGCCGAGCGACCCGACCGGCCCGGCGGCGTGCGGCTCGGCACCGACGCCCCGTACGCCGCGGCGAAGGCGCTGCTCATCCAGGAGGTGGCGGCCGCCAACCGCTGCGAGTCGATCTGGTCCGACGACCTCGGCTTCGCCACCGTCCTCGGCTTCCCGGCCGACCTGGCCGCCGTCGAACTGCTGCACACCTCGCTGCTGGTGCAGGCCACCGCCGCGATGCTGCGCGGCCGGGGTGAGCGCCGCACGGGCAGCGGCCGGCGCACCAAGGGCTACGACGAGTCCTTCCTCAACGCGTTCGCGCTGCGGATCGGGGAGCGCCTGCGGGCGGCCACCGCGGCGGCGGCCGAGGAACGGGCCGACGACCGGCTGCTCCCGGTGCTCGCCGCCCGCTCGGACGCGGTCAAGGAGCGGGTCGACCAGCTCTTCCCCGGCGTCACGCGGCACCGGCTCCAGGTCCGCGACGCGGAGGGCTGGACCTCGGGCACCACGGCCGCCGACCGCGCCTCCCTCGACCCCGGCGCACCGGCGCGCCGCTCGCTGCGCGGGGGCCGCTGAGTTTTTCCTCGGGGAAGATGTCGGATCAGACCAACCGGCTCCGACCCGTCTGCGAGAGACGCCACCGCCGGTGGCCCGTACCCGAGGAGTGACCGTGAAGTACATGCTGCTGATCTGGAACCGGCCGGGCTTCGTCGAGGAGCTGTCCGAGGAGGAGCGGAACGCGATCTTCGGCGAGGTCGACGTGATCATGAAGGAGCTGACCGAGTCCGGTGAGCTGGTCGGCGGGGAGGCCCTGGCCCACCCGGCGCAGACCCGCACCGTCCGGTCCGGCGCCGGGGGCCCCGAGATCACCGACGGGCCGTTCCTGGAGAGCAAGGAGCAGTTCGCCGGCTACCTGACGGTCGACTGCGAGACCCCGGAACGGGCCGCCGAGATCGCCGCGCGCTGGCCGGACGTGCGGCACGGCGTCGGCGTGCTGGAGGTGCGGCCGGTGATGGAGCAGGCCGGGACGGAGATGTGACCGACCGGGCGGTCGAGGACCTGCTGCGCGCCCTCGCGCCGCAGGTCCTCGGCGTGCTCGTCCGCCGGCACGGCCAGTTCTACGCCTGCGAGGACGCCGTCCAGGAGGCCCTGCTCGCCGCCGCGACCCAGTGGCCGGCGCGGGGCGTGCCGGACCATCCCCGCTCGTGGCTGGTCACCGTGGCGACCCGCCGGCTCACCGACGAGTGGCGCAGCGAACGGGCCCGCCGGGACCGCGAGGTCGCCGTGGCGGTCCGGGAACCGGCGTACGCGGCGGTCGCCCCGCCCGCCGACGAGGAGCCGTCCAGCGGGGACGACACGTTGAAACTGCTCTTCCTCTGCTGCCATCCGGCGCTCACGGTCAGCGCCCAGGTGGCGCTCACCCTGCGGGCGGTCGGCGGGTTGAGCACCGCCGAGATCGCGCGGGCGTACCTGGTGCCGGAGGCCACGATGAGCCAGCGGATCCGCCGGGCCAAGCAGCGGATCGAGGCGGCCGGGGCGCGGTTCGCCATGCCCTCGACGGCCGACCGTGCCGCGCGGCTGCGTGCCGTGCTGCACGTCCTCTACCTGGTCTTCAACGAGGGATACACCGCCTCCAGCGGGGCCGAGCTGCACCGGGCCGAGCTGACCGCCGAGGCGATCCGGCTGGCCCGGGAACTGCGCCGGCTGCTCCCCGACGACGGCGAGGTGGCCGGGCTGCTCGCCCTCATGCTGCTCACCGACGCGCACCGGGCGGCGCGTACCGGCCCGGGCGGTGAGCTGGTGCCGCTGGCCGAGCAGGACCGCACCCGCTGGGACCGGGCCGGGATCTCCGAGGGCGTCGCCCTGGTGACCGAGGCGCTGACCTGGTCGGCCCCCGGCCCGTACCAGGTGCAGGCCGCCATCGCGGCGGTGCACGCCGAGGCGCCCACGGCGGCCGACACCGACTGGCCGCAGATCGTCGCGCTCTACCGGGTGCTGGCCCGGCTCGCGCCGAACCCGATGGTCACCCTCAACAAGGCCGCCGCGGTGGCCATGGTGGACGGCCCCCGGGCCGGGCTCGCCCTGCTGGCGCCGCTGGACGCCGACGAGCGGACCGCCGGCCACCACCGGCTCGCCGCCGTCCGCGCCCACCTGCTCGAACTGGCCGGCGACCGGAACGCCGCCCGGGACGCCTACCGGGACGCCGCCCGCGCCACCGTCAGCCTGCCCGAGCGGCACTACCTGGAGGTACGCGCCGCCCGGCTGGCGGACGACCGATGACTTCCGCCGAGCCGGAGAGTCGACCGCGCATGGGAGAGGTCACCAGTCAACTGTCGGTGTCGCTGGACGGGTACGTCGCGGCGCCGGGGCAGAGCCGGCAGGATCCGCTCGGTCGGGGCGGCCTGCGGCTGCACGAGTGGTTGTTCGCCAGCGAGAGCTGGCGCGGCCGGCACGGGCTGGCCGGCGGGGAGCGGAACGTCGACGCCGAGCTGGTCGACGAGATGACCGCGGGCGTCGGCGCGTACGTGATGGGTCGCCGCATGTTCGGCGGCGGCGAGGGCCGCTGGGACCTGGACTGGACCGGCTGGTGGGGCGACGACCCGCCGTGGCGGGTCCCGGTCTTCGTGCTGACGCACCACCCGCGCGAATCGCTGCTGATGCGGGGCGGGACGGAGTTCCACATCCGCTACCGGGTGCGCCGCTGACCCGCCGGAGTCAGAACAGCCGTCCCCGGTACGGGTGCGGCCGGCCCCACCGCTCCTCCCACTGCACCAGCTCGGCCTGCCAGACGGGAAGGTCGGGCCGGTACTCGCGGATGAGGTCGGGGTTCTCCGGGCGGCTCGCCAGGAACCGCCAGTATGCCTCGACCGCCTCCCGCACCTCGTCCAGCGAGTATCGGCCGCCCTCGCCCGGGACCCACTCGTTCTCAAACTCGACGCCACCGGCGGTGAAGCTCACCTCGTACTTGTCGCTGTCCCACCCGTCCTCGAGCGGCCGGCCGTGCGACACGTCGTCGACCATGGCGAGGGCGTCGAGACAGACCGAGTGGTAGACCGAGATGTCGGTGATCAGCCAGGCGCCGAGCGCCCGGTAGCGCTGATCCGTCACCTCGAACAGCGGCAGGCGAAACTCGTCGAGCGAGAAGGTGATGAACGCCAACAGAGGTCCTTCGGATCAGGGGACGACCGGCCATCCGTGTGTGAAGCCGCCCGAGCCATTGTAGAAACCTTCGATCACGAGGTCCTTGTACTTACCACGCCACATCTGCGTGCCGGGCACCGGCCGTGCGCCCTGGAAGGCGCCGCTGATGGCGTTGTCCACCTGGGCGGGCGTCCAGTCGTCCGGGAAGAAGGAACTCTCCCCGCCGTTGCCCTTCTTCGGCTTCCAGGCGCCGTGCGGCGGGTTCATGGTCGAGTCGAAGAACTCGGGCTTGGCCCGGTACGCCCCGGTCTTCGGATCCCGGACGACGGTGCCCGGTTGCAGCCTGCGGCCCGGGAAGTCCTGGCCGCCGGGCCGGTAGTGGTAGCCGGACCCCTTGGGCATGCCCGGCTTCACATGGCCGCCGAAGACGTGTTCGGTGAAGTGCGGGTTCATCCGGTCGGGCCGGTTGCGCGTCTTGGCGCGCTTGAGAAAACGCAGTGCGGCCCGCATCAACCGGCCGCCGGCCTTGCCTCCACTCATGCCATGTCACCCGTCGAGGAGTTTCCAGAGGACCTCTTGGACGAGGTTGCCGACGATGGTCCGGGCCAGCTGCTGGAAGATCGGGATCTCCAGGAGGGAGGCGCCGAAGGTGACCGCCGCCGTGGCGATCGCCTGGGCGATCTGGATGGCGAGGATGACCAGTTGCACGATCACGGCGATCTTCAGGGCGAGCACGATGGCCCCGCAGATGATCAGCCCGGTGCCGGTGAGCACGGCCGCCGTCACCCCGTCGCGGAGGCTGTCGGCGGGGCTGTCCTCCCGGTTCCACCAGGACTGGAAGGCCGTGATGTCCTGGCCGGTGTGGCTGGACCAGACGCCGGCGGCCCCGGTGTTCGCCTCGGCCACGACCCCGGACAGGGTGCCGGAGAAGCGGATCCAGGCGTTGCCCATCTCGAAGAGCTTGACCTCGTCGGCCTCGGGCCAGGTGTAGCCGAGGATGCCGAGCAGCGAGCGCAGCTCGCCGGGAAGTTCCAGACCCACCGTCAGCCTCCCAGCGCCTGCCGCAGCCCGTCGAAGCCCTGCGTGATGGCGGCCTCGATCTCGGCGTAGCGGGTGGCCATGTCGGTGAGGTCGGTGCCGGCGGCGGAGATCTCGGAGAGCGCGGTGTCGAAGCACTCGAAGGCGAACGCGGAGACCTCGTCGTGGGCGGCGCCGATCAGCGCACCGATGTCGTCGGAGCCCCAGGGCTGGCCGAAGGCGGCCAGTTCGGCCTGGAACGCCGTCATGGCCTGGCCGAACCGGGTGGCCACGTCGCCCAGCGCGCGACCGGAGCCGCCCAGCCCGTCCGGGTCGACCTCGATCGCCATCACCGGCCGCCCTGGCCGGACAGCCGGTCCTGGGCCTGGACCAGCGCGTCGGTGAAGGTGGTGAGCTGCCGGCCGGCGTCCTGCTGGATCCGGCGCAGTTGCTCGCCGAGGGAGGACAGGTCGACCTGGCCGGGGACGGCGGCGGTCGCCTTCTCCTGGAGGTCGGCGAGCGCGGCGTTGACGGCCGTGCCGATCTCCTCGGCCAGGGACTCACTCGGCAGCCGCATCACCCGGGGGTCGAGGGTCAACGCGGTGATCCGCCCGGGCGGGCCGGCGGTCGCCCGGACCAGGCCGTCGGCCGCCTCGCCGACTCCCTCCGGCGGCGGGGGCGCCTCGCCGTCACCGTCGGCGCCGGCGGTGAACCGCCCCAGCGCGGACATGGTCTCGGACAGCACGCGGTCGAGGCCGGATGGATCGACGGGCTGGGCCATGGGCGTAGCTCCTCCGGGGTCGAGGTCCTCCCGCATGCTACGCAGTTCGCGCCAGTCGGCGTGACCCCGGGTGAGCGACTGTGGACGATCCGATGTGGAGCGCACCTGCGCCGCGGGCCGGACCGGCAGGGTTGCCGGACCGGCCCGCGCCGACGGATGGTCAGCTCTTGAAGGCGTCCTTGATCTTCTCGCCGGCCTGCTTGAGGTTGGCGGCCGCCTGGTCGTTGCGGCCCTCGGCCTCGAGGCGCTCGTCGTCCGTGGCCCGGCCGACGCCCTCCTTCACCTTGCCGGCGGTGTTCTCGGTCGCGTTGCCGATCTTGTCGTCGATGCCCATGGGAACCTCCACTCAGCAGTTTTCCGTGACGTCAGGCAAGTACCCCGGGTTCCGCCGTGCGAATCCCCGGCCGTCAGCCGACCGGGCGGAAGCGCCGAAGCCGGAGGCTGTTCGCGACCACGAAGACCGACGAGAAGGCCATCGCCGCGCCGGCGATCATCGGGTTGAGCAGGCCCGCGGCGGCCAGCGGCAGGGCGGCCACGTTGTAGGCGAAGGCCCAGAACAGGTTGCCCTTGATGATCGCGAGGGTCCGCCGGGAGAGCCGGATGGCGTCGACGGCGGCCGTCAGGTCGCCCCGCACCAGTGTCAGGTCGGACGCCTCGATGGCCACGTCGGTGCCGGTGCCCATGGCCAGCCCCAGGTCGGCCTGGGCCAGCGCGGCGGCGTCGTTGATCCCGTCGCCGACCATGGCGACGGTCCGCCCCTCACCCTGGAGGCGCTCGACCACGGCCACCTTGTCGGCCGGCAGCACCTCGGCGATCACCTCGTCGATGCCGACCTCGGCGGCCACCGCCTTGGCCACGGTGGCGTTGTCGCCGGTGAGCAGCACCGGGGTGAGCCCCAGTTCGCGGAGCCGGGCGACGGCCGCCGCGCTGGTCGGCTTCACGGCGTCGGCCACCGCGAGGACGCCGCGGGCCCGGCCGTCCCAGCCGGCCAGGACCGCCGTCCGGCCGGCGGCCTCCGCGCCGGCGACCGCCCGCACGACCTCCTCGGGTACGTCGAGACCGCGCTCGCGCAGCAGCCGGAGCCGCCCGACCACCACCTCCCGGCCGTCGACCGTGCCGGTCACGCCGAGGCCCTCGGCGTTGGCGAAGCCGGTCACCGCGGGCAGCGGGCCCGCCTCGGCAGCCCCGTCGGCGACGGCGCGGGCGATCGGGTGCTCGGAGGCCCCCTCCAGCGCGCCGGCGAGCCGGAGCAGGTCGGCCGCGTCCTCGCCCCCGGCGGGCAGCACGTCGACAAGCGTCATCTTCCCGGTGGTGACGGTGCCGGTCTTGTCCAGCACGACGGTGTCGACCTGGCGGGTGGACTCCAGCACCTCCGGCCCCTTGATCAGGATGCCGAGCTGGGCGCCCCGCCCGGTGCCGACCAGCAACGCGGTCGGTGTGGCGAGCCCCAGCGCGCAGGGGCAGGCGATGATCAGCACCGCCACGGCGGCGGTGAAGGCGGCGGTCGTGCCGCCCCCGGTGCCGAGCCACCAGCCCAGCGTGCCGGCGGCCAGGGCGATCACGATCGGCACGAAGACACCGGAGATCCGGTCGGCGAGCCGCTGCACGGCCGCCTTGCCGGTCTGCGCCTGCTCCACGAGCCTCGCCATCTGCGCGAGCTGGGTGTCGCCGCCGACCCGGGTGGCCCGGACGACCAGCCGGCCGCCGGCGTTGACGGTGGCGCCCACCACGGCGTCGCCCGGCGCGACCTCGACCGGCACGGACTCGCCGGTGAGCATGCTGGCGTCGACCGCCGACGTCCCCTCGGCGACCACGCCGTCCGTGGCGACCTTCTCACCCGGGCGGACCACGAACCGGTCGCCGACCGCGAGCTGGTCCACCGGGATCCGGGTCTCCTGCCCGCCGCGCAGCACCGCGACGTCCTTGGCGCCCAGCTCCAGCAGGGCGCGCAGGGCGGCGCCCGCGGTGCGCTTGGACCGGGCCTCGAAGTAGCGGCCGGCGAGGATGAACACGGTCACCCCGGCCGCCGCCTCCAGGTAGATGTTGCCGGCCCCGTCGGTGCGGGTGATGTCGAAGCGGAACGGGTGGGTCATCCCGGGCATGCCGGCGTCGCCGAGGAAGAGCGCCCAGAGCGACCAGCCGAACGCGGCGAGGGTGCCGAGCGAGACCAGCGTGTCCATGGTCGCCGCGCCGTGCCGCAGGTTGATCCACGCGGCCCGGTGGAACGGCAGGCCGCCGTAGACCACGACGGGGGCGGCCAGGGTCAGCGACAGCCACTGCCAGTAGTCGAACTGCCAGGCCGGCACCATGGCCAGCACGATCACCGGCACGGTCAGCACGACCGACACCCACAACCGGGTACGCAGCCCGCGCAGCTCGTCCACCGGCCCGGCGGTCGCCTCGGCGGCCTGCGCGGGCGGTGGCGGGACGACGGCCGTGTAGCCGGTCTTCTCCACGGTGGCGATCAGGTCGGCCGGGGTGACCTCGTCGGCGTACCGGACGGTGGCCTTCTCGGTGGCGTAGTTGACCGTGGCCTCGACGCCGTCCATCCGGTTGAGCTTCTTCTCGATCCGGGCGGCGCAGGAGGCGCAGGTCATGCCGCCGATCGCCAGCTCGATCAGGTTCGGCGCGACCGGCAGGGACCGGGCGGATGTCATCTCGTCACCTCCGGTCAGCTGTGCCCGTGCCCCGGGGCGCCGTGGTCGGCGTCCGGGGTCGGTGCGGTCGTGGGGGCCGGCGCGGCGGGCGCCGGCGTGGCCTGGTCCCCGGCCAGCACGGTGAACTCCGCGGTGTGCACCGCGTCGCCGTGCCGGAAGTCCAGGTAGAGACGGTACGCGCCGGAGGAGGGCACCTCGGCGGCGAAGGTGACCGCCGGCCCGGCCGGGGTCCGCCCGTCGCCGGGCGCGCCCTCCGGGTGCACGTGCAGGTACGCCAGGTCGCCCTGGCGCAGTGCCACCAGGTGCCCGTAGGCCCCGAGGTAGGGCTGGAGGTCGGTGACGGGCCGGCCGTCCCGGCTGACGGTCAGGGTGAGCCGGCTGGTCCGGCCGGGCTGCGGGGCCCCGGTGAGGGTGACGGTGTAGCCGTCGACCGTGGTGCTGGTCACCGGCGCCGGCAGCGGCCGGTGCTCCAGCGCGCCCGGGACGGTGACGTCGACCCCGAGGGTGAGCGGCTCGCCGCCGGTCGGGGTGAAGTCGGCGAACGCCCGCCAGACGCCGGGCCCGGCGAGCGGCGAGGCGACCCGCCAGGTGCCGTCGGCGGCCAGTTCCGGGTGGACGTGCCGGAAGCCGGAGAGGTCGCGGCGGGCGACGATCAGGTGCATGCGCTTGTCGTGCGCCACGTCGTAGCGGGTGACCGGCCGGCCGTCCGGGCCGGTGATCCGGAAGGCGAACTCGCCCGCGGGGGCGGTCACCGGCTGAAGCGTGTAGCCGCGGTCGGAGACGAGCAGCCCGCCGGGCAGGTGGGCGGTGGCGGTGGCCGCGTGGCCCCCGTCACCGTGGTCGGTTCCGCCGGGGTCGTGGCCGGCGTCGGTGGCGTCGTGGCGGGTCTCGGCGGCGGGGGTGACGGGGCCGGCCAGGTGGCCGACCCCGTACGCCGTGCCGAACACCGCCGCGAGCCCGAGGGCGAAGCCGCTCAGCTTCGTCGCCGTGTTCATCGGGGCACCTCGGTTCCTTCGGGTCGGCGGACCCGTCACGCCCCGGCGAGGTCGTAACCGGCCTCGTCGACGGCGGCGCGGACGGTGTCCGTGTCCAACGGGCTCTGACTGGTGACGGTGACCCGGCCGGAGGCCAGGTCGACCTGGACGTCGGTGACGCCCGGCAGCGCGCTCACCTCGGTGCTGACCGAGTTGACGCAGTGCCCGCAGGTCATGCCCTGCACCTGGTACGTGGTGGTGACCATCGCGCTTCTTCCCTTCCGCCGCTGTCGTTACCGTTACCCGGTGTGGGTATCGGCCACGGGAGGACCGTACCATACCCCCGAGGGGTACGCTATCCTCGACGTCATGACCGCACCGACGACCCCGACCCGGGGCTACACCGCCAGCAAGGACCAGCTCCTCGCGCGGCTCCGCCGTATCGAGGGCCAGGTCCGCGGCATCGAGAAGATGGTCGAGGACGACCGCTACTGCATCGACGTGCTGACCCAGATCTCCGCCATCCAGGCCGCGCTGGACAAGGTCGGCCTCGGCCTGCTCGACGGGCACGCCCGGCACTGCATGCACGACGGCGCCGCCGAGGGCCGCGCCGACGAGATGGCCACCGAGATGATGGCCGCCGTGGGCCGCCTCATGAAGCGGGGCTGACCGGGCCGGGTGAACCCGCCGGCCGCGTGCCACGTGTCCCGTTGCGAACCGTTGGGAGAAACGCCATGGGCGCCGACCACACCCGTCCCGCTCCGCCCGCCCCGCCGCGGGTCCGGCGGATCCTGGTCGCGACGGTGGTGCCGCTCTTCCTGATCACCGTCGTCGCGGCGCTGGTGCTCTGGCCCCGGCAGGACCGGGAACCGACGGACGCGCCCGCGCTGCCCCGCTACCACGGCACGGTGACCCGGGTGGTGACCGAGCCCTGCCCGCCGACCCCGGAGGCACCGGAGGGTGGCCCCGGCGGGTCCGCCGGCCCGTGCGGGACGGTGACCGTCGCCGCCGAGCAGGGCCCGAACGCCGGCCGGCAGGTCGAGACGCCGGTGCCCGCCGGCCCCGGGGCGCCCCGGGTCGAGGTCGGCGACAAGG
Source organism: Micromonospora sp. NPDC005305 (assembly GCF_040607315.1). NCBI lineage: Bacteria > Bacillati > Actinomycetota > Actinomycetes > Micromonosporales > Micromonosporaceae > Micromonospora > Micromonospora sp. NPDC005305. Next base: position 112,191 of record NZ_JBEXGL010000010.1, on the reverse strand, counting down.
TGATCCTGGTCGAGCTGACCGACCCGGCCGATCCGGCCGTGAAGACCTACGACATCGCCGAGCACCGGCGCGGCACCCCGCTGGCGTGGTTGGCGGTGCTGTTCGCCGTGGCGATCGTGGCGTTCGGCCGCTGGCGCGGGCTGGCCGCGCTCGGCGGGCTGGTCGCGAGCTTCGCCATCCTGCTCGGGTTCGTGCTGCCCGGGATCGGCGCGGGCCAGCCGCCGCTGCTGGTGGCGATCGTCGGCGCCGCGCTGATCATGTTCGTGGTGCTCTACCTGACCCACGGGATCACCGCGCAGACCTCGGTGGCCGTGCTCGGCACGCTCGGCAGCCTGGTGCTGACCGGCGTGCTCGGCACCCTGGCCACCGCCGCCACCCACCTGACCGGCTTCGGCAGCGAGGACGCGACCACCCTGTCGATGTTCCAGCGCGACGTGGACCTGCACGGCCTGCTGCTGGCCGGCATCGTCATCGGCTCGCTCGGCGTGCTGGACGACGTCACCGTCACCCAGGCCGCCACGGTCACCGAGCTGGCCCACGCCAACCCGGCGCTCTCCCGACGCCAGCTCTACCGGGCCGCCACCCGGGTGGGCCGGGCGCACATCGCCTCCACGGTCAACACCATCGTGCTGGCGTACGCGGGCGCCTCGCTGCCGCTGCTGCTCCTGCTCGTCGCCGACTCCCGGCCGGTGAGCCAGATCCTCACCAGCGAGTTCCTGGCCCAGGAGATCGTCCGCAGCGCGGTGGCCACGCTCGGCCTGATCGCCGCCGTACCGCTGACCACCGGACTGGCCGCGGTGGTCACCACCGCCGGGCGGCGCGGGACCACCGCGGGCCCGGCCGACCCGCCCGCGCCACGGCCGCCGGTCGCGCGGGACGAGGCGCTGGAGGCCCTCGGTGGGGCGCCGGACCGGCGCTCCGGTGGGTGGTCCGGCGGTGACAGGAGCACGGAGGCCGCATGGTGACACTCCGCAGCGTGATGACAGATGTCAAACGCGATCCTGGTCACGCTGGGCGAGGACGAATTCTCGCTATTGGTCGGCTTCCGGACGTAGAACCCGGGGAGGACTCTCGGGTAACCTCGCTGCCGGTCACCGCCGAAGGCGCGCACCGGCGCCAGCGGTGCCGCCGCCCAATCGCCCGCGGGCGAGCCGGGGAACCAGGTACATGGGGTGAATCCGCGCGAGCGGTAGGGGCCACTTCCGTCCCGAACCCGTCAGCTAACCCGGTCGGCGGCCGACGGAAGGGAACACTGTGACGGCACCCCTGCGCCGCTGGCTGACCCCCGTGGTGGCTGCGCTGGCCGCGCTCACCGTGCTGGTGGGGCCGACCCCGGCGACGGCCGCTCCGAGCACCCCCACCCCCTCGGGGCACTCCGACGAAGACGACGACCCCCTCATCACCGAGGCCATCGACACCGCCAACCGGGCCTACCTCCAGGCCAAGTCGAAGCTGGACACGTCGCGCAAGCGCCAACTCCAGCTCGCCCTCGAGGTGAAGGCGGCACAGAGCGAGCTCGACGCGCTGAGCCCGCAGGTGGCCCAGATCGCGGCCCAGTCCTACCGGACCGGCCGGATGGGCGCCATGGCCATGCTGATGGAGAGCAACACGCCCGACTCGTTCGTCCGGCGGGCGGCCGCCCTCGACGAGCTGAACCTGCTGAACGCGCAGAAGCTCGGCGCCATCAACGCCGCGAAGACCCGCGCCGAGCAGGCCAAGATCGCGCTCGACGTCGAGGTGCGCGAGCAGGAGAAGCAGAAGAACGCGATGGCCCGCGAGAAGGCCGAGACGGAGAAGGCGCTGAAGCTGGTCGGTGGGATCGGCTTCACCGGTGGCCTGGTCTCGGCCACCTCGCCGGTCGCCCGCGTCGGCCCGGGCCGGACCTCCGACGGCGACTGGAAGCCGGAGTCGTGCAGCGAGAACGACCCCACCACCTCGGGCTGCGTCACCCCGCGCACGCTGCACGCGTACAAGGAGGTCAAGCGGGCCGGCTTCAACCGCTTCGTGGGCTGCCACCGGAACGGCGGGCCGTTCGAGCACCCGAAGGGCCGGGCCTGCGACTGGTCGTTGCAGAAGAGCGGCTTCTCCTCCTGGCGCACCAAGGACCAGCGGATGTACGGCAACAACGTCGCCGCCTTCCTCATCCGCAACGCGGACCGGCTGGGCATCTACTACGTGATCTGGAACCGGCAGATCTGGTTCCCGGCCACCGGCTGGAAGTCCTACAGCGGGCCCTCGGACCACACCGACCACGTGCACATGTCGCTGCTCTGACGACGTACACCGAAAGGGGCCGGCCCGCGACACGCGGGCCGGCCCCTTCGACGTTTTCCGACGGCCGTCAGTTGGCGAGCGCCGGGTCCGCGGGCGCGGCCGGTGCGGGCACCTGGGCGGCCGGCGTGCCGGCCGGGGCCTGGGCCACCCTGCGCACCTCGCCCGCGCTGAGCCGGTACGACAGGCCGACCACCGCGCACCGCCCGGCGACCACCTCGTCGGCGAGGACGGCGGACCGGGCCAGCAGCGCCTCCACGGTCTGCGCGATGTGGATGTCGACGATCCCGTCGAGGTCCTCGACGCCCTCCCGGCCGGCCCGGAGCAGGCTGGGCGCGACGGCGTCCACCACGGCGCCCAGGTGCCCGGACGGCGACGTGCCGGTGCGGACCGCCTCGCGGGCGGCCTGGACGGCGCCGCACGAGTCGTGGCCGAGCACCACCACGAGCGGGGTGCCCAGCACGGTCACCGCGTACTCGACGCTGCCGAGCACCTCGGGGCCGGCGGTGTGGCCGGCGGTGCGGACCACGAAGAGATCACCGAGACCCCGGTCGAAGATGATCTCGGCGGCGAGCCGGGAGTCGGAGCAGCCGACGATCACGGCGAACGGGTGCTGGCCGTCGGCGACGGCCGCCCGGTGTCCGGCGTCCTGATTGGGATGGCGCGGGTCGCCGGTGACGAACCGGTGGTTACCGGCATAGAGCTCGGCGAGCGCCTGCTCGGGAGTGGTCGGCACTGGTCCTCACCTCGTCCTCGCGCGAAAACGCCCTGGTCAGCCGGCCTGCGACGGTGGCGGCCTCGGCACCCACGGTCACACGCAGCCCAAGGTACGTCAAGATTTACGTGATACGGATTTCATACGTTGGCCGGACCTTGACGGCGGCCGCGGCAGCGGCCTCGACAGGACCGGAGCACGCGGGACCCATACGATGACCATCATGGCGACGACACCGGGTGCGAGGGGCAGCGGCCGGAACTGGACGTTCCTCACCAATCACGGGCACGTGCTCCTGGCCATCGCCCGCAACCCCACCGCCCGGCTGCGGGACGTGGCCGACGAGGTGGGGGTCACCGAGCGGGCCGCCCAGGCGATCGTCGCCGACCTGGAAGCCGGTGGCTACCTCCGTCGCACCCGGGTGGGCCGGCGCAACGAGTACACGGTCAACCCGGCCGGGCACTTCCGGCACCCGGCCGAGGCCGACCAGCAGGTGGGTGCCCTGCTCGCCCTCTTCACCGCCGAGCCGCTCAGGGAGCCGGCGGCCGGGAGCTGAGCGCGCCCCGCGTACGCCCGTCACCGCACGGGCGGCGCGGCGACGGTAATCTCACCGCGTGCGCGACAGCTTGCGGCCGGACGGGACGACGGGGCGCGTCCGGGCCGGACACCGGATCCGATCCGTCCTCTCCGGAGCGGCGGCCGCCGCCGCCCTGCTCGGCGGCGTGCTGACGGTGCCCGCGCCGGCCGTGGCGGCCCAGGAGTGCGGGCCGTCCGGCGGCCCCGCCCCGACCGCTTCGCCGTGGGCGCTGAACCGGCTCGACCCGGCGTCGGCGTGGCGGGTGACCAAGGGGCAGGGCATCACGGTCGCGGTCATCGACTCCGGCGTCTCACCGACCCACCCGCTGCTGCGCGGCCGGGTGCTCCCCGGGGAGGACTTCAACCAGCTCGACAAGCGCAAGGGCCAGTGCGACCAGGTCGGCCACGGCACCCTGATCGCGGGCATCATCGCGGGCAAGGAGGGCACGGGCGCGCCGTACTCCGGGATCGCACCGGAGGCCCGGATCCTGCCGGTCCGCGTGCTGGCCGACAACAAGAAAGCCTTCGACGAGTCCATCCCGGCCGAGATCGGGAAGGCCATCCGGTGGGCGGTCGACCACGGCGCCGACGTGGTCAACCTGTCCCTGGTCACCCTCGACGACCCGGCCCTGAGGTCCGCCGTGGACTACGCGCTCGGCAAGAACGTGATCCTGGTGGCCGCCGCCGGCAACCGGCAGGAGAACCAGCAGGACCAGCCGGCCTACCCGGCCTCCTACCCGGGGGTCATCGCGGTCGCCGGGGTGGACGAGAGCGGCGGGCACGTCGGCAGCTCGGTCACCGGCGACTATGTGGACATCGCCGCACCCGGGCTGAACATCATTGGCCCGGCCCCGCAGGGCTCCGGCTACCTGGCCGAGCCCAACGGCGGCACCAGCTACGCCACCGGGTACGTCTCCGGGGCCGCCGCGCTGGTGCGGGCCGCGCACCCGGACCTCGACCCGAAGGACGTCGCGTTCCGGCTCACCCGCACCGCCGACAACCCGCCCGACGGGCACAACGCGCTCGTCGGCTACGGGGTGGTCAACCCGTACCGGGCCGTGACCAGCCTGCTGGGCACCCGCAGCGACCCGCCCCTGGGCGCGATGCCGGCGCCCGCGCCGCACGAGGATCCGCTGGCCTGGCAGCGCACCGTGGCGATCTGGGCGGCCGTGATCGGCGCCGTGCTGGCCGGGGCCCTGCTGACGCTGCGGCCGATCCTGGTGCGGGGCCGCCGGCGCGGCTGGCGCCCCGGCCGGCGTAGCGTGCCGCAGGACGCCTGAACGGCCCGGGCCGACCACCGGTGCGGGGCCCGGCCCGGAAAAGCACCACGGCCCCGACCCCGGCGTGAGCCGGAGCGGAGCCGCAGCGGATCGGTCGGGTCAGCCCCAGACCTTCGAGTTGCTCATCTCGGTGGTCATGTAGTTCTCGCGCGCGATGCCCACCGCGCCGCCGATCTCGTTCAGGACCTTGTTGATGTCCCGCACGGCGGCGTCCCACTGAGCCTGGTGCTGCTCGTAGGCCACGCGGTCCTGGCCCTCCCACTCGAGCTTGCTCAGCATCGAGCGCAGCGTGTCCAGCTTCTCGTCGATGGTCCGCGAGATGGCCTGCATCTGCTGGTTGCTGCTCTCGAGGACAGCGTAGTCAACCTTGATGCTCATCGATTCCTCCTCTGCCTGTCTTCGCGGATCACGGGTTGAGAGCAGAGTGGAACTTGTCCAGCATCTGCTGCTGCTCTTCGTCGTTGACCTGGTGCGTCGTGCCGGACTTGTCAAGCAGGTCGGCGATGTTGTCCATCGCCGTCAGCAGCTTGTTCGTGTCCTCGTTCCAACGCAGCATCAGGTTCTGGAAACCCGTGGACGCCCCGCCCTTCCAGGCCATGGCCAGGTCGTCGACGACGTTCCACAGCTTCTTGAGCTCACCGTCGACGTCGCTGCGCGTGGACCGCACGTCACTCGCGGCGGTGTGCAGGCTCGCTGCACTGACCTCGAACGCCATGCTTCACACCCTTCCGTCATCTCTGTGGCGGCGGATCCGCCGCGCCCCTCCCCCGCGGCAAGGCGTACACACCCCACCGACGGACACTTCAATCGAACCGTAGCGGACGACGTCCAATCCGCGCAGCCCTGCTTCCCCATGGCGCACAACGCCGTCCGGCGTTCAGACCGTACGACGTGGACGGTCGCGGTCGCCAGCGGCCGCTCAGGACGGCCGTCGATACGACCTGACGTGCAGCACCGCGCCGAAGACCAGCACCACCGCCAGCAGCGCCACGAACAGCCACAGCACCGGCTTGTCGAGCGCCCGGTCGAGCACCACCGGGATGAGCGCCGCGACCCCGGTGAGCAACACCACTTCGCTGGCCCGCTTCGCCCACGCGGCGCGGGCCAACTGGGCGACCAGCGCCAGCCCGAGGAAGACCGGCACGGTCACCAGGAAGTACACGAAGAGCACCAAGGTCACCCCGGACCCCTTCCCGTCACTGGTAGAACTTGGAGTCCTGCACCCAGTCGATCTTGATGTCCTTGATGTCCGGGTCCTGGCCGGCGGCCGCCCAACCCGGGCGGGAATCCGACACGAAGGCGAACCGGTCGTTGCCCTGGAAGCCGGCCACGACCGCGGAGAACAGCGCGCTGATGTCGCCGAAGACCAGCGCCAGGATGGCGGCGCTCGCGGCCATCCCGGCCACGCCGATCGCCTCGGCGATGGGCGCCGTCGGGGGGAACGCCTGGAGAGCGACCGAGGCGATCACCGCGATCAGGATCGGGATGAGCGCGTCGACCAGCGCGTTCACCGCGTCGTTGAAGGCGTCCCGGGCGGCCGTCAGGGTGTCCCGGTTGGCGTTGAACGCCTCGGCCAGCGAGTTGATCTCGGCCCCGAGCTTGCGGAGGAAGAGGTCGAAGGCGTCCCGGTCGTCGAAGTCCCACTCGGCGTCCGACGGCGGGACCTGCTCCAGCGCCGCCCCGAACTGGTCGCCGCCGAGCAGCCGCGCCGCGTCGCCCCACTCCTTGATGGACTTGTTGACCTCGTCGTTGTCGAACGTCTCCAGGTAGGCGATGGCGGCACCCAGCGCCCCGGCGAAGACCAGCCACATCCAGTTGGCCCGGGCCGCCGGCAGCAGGCCGCGCACCGGCGCCGTCGCGGCGGCGACCGTGTGCGTGCCGGTCACCGTGCCGGCCGCGTTGGCGATCAGGATCTCCGACATCAGCTGCTCCCCCCGTCCACCCGGCCGGTCACTTGACCACCCAGGGCTGGTCGGACTTCTCCCAGTTCTTCGCGGTCTGTTCCAGCTGCTCGGCCGCCTTGTGCAGGTGCTCGATGCCGGTCTTGACGTTGGCGAGGTGACCGTCCACCGAGGCGTTGTGCGCCTGCACGGTCCCGCCGCCGAAGAGGGTCAGCGCGCCGTCCGGCAACTTCACGCTCTCCAGCAGCGTCTGCACGTTGCGCAGGTACTGGATCGGGCCGTCCGGAGCGTCGAGCTTCTTGCTCGCCTTGCGGATCGCGTCGACGTCGACCTTGTTCGCCACCGCGTCTCCTCCCTGGTCAGCGGCGCAGGCCGCGGGTCGGGTCAGTCAGGTCCACGCCGAACTCCCGGAACCAGTCCTCCGGGGTGAGGTTGCCCGCCTGCGCCCGGCGGACCAGGTCCGACCCACCGAGCACCTCGCTCATCAGCTCCTGCTGCCGCTCGGCGAAGGCCGCGTACGCCGCGTCGATCGCGGCCTGGAGCGACTCGGCCAGGGTGTAGCTGTCCAGCCGCATGGCCCGGGCGTTGACGTCGATGCCACCGACCTTCATGTCACCGTCGACCGTGACCCGGACCAGGCCGTCCGGGCTCTCCCCGGTCACCCGCAGCTCGGCGCGCTGCTGCTGGAACTCCGCCAGCCGGCGCTGCTGCTCCTGCGCCTGGCGCAGCAGGTTCTCCACGGCGCCGCCGGCGCCGCCGTAACCCCACGAGGTGCTCACGACTGTCCTCTCCTCGGATCGACGGTCGGGCCGACGCTACCGGACCCGCTCATCCGGCGTCCGCCCCTGTCAGGCAGGCTCCGTCCACGCGGTCTGGATGAGCTGCTGGCCGTCGCGGCGGCGGACCAGGGTGCCCCGGCCCGGCGGTTGCGGGCTCGGCCGCAGGTTGCCGAAGACGGCACCCTCCTCGCGGCTGCCGGACATCAGCAGGCCCGGCGAGTCCAGCTCGCGCAGGCGTTGCAGCACCGGCTCGTAGAGGGCGCGGGCCACACCACCCACCCGGCGGGTGATGATCAGGTGCAGGCCGATGTCCCGCGCCTGCGGCAGCAGCTCGTGCAGGGCGCTGAGCGGGTTGTTGCCGCCGGAGGCGACCAGGTCGTAGTCGTCCACCAGGATGTAGAGCTCCGGCCCCTTCCACCAGCTCCGGTCGCGCAGCTGGGCGGTGGTCACGTCCGGCCCCGGCAGCCGGTTCTGCAGGGCGCTGCGGATCGAACCGAGGCCCTGGCTGAAGACCTGGTTGGACGGCGCGTAGTCGAGCAGATGGTCGCCCTCCACCGCACCCAGCAGGCCACGCCGGTAGTCGGCGATGACCAGCCGGGCCTGCGCCGGGGTGTACCGCTCGGCGATGCCCCGGGCGATCAGCCGCAGCAGGTTGGTCTTGCCGCACTCGGCGTCGCCGAACACGGTGAGGTGCGGCTCGGTCGTCAGGTCCAGGTAGACCGGGGCGAGCGCCGACTCGTTGACGCCGATCGGGATGCCCGGGGCCGACCGGTCGACCACCTTCGCCAGCTCGGCGACGCCCAGCTTGCGCGGCAGCAGCCGCACCTTCGGCGCCGGGCGGCCCGGCCAGTTGGCCGCGACGTGCCCGGCCAGGGCCACCGACGCCTCGGTCAGGTCCTCGATGTCGCGCTTGCCGTCGATCCGCGAGACGCCGGTGAGGAAGTGCAGCTTGTCGCGGGTCAGGCCGCGACCGGGCGTGCCGCCCGGCACGTTCTGCGCGGCCCGCCGGTCGATCTCCGACTCCGCCGGGTCGCCGAGCCGCAGCTCCAGCTTGGTGCCGAGCAGGTCCCGCATGTTGATCCGGATCTCCGCCCACCGCACGGCGGTGACCACCACGTGTACGCCGAAACCGAGCCCCCGGTTGGCCAGGTTGGTGATGGTCTGCTCCAGCTCCTCGTACTCCTGGCGCAGCGTGTTCCAGCCGTCGACCACGAGGAAGACGTCGCCGAACGGGTCGTCGGCGAACTCCCCGGCCGCCCGGCGCCGGCGGTAGCTGGCCACCGAGTCGATGCCGTGCTGGGTGAACCGGTTCTCCCGCTCGTCGATGACGGCGACCACCTCGGCCACGGTCCGGCGGACCGCCTCGACGTCGCGCCGCCCGGCCACGCCGGAGGTGTGCGGCAGCCCGTCCAGGCTGCGCAGCGCGCCACCGCCGAAGTCGAGGCAGAAGAACTGCACCTCGCGCGGGGTGTGGGTGAGCGCCAGCGAGGCCAGCATCGTGCGCAGCATGGTGCTCTTGCCGCTCAGCGAGGCGCCGACAATCACCACGTTGCCGCCGGCGCCGGACAGGTCCACCATCATCGGGTCGCGCCGCTGCTCGTACGGGCGGTCGACGATGCCGACCGGCACGGCGAGCCGGCCCCGCCCCGGCCAGTTGGCGGTGGTCAGCCCGAACGTCGGGTGCACGGCCAGCGGCGGCAGCAACTCGGCCAGGGCCGGCGGCTCGGCCAGCGGCGGCAGCCAGACCTGGTGCGCCGGGCGGCCCCGCCCCTGGAGCCGGTCGATCAGCACGTCGAGCATGGCCACGGCCTTGCCGTCGCCCGTCTGCTCCGGCTCGGGCGTGGTCTCGGCCGGGCTCGGCAGGGCCGGCGCCGGCACGTAGTCGATGCCGTACGGGACGATCCGCCGCTGCACCTGCGCCCGGGTGGACCGCTGCACCTGCCCCGGCGCGCGGTACGGGCCGGACACGTAGGCGGCCCGGAACCGGAGCATCGTGGCCGTGTCGGTCTTCAGGTAGCCGTGGCCCGGCGCGTTCGGCAGCTCGTACGCGTCCGGCACGCCCAGCACGATCCGGCTCTCCACCGCCGAGAAGGTCCGCAGACCGATCCGGTACGACAGGTGGGTGTCGAGGCCCCGGAGCTTCCCCTCCTCCAGCCGCTGGCTCGCCAGCAGCAGGTGGACGCCGAGCGACCGGCCGAGCCGGCCGATCATCACGAAGAGGTCGATGAAGTCCGGCTTCGCGGCGAGCAGCTCGGAGAACTCGTCACAGATGATGAGCAGGCTGGGCATCGGCTCGAGCGGCTCGCCCGCGGCGCGGGCCTTCTCGTAGTCGTAGCGCGAGACGTAGTTGCCGGCCGCCCGCAGCACCTCCTGGCGGCGGTTCATCTCGCCGGCCAGCGCGTCCCGCATCCGGTCGACCAGCGGCAGCTCGTCGGACAGGTTGGTGATGACCGCGCTGGTGTGCGGCAGCGCGTCCAGGGAGGCGAAGGTGGCGCCGCCCTTGAAGTCGACCAGGACGAAGTTGAGCTCCTCGGACGAGTGGGTCACGGCCAGCGCCCCGACGACCGTACGCAGGAGTTCGCTCTTGCCGGAACCGGTCGCGCCGATGACCAGGCCGTGGGGGCCCATGCCCTCGTGCGCGGACTCCTTGAAGTCCAGCTCGACCACGTTGCCGTCCGGCCCGACCCCGAGCGGGATGCGCAGGCGGTCCCGGTGGCTGCGCGGCCGCCAGGTCTGCTGGGTGTCCACGGTGGCCGCGTCGCCCACGCCCAGCAGGTCCGGCAGCTCCATGCTGCGGGCCAGCGGCTCCTCGGTGCTGGCGCCCTGCTGCTGGGAGAGCCGGTAGGGGGCGATCTGCCGGGCCAGCCCCTCGGCGGCCGCCATGCTGAGCCGGTCCGGCCGGCCCAGCCGGGACGTGGCCGTGCCCCGCACCAGGTCCAGCCCGCTGCCGTTGCCGGTGTCCAGGCAGAGCAGCCAGCGGCCCGCGTCGCGCGGCACCGTGCCGGAGAGGTCGATGACCGTGGCGCCGAGCAGGCCCGGCCCCATGAGCGCGCAGGTCGGCGAGACCTCGCCGCCGTCGAGCACCACCACGAGGTGCGGTGCCGTGGTGAGCGGCTTCGCCTCCGGGGCGAACCGGGGCCGGCCGCCCAGCTCGTTGGCGAGCGCCGCCTCCGCCTCGGCCAGGCTGGCGAAGACCATCCGCCGCGCCCCGGCCGCGTCCGTACGCCCCGGGTGCTGGGCGTGCGGCAGCCACTTCACCCAGTCCCACACCGGCTGCCGGTCCGGCGCGGCCACCACGGCCACCAGGAGGTCGTCCGGCGCGTGGAAGGTGACCAGCTGGCTCAGCGCGGCCCGGGTGAGGTCCAGCACCGGCTCCCGGTCGCCGCGCAGCGCGATCCGGCTGAACGCGCGCAGCGACAGCGCGGTGGGCAGGTCCGGCACGCTGGAGTGGGCCCGGACGAACCGGCGCAGCGCGATGGCGCTCATCGGCTCCAGGTCCTCCACCGGCTTGGTCTCCGGCGGCACGATCTCCACGGCCAGCCGCTGCGGGCCGAGCGCGATCCGGACCTCGCCGAAGTCGTCCTCGGTGATTCGCCGCTCCCACAGCCGGCGCGACGCGGCGACCGACCAGAGCGCGTCCGGCTCCGGGTGCCGCCAGGTCATCGCGGCGCGCTGCTGCTCGGCGGCGCGCCGGGTGCGCTTGCGCATCTGGGCCAGGTAGCGCATGTAGTCGCGCCGCTGGGCGTTCAGCTCGGCCTTGTCGTTGCCGCCGTTGCCGAGCGTGCCGACCGCCATGCCCAGCATCGACACGCCGAACAGGCCGCCGGCCACGTACGTCATCATGCCGCCACCGCGACCGGCGTAGAGGAAGGCCATCGCGCCGACACCGCAGAGCATCGGCAGGATCATCAGCACCTGACCCATGCCCTTGGCCTGCGGCTCCGGCAGCTCGGGCGGGGACTCCAGCAGCACCTCCCCGCGCGGCAGCGCGGGCCCCGGTTGACGCGGAAGCCGGCGGAACACCACCGTGCTCACGGCTGTCTCCTCCCCAGAAGCGGCCCTGCTCGTCGTCGGCCGACGCACCCGAGTCGTCGGGTGGGCAACCTGTGCGACCGCCATCGTAGGTAATCTCCCGGAGGCGCCGTGGACCCACGGGGGCGGCGCGGGCGGCCGAGGTGGATCGTAGGCGAGCACGAGGAGGCCACTGTGGCGACGAAAACGGCGACCGGCGGACTGAGCCGGATCACCATCGTGGCGCCGCGGACCAGGATGGATCTGGCGCTGCCGTCCGACGTGCCGCTGGCCGACCTGCTGCCGACGCTGCTGCGTTACGCCGGCGAGGATCTCGCCGACGAGGGCGTGCGGCACGGCGGCTGGAGCCTGTCCCGGCTGGGCGGTCAGCCGCTCGACGGCGGCCGCACCGCCGCGCAGCTCGGCGTCCGCGACGGCGAGGTGCTCTACTTCAACCCGCGCGCCGCCGCCGCGCCCGAGATCGTCTTCGACGACGTGGTGGACGCGGTCGCCACGGCGACCAGCCAGCGGGCCGGCGCCTGGCAGGTCGGCACCACGCGGGCGTTCTCGGTGCTCTTCGCCGGTGGGGCGCTGGCGGCCGGCGCGGCGGCCACGCTGTTCGCCGGCCCGCCGCAGCTGCCCGGCGCGCTCGCCGCGCTGGTGGTCGCGGTCGCCCTGCTGATCAGCGCCGCGGTGCTCTCCCGGGCGGCCGGCGACAGCCGGACCGGCGCCCTGCTGGCCATGGGGGGCCTCGGCTACGCCGCGATCGGCGGCCTGCTGGTCCTCGCCGGCGACCGGCGGCTCGCCGAGCTGGCCAGCCCGCACGTGCTGCTCGCCGCGACCGCCGTGGTGCTCTTCGGCGCGGTCGCCGCGCTGGCCGTCGGGGACCGGCTGCCGCTCTTCCTCGGTGCCGTCGGGGTGGGTGTGGCGGTCGGCTTCGGCGCGGCGCTCTGCCTGGCCTTCGACATCGGGGCGGCGGCCGCCGCCGCGGTGGTGGCGACGGTGGCGTTCGGCGCCCTGCCGGCGCTGCCGATGATCTCCTACCGGCTGGCCCGGCTGCCGGTGCCGTCGATCCCGACCGGCCCGGACGACCTGAAGAGCGACACCGAGTCGGTGGACGGCCCGCAGGTGCTTCGCAACAGCGAGCGCGCCGACGCGTTCCTCACCGGCCTGCTCTGGACGGTCTCGGTGCTGGTGCTCGGCGGCGAGGTGGTGCTCGCCGACAACGGCCGGCTGCCGGCCGTGCTGCTCTGCCTGGTGCTGGCCCTGCTGGCGCTGCTGCGGGCCCGCCCGTTCCTGGGCCGCGGCCAGCGCACCCCGGTGCTCCTCGCCGGCACCCTCGGCCTCGGGCTGGCCGCGGCGGCCACCTTCGGCGCCAACCCGCTCCCGGTCCGGCTCGGGCTGATCCTGGGCGGCCTGCTGGTGGTCGCCGTGATCAGTCTGATCTACGGGCTCACCGTGGCGGGCAAGCGGATCTCGCCGGTCTGGGGCCGCACCCTCGACATCGTCGAGATCCTGCTGATCGTCGCCCTGGTGCCGCTGGCCGTCTGGGTGTGCGGCCTCTACGGCTGGATCGTCAACCTTCGACCGTGACCGTGCCCATCGCGGTGCCCACCGGCGCCGTGGCGTAGACGGCCGGGCCGTGCTGGCCGTCGAGCGGGCGGGCCGGCACGCCGGAGCGGCGGGCCACGTCCCGGACCGCCTTCACCAGCGCCTCGGCGTGACCGTCCATGGCGGCCACCCGCAGCAGCGGCGGGAGCTGCCGGCCGCCGGGGAGGACCACGGCCGCCACGGTGTGCGAGGGGGCGGAGGTGGCGGTCACCGCGTCCACCAGCGCGCCCAGCGAGCCGTTGGGGCGGACCCGCAGCGCCAGGCAGCGCTGGGTCCAGCCACCGCCGCGCAGGCTGTTCCAGCTCTCCACCGGTGACTCCGGGGCCAGGTCGAGGCCGGCGCCGGAGACGACCGCCGCGTGCAGCTCGTCCCGGCCGAGCACCCGGTGGCCGAGGCCGGCGGCGTTGAGGGCCTTGCCGAGCCGGCCGACGCCGGCCGCGACCGTGCGGTGCACGCCGTGCATGCCGCCGCCCCGGCTCACCGTCTCGGCGCGGGCGTCGGCGACCGACAGGCGCAGCGCCACCCAGACCGTGCGGTGCGCGGCCGGGGGCGCGCCCGGCGAGGGGTACCACACCAGGGTGTGCGAGACGACCTGGGTCTGGGTGACCGGCCCGGAGAAGTCGGCGAGCACCGCGATCGCCTCGTCCACCGTCGCCGCCTCGACCGACCCGGCCGGGGCGCCGGGCCGGCCGGTCAGCGCGACGGCGGCGAACCAGCCCCGGTCGTCCTGGCCGATGCCGAGCCGGGTGCCGCGCTCGGTCAGCTCGACGACGGACAGCTCCGGGGCGAGCGCGGCCAGCCGCGGGTCGCCGGCCGGCGCGGCGCCCCGGGCGCGGTCGCGGCGGCGGCGCAGCCGGCGGCGGAGCATGAGGTCCTCGTACCACCACCGGCCGCCACGCCGAGCGAAGGCGGCCACCACGGCGAGCAGCGCCAGCGCGGCGACGACGCCCAGCAGCCAGGCCGGGCCGCCGGTGGCGAACCAGACGGCGAGCACGGCGCACTCCAGCACCACCAGCTGGCCGACGAAGACCGGGCCGAGCCGGCCGCGCCGGCGCCGGTCGACCGGGGTGACCGGTCGGTCCGCCGGCGCGGCGGAGGCGGTGGCCGTACGACCGGGTGGCGCCTGGACCTGGGTCATCGGTGAGCGTCCCTTCTGGACATCCTGGGCATCCGCCGGTGCGGTGGGTCGCCGGGTGGCGGGCGGGGTCCCGGTGAACCGTCGACGGCCCCTTATCGTAGGGAAGCCCGCGGCGGAGTTCGGACCTGATCGCCGCGGACCCACCCCTGCCGGAGGTTAGTCATGCGGACCCGCCGCGATCAGGTGCAGGCGTACCGCTTCGTCACCCGCCGGATCGTCTCGGCGCTGCTCTCCGGCGATCCGGAGACCAACGACCTGCCGATGCGGCGCCTCGGCATGGCGGTGTTCGGCAGCGTCATCGCGGCCGCCGTCGTGCTGGGCGGCGCGGGGGCGTACGGGCAGTTCACCAGCAACTCCGCCCCGCTGGAGCCGAACACGCTGGTAATCGAGCGGGAGACCGGGGCGACCTACGTCTTCACCGACGACAAGGTGCTGCACCCGACGCTCAACTACGCCTCGGCCCGGCTCATCCTCAACGACGCCGGCGCGCCGGTCCGCACCATGTCCCAGGCCTCGATCAAGGACCGGCCGCGGGGCCGGGCGGTCGGCATCGTGGGCGCGCCGGACGCCGTGCCGGACCGGAAGTCGCTGGTCGGGCTCCCCTGGTCGGTGTGCGACGTGCCCGACCCGAACGACCCGCAGCGCTCCACCACCCGCCTGGTGATCGACCGGCCGCTGCCCGGCGGCACCCCGCTCACCGACCGGGCGGTCCTGGTCAAGCTGAACGACGCGCGTTACCTGCTCACCGGCGGCGCGCGGCTGCGGGTGGTCGGGGACGAGCAGGCGCTGGTGGCGTTGAAGATGGCCGGCGCGACCACCCTCACGGTCGGCCAGCAGCTGCTCAACGCGGTGCCGGTCGGCCCGGCACTGCGCAAGCCGACCATCGACGGGGAGGGCGACCCGAGCGGGCTGACGGTGGGCGACCGCCCGGCCCGGGTCGGCCAGGTCTACCGGGCCGCCGGCCAGTACTACGTGCTGGCCAAGCAGGGCCTGGTGGCGATCCGGGAGGTCACCGCGCTGCTGCTGCTGGGCGGCGGCGGCCAGGTCACCGACATCACGCCGGACCAGGCCGGCCAGCTTCTCACCGACCAGCGGCTGGAGGCCGAGGGCCTGCCGGACCGGCTGCCCACCGTGCACGAGGTCCGCGCCGGGCGGACGGTGCTCTGCGCCACGTACCGCTCCGGGCCGGCCGGCCAGCCGACCACCACGCTGGAGGTCTTCGACCAGCCGCCGGCCGAGCTGACCGCGTCGACCGGGGTGGCGGCGCGGCAGAGCGACCGGGACGCCGTCCGGACGGCCGAGAGCGTGCTGCTGCCCGGCGGCAAGGGGGTGCTGGTGCAGGCCACCGCCGGGGAGACCGGCAAGGCGGCGGCCGGCTCGACGGTCTACCTGATCACCGCGCAGGGTGTCCGTTACCCGCTCGGCACCGCCTCCGGCGACGCGAAGAGCGCCCTGGGATACGGCGACGTGAGCCCGCTCGCGGTGCCCGCGTCCCTGCTGGCGCTGGTGCCGACCGGGCCGACCCTGGAGCGCGCGGACGCGATGAACCAGTTCGATGAGGGTGCGGTGCCGAGGGGCGGCGCGACCTCGGGACCGGGCGACGGCACGGCCCCTGCGCAGGGCGGATGACCGGGGCGGGCACGGTCCGAAGTGGATAGGGCCGGATGACGGGTCGCCCTGGCTGGCCCGTGTCGACTAACCTGAACGTGGCCAACGGTTCTCGACGATGACTACGGGGATGCAGCCATGACCGGGCGCACGACAGTGGACGTACTGTCCTTGGAGGACTTCCACCAGCGGCTCGAGCGCCGGCTGAGCGAGGCGGAGTCGGTGTTGAAGAAGCTCAACACCGAGATGCAGTGCCGGCCGCCGGCACTCGGCACGTTCACCGACGCCAACGACAACTCCCGTCGCTACTCCGAGACGCACCAGAGCTACGCCAACCACGTCGAGCGGTTGCGGCGGGCGATCGTGGCAGCCCAGAAGGCCACCAAGAGCATCATGACCAACTACCGGACGGCCGAGGCACGCAACGCCGCCGCCGCGGCCGACATCGTCGCCGCTCTCTCCGGGCTGACCGAGGCGATGAAGCCGAAGGGAGAGGATCCGCGTGTCTGAATACACCCAGCGCTACGAGCACGTCAGCCACAAGGAGCTCTACCAGGGCGTCAACGCCGGTGACCCGAAGCAGATCGACGGGCTGAGCGCCCAGTGGACGTCGATGAAGGGCACCCTCGACGACCTCAGCCGGGATCTGACCGCCGACCTGGACGCGCTGCTGAAGACCTGGACGGGTGACGCCGCCCGCGAGTTCCACCGCCGGCTCAACCTGGTCGCCGACTACTCCGGCAACCTGGCCGAGGGCATGACGGGCATCCGGCAGGGCCTCGACATGATGGCCAGCGAGCTGCGCACCGCCCAGGCGAAGGCGGAGAGCCCCGAGGAGACCGACGACAACGACAAGCTGCTCTCCGGCGCCGGCAAGGGGTTCCTGGTCGGTGGTGTGCCGGGCGCGCTGGTCGGCGGCATCGTCGGCCACGAGCAGGACAAGGCCGAGCAGGAGAAGGCGCACCAGCGGATGGTGCAGGTCGTCGCCAAGCTGGCCGAGGGCTACGACTTCTCGGCCTACGGCCGGATCGTCGTGCCGGAGGCGCCGGACTCGGGGCTCCCGGGTGACGGCGACCCGACGAACCCGACGCTGCGCAGCGGCCCCTCGGTGAGCACGCCGTCGGCCGCGCCGGGCGTGGGCAGCTTCGGTCCCGCGGCGAACGCCACCGCGAGCACCTCGGGCGTGCACCACACCGCCCCGGGCAGCGGCACGGTGGGTGGCGACACGACGGGCGGCGGCACGACCGGCGGCCAGCCCGGCGCGGGCAGCCCGGGCACCATCGGCGCGGGCGGCACGGTCGAGCCGACCGGCACCTCGCTCGCCGGTGCGGCCCCGCTGACCGCGACCGGCCCGACCACCGGCCTGGCGGCGGGCCCCGGGCTCGGCGGCACCAACGCGACCCTGCCGACCGCCGGGGGCGGCGGCTCGTTCTACGGCACGCCCGGCGTGCTGGGCGGCACCGGGTCGCTGGCCGGCTCGGGTGGCGGCTCGGCGACCTCCGGCCGGGTCGGCGGGATCGGCGCCGAGAACCGGTCGGCCGCCGGCACCGGCCGCCTGGCCTCGGGGCGCGGCGTGACGGTCGAGACGGAGAGCCGCTCCACCGGCAAGGGCGGCACGACCGGGCGGCCCGCGATGGCCGGCCGCAACGGTGTGCTGGGCGCGCGTGGCACCGAGGACGACGAGTCCGAGGGCCGGCTGACCTGGCTGACCGAGGACGAGATGGTCTGGTCCGACGGCGAGGCGGCACCGCCGCCGGTGCTCGGCGGCAACTGACCGCAGGTTCACGACGGCGCGGCGTCCCCCACCGGGGCGCCGCGCCGTTTCGCGTCCACCCCCGCGCCGGCCGCCCTACGGGACCGGGTTCGTCCACAGCGAATCGTGGGACGGGTCACGTCGACCGGAAAGATCGTCGAGCTGCACGAGGCGGAGCTGACCGATAGGTTGAAACGGTGCTGCCCGTAGCGTTCGCCTCGTCCCTCTGGACGGCCACGCTGCGCAGGATCGCCCGCACGGCGGTGACCGCCCTCGCGCTCATCGCCGGCGTCACCGGTCCGGCCGCCACGCCGGCCGCCGACCACCTCCACCCGACCGCGACGGCCCGCCCGGCCGTCGACCTCCGGGTCGACGTTCCGGCCGCCGCCCCCGTCGACATGGGCCCGGTCCGCCGGGCGTCCGGCATCCGGCCCGCCGCCGACTCGCCCGTCCGGCACCCGCTCGCCGCGCCGGCCCTGGCCGGGCCGCCGCACCGGGCCATCACCGACGCCTCCGCACCGGTGGCGGACGCGGCCGTCGTGGCGGACTCCGCCCACATGGCCGCCGCCGACCCCGGCCGGGCCGCCATCGCCCGCCGCGGGCCGCCGCGCGCCTGACCGCGCCGACCCGGGTACGCCCCGGGCGCCCCTCGACCGCGCCCGCCGCTCCCCCCGTCGCGTGCCGCCGCGACCCCGCCCGTCGACCGGGCCCCGACCGTTGACTCCGACCGTTCCACCACGAGGTGCTGGTGATGCAGACCGTCTTCTCCACCGTCCTGCCCGACGTTCCCCGAGCCGCCGTGATCTGGCTGGCCCTGCTCGCCGTGGCGGCGACCGTGGTCGCCGCCCTGATCGTCCGCCCGAACCGGTTCCGGTCGGTGTTCGGCGACCGGATCAGCGAGGCCGCCCGGCCGAGCAGCATCGAGCTGGCCGCGCAGGCCCGCGAGCACGCCCGGGAGCAGTCCCGGTACGCGCAGGAGGTGGCGGTGGCCGCGTCCCGGGCGGCGGCGACCGCCGAGCGGCGCCGGACCGAGTGGCTGGCCGCGCAGGAGGAGGTCGAGGAGGCGTGGCGGGCGTCCGAGGCGGCGGAGGAGGATGTCCGCCGGCTGGCCGCCGCCGCGGCGCTGCCCCTGCCCCGCACCGCCCGCACCCCCGCCGAGTACGTGGACCGGGAGCGCTGGCTGCACCGGGCGGCGCTGGACGCCCAGTGGCGCAAGGAGATCACCGTGCAGCAGCTCAGCGACATCCTCGGCCACCAGGGCTGGGATCCGAGCCGGCACCCGGTCGAGCAGGAGCTGCTGCTGCGCCGGCTGGTCCGGGACAACCTCCGCGCCCGGCAGGAGGCCGCCCGGGAGCGGGAGCAGGCTGCCTGGCGGGCCGCCGAGCTGGCCGCCGCCGCCGCGCGGAGCCTGCGCGACGAGGCGTACGCCGCGACCCGACCGGTCACCGAGGCGCAGCCGGCGCTGTCGATCGTGGACCTGACCGGGCCGGAGGCCACCCGTGAGCTGCCGACCTCCGCCCGGGCAGCCGAGGTCACCCGTGAGCTGACCCCGGTGGCCAGGGGGCGGGCGGCCGTCCCGGCGTACTGAGGCGCCGGACACCCGGACGGCGGAGAAGGCGGAGCTGGCCCGGCTCGGTTAGCGTGACCTCGTGTCCCGTGAAGCCTGGATACTCGTCGTGCTCGCCGCCGTCGCCGCGCTGGCGACGCTGGTCGGGGCGGTGCTGCTGGCCGTCCGGGTGGTCCGCACCCGTCGCATGCTGGGCGCGCTCGGGGTCGGCGGCAAGGTCGCCTTCTACGGTGCGCTGATCTACACGATCCTGCCGGTGGATGTGCTCCCCGACCCGATCTACCTGGACGACATGGGTGTGCTGGCCGGGGCGCTGATCTACCTGGGCCGGCTGGCCGCGAAGCACCGGGCCGCGCAGCGGGCGCTGCCCGACCGGTCGGACTCGCCGCCGGGCACGGGCCGGGAGCACCGCCCCGTGTCATGATCGGCGCGGGGCCGGCGGTCGGCCCGCACGAGCGCACCGAGGACGGCACATGGCGGGCGACCACCGGCTGGACCCACATGACGAGCGGGTCGCCCGGTTCTTCCGGGACCGGCATCTCGCCACGCTGACCACGCTGCGCGCGGACGGCACCCCACACGTCGTACCCGTGGGGGTCACCTTCGACGCGGACGCCTGCCTGGCCCGAGTGATCACCTCGGGTGCCTCGGCGAAGGCCCGGCACGTCGCGGCGGCCGGCGCGGCGGGCACGCCCGTGGCGGTGTGCCACCTCGACGGCCGCTGGTGGCTGACCGTGGAGGGCCGGGCGGTGCTGCGCCGCGACCCGGAGTCGGTGGCGGAGGCCGAGCGGCGGTACGCCGTCCGTTACCGCATCCCCCGTCCGAATCCGCAGCGGGTCGTCATCGAGATCGCCGTGACCCGCCTCCTCGGCAGCCTTCCCACGGTCACCACCTGACCCGCCCGTCACCGCGTCGACCACCCGCCCGCGCGCGGTGTCCGGTTAAACCGTGACGGCCGCCACCTGCGGAAATCCGGACCGGCGGCGGTCCGTTGCACCTTCCGTACGAGCGATACGAGCGAGCGGGCAGCCGGTCCGCCGCCCCCGGTGAGCGAGTGGGGCAGCGCCTCCAGTGCGCACCGAGATCCCCCGAGGCACGCCGAGCGCCACTCCCGGTGCCGCGTCTCCGAAACCCGGAGACGTCAACCCCCGAATGGAGCTTCGACATGAACTCGATCTTCCGTAAGAGCATGCTGTCCGTCGCCGGCCTGGTGATGTGCGGCGGGACCGTCGTGGGTCCGGCCGTGGCGGCGCAGGCCGCCCCGTCGGCCGCCCTCAAGGGCAAGGGCGAGCGCAGCGCCGGCTACGAGTACGAGGCGCAGCCGAACTTCTTCTACTGCGGCCCGGCCTCGACCCGCATCGCGCTGTCGGCCGAGGGCAAGGAGGTCAGCCAGGACGAGCTGGCCGCCAAGCTGGGCACCACCGAGAACGGCACCGACTCGGCCCTCGACATCACCCGGGTGCTCAACGAGTACACCGGCGGCAAGTACAAGACCACCGAGATCCGGGACGACGTGGCCACCAAGGAGCAGGTCGAGCGCCTGCGGGCGGACGTCAGGGCCGCCGTCGACCAGGACCGGCCGGTCGTCGCCAACATCCTGGGCGGCGCGCTGGACATCGACGGTGTCGAACACAGCTACCCCGGCCACTACCTGACCGTGGTGCAGTACAAGGACGACGGCAACACGGTGCTGATCGCCGACCCGGCCAGCCCGAACGAGCCGACGTACTGGATGGACGTGACCGAGCTGGCCAACTGGATCGCCGGCCGCGGTTACAGCTCCTGACCGAACCGAGCGAGGGCCGGTCTCCCCGAGCGGGAGGCCGGCCCTCTGCGTCCCCGGCCCCGGACGGTCCCGCTAGAGTCTGACCGTGCCGCGACCGGTGATCTTCGACCTGTTCCACACCCTGGTGCCCGGCGGGGACCCCGAGCGGGACCGGGTGGTCGGTGAGATGGCGCTCATGGTGGGGGTGGAGCCGGCCGCGCTGGTCGAGGCGTACCACGCCACCTGGCGGGACCGGATGACCCATTGGGACGCGGCGGAGACAGTCCGCGTCCTGGCCCGGCGGCTCGGCGGCGCGCCCACCGAGGAGCAGGTGGCCCGGGCGGCGGCGCACCGCCGCGCACTGGCCCGGCGGCTGCTGGCCCGCGTCCCGCCGTCGACCGTCGCGGTGCTGGACGCGCTGCGCGCCGACGGCCACCCGATCGGGCTGGTCAGCAACGCCACCGCGGAAACCGCCGAGGCGTGGCCGTCGACCGGGGTGGCCCGCCGCTTCGACGTGGCGGTCTTCTCCTGCGACGTGCGCCTGGCCAAGCCCGACCCGGCGATCTACCGGCTGGCGGCCGAACGCCTCGGCTTCGAGCCGGCCGACTGCGTCTTCGTCGGCGACGGCGCCGACGGCGAGTTGGCCGGCGCCGCGGCGGTCGGCATGACGGTGGTCCGGACCACCGAGCACAACGACAGCGACCCGGCCTGGGCCGGCCGGGCGCTCACCGCGCTCGGCGAGCTGCCCGACCTGCTGCGCGAGCCGGCTCGGGGGCGCTGACCCGGCGGCGCCCTCCCGCCACGGGGACGGGAGGGCGTCGGGAGCCGGAGGTCAGCGGGTGAGGATCTGGGACAGCACGTCGTGCACGTGGGTGTTCGGGTGCTTGCCGGTGAACTGCTCGGCCAGCGGCCCGTACGCGGTCACCGGCACGTCGGCGCCGGTGTGACCGCTGGTCGTCCAGTCCAGGTTGAAGGTCTGGCTGCTGCCCTTGATCGGGAACGGCCCGTCCTCGGCCGAGATGCCGTCACCGGACTCGTCGGAGGTCGCGGTGTCCTCGACGGTCAGGCCGCCGCACTCGTGGTCGCCGGTCACCACAACGAGGGTGTCCGGGTGGGTGGCCGCGAAGTTGCGGGCGACCGCCACGGCCTTCTCCAGCTCGCCGAGCGCCTGGAGCATCCGGGTGCCGTTGTTGTCGTGGGCGAACTCGTCGATGCCCTCCTCCTCGACGAGGAGGAAGAAGCCCTTCTTGTTCGTCGACAACGTCGAGAGCGCCTTCTCGGTCATCGTGGCCAGGCTGGCCGGCGGGGCGTAGACGTCGCCCTGGCCCTCGGCCCGCTGCTGGAACAGCTCCTCGTTGCCGAAGAGACCGAGCAGCTTGCCGCCCTTGGCGGCTTGGAGCTGCGCCGCGGTGGAGACGTACCGGTAGCCCTTGGCCTTGGCCTTGGCGATCAGGTCGCCCTTGGTGCCCTTGCTGGCCTCGGAGGGGTCCTCGGCCGGCTTGTCCGGGTACGCGCCGCCGTTGCCGGCCGGCAGCCACCAGTCCTCGCCACCGCCGAGGATCACGTCCGGCCGGGTGACGTCCAGGTACTGCCGGGCGATCTCGTCCTGCGCGCCGCGGTCGGCGGTGTTGGCGAAGAACGCGGCCGGGCTGGCGTCGGTGACCTGGGCCGTGGTGACCAGGCCGGTGGACTTGCCGGCCGCCTTGGCCTGCGCGCCGAGGGTGGGCAGCGGGTTGCCGTCCACGTCGACGCTGATCGCGCCGTTGTAGGTCTTCTCGCCGGTGGCCCAGGCGGTGGCCGCCGCGGCCGAGTCGGTGATCGGCGTCTTCGGGTCGTGCGGGCTGGTGGTGAGCTGGCCGGAGTACGGCAGCTTGTCCATGGTGAGCTGGCCGTCGAGCCCGGCCAGGTAGAGGCGGGCCGCCTCGCGCTGGGCGGCGGACATGCCGTCGCCGTTGATGAAGATGACGTTGCGGGCCTTGCCCTTCGCCGCGCCGGCGTCGGCGTCGGTGATCGGGTTGGCCAGGCTCAGTCCGGCGGCGGCCACCACCCCCGCGACGACGGGGGCGAGCAGCCAGCGGCTGGAACGGAAAGTCACGGGTGTCCTCCTGGCGGATGGAACGCTGGGCAGCCATCACGCAACCGCAGCCACCGGCCGGGCAGTTGGCCGTCAGATTAACGGAGGGCGGCCGTTGCCGGGACTCTTGTCGCCCGGGGCAACGGCAGTTGCCTGGTTGGACCGTTCGCCCGGGGGTAGTGGCCAGACGAGCCGTTCCGCAACCCACCGGTAAGGGGCTGTTGAGATGACCGACGTAGAGACGGAGCGGGACGTCGTCGACGTCCTGATGACGGACCACCACGAGGTCGAGGCGATCTTCGTCGAGCTGGAGAGCCGGCAGGGCACCCCCGAGCACCGCCGGCAGCTCGCCGACGTGATGATCGCGGAGCTGGTCCGGCACGCGGTGGCCGAGGAGGCCCACGTCTACCCGGCCGCCCGCAAGGCGCTTCCCGACGGCGACCAGCTCGCCGAGCACGAGATCTCCGAGCACGCCGACGCCGAGCGGACCATGAAGGAACTGGAGTCGGTGGACCCCTCCGACCCGCGCTTCGACGAGCTGCTGGCCCACCTCACGGCGACGATCAGGCACCACGTGCGCGACGAGGAGAACGAACTCTTCCCCCGGTTGCGCGCGGCCTGGGCGAGGGAGGAACTGGTCGAGCTGGCCGGCAAGGTGGAGGCGGCGAAGAAGTCGGCGCCGACCCGGCCGCACCCGGCCGCGCCGGACCACCCGCCGGCGAACAAGCTGCTCGCCCCGGGCGCCGGCCTGGTCGACCGGATGCGCGACGCGCTCAGCGGCCGGCCCACCTCGATGCGGGAGCTGCGCGAGAAGTCCTGACCACCGGTCGCGGCGGCCACGCTCCCGGCACGGGGGGCATGGCCGCCGCTCCGGCACCAGACCTGCCCGTGCGGCTTGTTAGCGTCAGGCCGGACGTCAGTCACGGGCGGAGGCGGTCGGCGTGGATCGGTTCAGGACGCGGTTCGAGGTGCGGGACGAGCGGTTCCGCCGGGTCAACGGCGACGAGTGGACGGAGTGCCTCTGGACCGGTGGCCGCTGGCTGGAGGGCCCGGCCTGGTTCCCCGCCGGGCGTCACCTGGTCTTCAGCGACATCCCCAACGACCGGCTGCTGCGCTGGGACGAGACCACCGGCGCGGTCGGGGTGTTCCGCCAGCCGGCCGGCTACGCCAACGGGCACACCGTCGACCGGCGGGGGCGGCTGGTGAGCTGCGAGCAGGGCGCCCGGCGGGTCACCCGGACCGAGGTCGACGGCACCGACACGGTGCTCGCCGAGCGCTGGCACGGCAAGCGGTTGAACAGCCCCAACGACGTGGTCGAGCACTCCGACGGCTCGATCTGGTTCACCGACCCCAGTTACGGCATCGACAGCGACTACGAGGGCCACCGGGCCGAGAGCGAGATCGGCGGCAACCACGTCTACCGGGTCGACCCGCACGACGGCGAGGTGCGCCTGGTCGCCGACGACTTCGGGCAGCCGAACGGGCTGGCGTTCAACCCCGACGAGTCCCTGCTCTACGTGGTCGACACCCGGGCGAAGCACCTGCGCCGGTTCACGGTGACCGGGGGCGGCGCGCTGCGCGGCGGCGAGGTCTTCGCCACCTGTGACGCCGGCTCCTTCGACGGCGTACGCCTCGACGACGCCGGCCGGGTCTGGGCGGCGGCGCACGACGGGCTGCACTGCTTCGACCCGGACGGCACGCTGCTCGGCAAGCTGCACCTGCCGGAGGTGGTTGCGAACTTCACCTTCGGCGGCCCGAAGCGCAACCAGCTCTACATCTGCGCCTCCAGCTCGCTGTTCAGCCTGCGGGTCAACGTGAACGGCGCGCGCTACCCCGGCTGGTGACCGGTCAGCCCTCCGGGGCGATCCGCCGGAGGCTGTCCACCTCGGAGACGACGATCGCCTCCAGCGGGCAGGACTCCGCCGCGTCCAGCACCGACTCGTCGGCGGCGATCCGCTCGGCCACCGGCCGGGACAGCCCGTCGACCAGCACGAAGTGCCCCGGCGCCACCCCGGCGCAGATCCCCGACCCGATGCACCGGGTCGGGTCGACGTGCAGCCGCCACTCGCTCACTCCGCTCACCCGTCCTCCCCCGGCCCGGTTCCCCAGGCCACCGGCATGGCCAGCAGGCCCCGCACCAGCAGGCCGCTCTTCCAGGTCAGCTCCTCCACGGGCACGGCCAGCCGGAGCCCCGGCGCCCGGTCGAGCAGGGTCTCCAGCACCACCCGCAGCTCCATGCGGGCGAGCTGAGCGCCGACGCAGTGGTGCACGCCGTGCCCGAAGCCGAGGTGCGGATTGACCTCGCGGGTCAGGTCGAGCCGGTCGGCGTCGGCGAAGACGGTGTCGTCCCGGTTGGCCGCCGCGATGTTGACCACGACCGGCTCACCGGCCCGGACCAGCACCCCGCCCAGCTCGATGTCCTCGGTGGCGTAGCGGGGGAAGGCCGCCGTGGCGCCGAGCGGGATGAACCGCATCAGCTCCTCGACGGCGGCCGGCACCAGCTCCGGCCGGTCCCGCAGGGTGTCCCAGGCGCCGGGGGTGGTGAGCAGGACGTACACCATGTTGGGGATCTGGGTCACGGTGGTCTCGTGGCCGGCGGCGAGCAGCCCGGCGGCGAGGATGACCATCTCCTGCTCGGTGAGCCGGTCGGCGTTCTCGTCGCGGGCCCGGACCATGGCGCTGAGCAGGTCGTCGGCGGGTTCGACCCGGCGCCGGGCGACCAGCGCGCCCATGTAGGCGAGCAGGTTGTCGAGGTAGTGCTGGGCCAGCCCCGGCTCCAGCGACGTGGTCGAGACGATCGCCTCGGACCAGGTGTGGAACTTGTCCTGATCGGACACGGGCACGCCGAGCAGCTCGCAGATCACCCGGATGGGCAGCGGCGTGGCCAGGTGCGCCACCAGGTCGGCGGGCGGCCCGGCGGCGAGCAGCCCGTCGACCAGTTCGTCGGCCACCGCCCGGGTGCGCGGCCGCAGCTCCTCGACCCGGCGCGCGGTGAACGCCTTCGCCACGAGCCGGCGCAGCCGGGTGTGCTCCGGCGGGTCCATCGAGAGGATGCCGGTCTCCTGCTGGCGCGGGGTGTTGCGGGGTTCGTCGCGCCCGACCGACGCGGCCCGGCTGAACCGGGGGTCGCCGAGCACCGTCTTCACGTCGGCGTACCGGGTGGCCAGCCAGGCGGGCTCGCCGTAGGGCAGTTGGACCCGGACCAGCGGCTGCTCGCGCAGCTCGGCGTAGCGGGCGTCCAGGTCGAGCCGGACAGGGGCGTTGAACGGGTAGCGCTGCGGGATGGTCGCCTGGGAAGTGTCGGTCACCGGCTGGCTCGCTCTCGTCCACGGCACCGCGGGCGGTGCGGTCGGCTCCGCACGACTCGACGCTGAGTCATGCCCCGACTGCGCATGGTAGCGAGAACGGTCGATGGAAACCAGAGGGTCGTTCCGGTTTCGACACGACGATCCCGGGCCGCCGTGCGGGACGGCCCGGGATCGGATCGCGGTCAGCGGCCGGTGTCGCCCTCGCCGGTCCGCTGCTGCGCCATGTCGACGCCCTTGTCGATCTTCTCGTCGTACTTGCCCTGGGTTCGCTTGTCGGCCATGTCGCCGCCCTTTTCGATCCCCTGGTCGACCTGCTTGTCGTGCTTGTCGGCGAAGTCCTTGGCCTTGTCCATGAAGTCGCTCATGTCGGTTCTCCCTTCGATACCGTGAATGCCTTCCCTGGGGCCGGCGGCACAAACACGCCGCGTCCCGAAGGCGCCCGGGTGTCGGATCCGCGTGCGTCGGGTACCAACGGCCACGATCGAGGAGGCGACGTGGACGAGGACGCGGGGACGCCGGAACCGGCGGCGCGGAGCAGGGCGGCGGGCCCACGGCAGACCTGGGCCGGGCTGCCGTGGCCGGTACGGACGGCGGTCACCTGGAGCGCCTGTCTCGTGGTGGTGGTCGCCGCACTCTGGCTGCTCGGGAAGATCGCGGTGCTGCTGGCCCCGCTGGCCGTCGCGCTGGCCGGCACGCTCTTCCTCACCGCGCTGCTCGACCCCGTGCTGCTCGGGCTGCGCCGGCTCCGGGTGCCGCGGGCGCTGGCCGCCCTGCTCAGCGTCCTGCTGCTGCTCGGCGTCCTGTTCGGCGTCGGTGCGCTGGTGGGGAACCTGACCGCGAGCCAGTTCGGCGAGCTGAGCCAGCAACTCGACCAGGGCCTGGAGCGCAGCCGCGACTTCGTCACCTCCAGCCTGCCGGTCACCGACGAACAGCTCGACCGCCAGATCACGCAGATCCGGGAGGGGTTGAGCGGCAGCGCCCCCGACCCGGTCGCGGGGGCCCGGACGGCCGCCGAGGTGGCCGGCTCGATCCTGCTCGGCCTGGTGCTGCTCTTCTTCCTGCTCAAGGACGGCCGGTCGATGTGGCACTGGGTGCTGCGCCGGATGACCGGCCCACGCCGCGACGTGACCGCCGAGGCGGGCCGGGCCGGGTGGCGGACGCTGAGCGCGTACAGCCGCGGCACGATGATCATCGCGGCCATCGACGCGATCGGCATCGGGCTGGCGCTGGTGGTGCTGCGCGTCCCGCTGGCCCTGCCCCTCGCGCTGATCACCTTCCTCGGCGGTTTCGTGCCGATCATCGGCGCCACCGTGGCCGGCGCGATCGCGGTGCTGGTCGCCCTGGCCGCCAACGGCCCCACCACCGCCCTGCTGACCCTGGCCGCGGTGATCGCCGTGCAGCAGATCGAGGGCAACCTGCTGGAGCCGCTGGTGATGAAACGGCAGGTCCAGCTCCACCCGGCGGTCATCCTGGTGGTGGTCACGGCCGGCACGCTGATCGCCGGCATCGCGGGCGCGTTCGTCTCGGTGCCGATCGCCGCGGTCACCTGGCGGGTGCTGGACACCGTGCAACGCCACCGAGCCGCCCGGCCCGACTGACCCGCGCGACCGACCGGCCCGGCTCCGGCCCGCTCAGGCCGGGTGTGGCTGGCGCAGGTGGGTGGTGAACCAGGTCCCGGCCTGGTCGGCCACCTGCTCCAGGGTGCCCGGCTCCTCGAACAGGTGGGTGGCCCCGGGCACGATCCGCAGCTCGGCGACGTCGCCCAGCTCCGCCGCGGCCTGCTCGTTGAGGACGATCACCTCCTCGTCCAGCCCACCGACGATCAGCAGCGTCGGGGCGCGTACCGCCGAGAGCGAGCTGCCGGCCAGGTCCGGGCGGCCGCCACGGGAGACCACGGCACCCACCTGGTCCGGCCTGGCGGCCGCGGCGACCAGGGCGGCGGCCGCTCCGGTGCTCGCCCCGAACAGCCCGATGGGCAGCCGGCCCAGGGTCGGCTCGCCGGCCATCCAGTCCACGATCGCGGCCAGCCGCTCGGCGAGCATCCCGATGTCGAAGCGCAGCTCGGCGGTGACCGCGTCCCGCTCGTCCTCCTCCGGGGTCAACAGGTCGACCAGCACGGTGCCCAGCGCCCGCCCGTTGAACTCGTGCGCCACCGCCACGTTGCGCGGGCTGTGCCGCGAACTGCCGCTCCCGTGCGCGAACAACACCACCCCCACGGCCCCCGACGGCACGATCACGTCAGCGGCCAGGCCGCCGTCCACCACGGGCACGCTCACCTCACGCGCATCCCCCATACCCCACACCTCCCACCCGCCGCATACCCCCACCCACCCCGACCTCACCTCCGGAGGTTGCCTTGACGTCGGCGGCAAGGTTTAGCGTGAGGGCGGTCAGGGGGCGAGCAGCAGGTCGGGGTGGGTGGGATGCGGATCGGTGAGTTGGCCGAGCGGGCCGGGACCAGCACCCGGACCCTGCGCTACTACGAGTCCCACGGGCTGGTGTGCCCGCGCCGGTCGGCGAACGGCTACCGGATCTACGACGAGGCGGAGCTGCGCGTCGTGCACGAGATCCGGGCGCTGCTGGCCGTCGGCTTCGGGCTGGACGACATCCGGCCGTTCGTGGCCTGCCTGCGGGCCGGCAACAGCTCCGGCGACGTGTGCCCCGACTCCGTGGCCGTGCTGCGGCGCAAGCTCGCCGAGGTGGACGACTACCTCGACCGGCTCGGCGAGGTCCGTCACCAGCTGCACGACCAGCTCGCCCGCGCGATCGCCCATCGGGAGGAAACATGCCTCAGGACACGCACCAGGGCCGACTGACCGCGGTCACCGACGACACCTTCGCGGCCACCGTGCTGGCCGCCGACCGGCCGGTGGTGGTCGACTTCTGGGCGGAGTGGTGCCCGCCCTGCCGCCCGGTCTCCCGGCACCTGGCGGAGCTGGCCGAGGAGTTCGGCGACGCGCTGCGCTTCGTCACCGTGAACTCGGACGAGAACCCGCAGAGCACGCGGGCGTACCAGGTGATGTCGATGCCGACGATGCTCGTGTTCCGGGACGGTCAGGTGGTCGGTTCGATCGTCGGCGCCCGGCCCAAGAACCACCTGCGGCTGAGCTTCGCCCGGCACCTGGACGGTTGAGCCCGCCGGAATCGGGAAGGCGCGGGGTGACCACGGACCCCGACGGATCGCGAGGCTCGTCATGGCGAAACAGGACAGGTCCCGAGAGCAGGAACTCACCGATCAGGAAAACCGCAAACAGGAGCTGAAGGGCTCGCCGGACTGGGCGGACCGCGCCTCCGTGGCACGCACCGCCGACGACGCGCGGGCGACGGCGCCGCGCGACGCCGGCGGCCGGCCGTCCAACGGCCGCCAGTTCTGAGGTACGCCGACGAAGCCCCGGCCCGCGCACACGCGGGGCGGGGCTTCGCTCAGGCCATGTTCTCGGGCAGGTGCAGCAGCGGCGCCCGGCCCGGCGGCTGTTCCGGCTGCGGCCCCGGGGGGTGCGCCGGCGGCACCGGCACGGTGACCGGCTGGGCGGCGGTGACCCGCAGCGGCTCGCCGTGGTGCCGCAGCTCCAGCACGGTGTCGGACCCGCCGTTGCGCAGCGAGTACGTCGTCTGGTGCGGCCGGACGTCGACCCGCAGCCGCAGGGACTGCCACTGGAGGGAGAACTCCAGCCGGCTCAGCCGGCTGGAGAGTCGGGGCGAGAAGGAGAGCGTCCCGTCGTGGTCGCGCAGGCCGCCGAAGCCGGCGACGAGGGCGATCCAGGCCCCGGCCAGCGAGGCCATGTGCACGCCGTCCCGGGTGTTCTCGTTGAGGTCGTGCAGGTCCATGAGCGCGGCCTCGCGCAGGTAGCGGTGGGCCAGCTCGGGGTGACCCACCTCGACCGCCATGACGGCCTGCGTGCAGGCGCTCAGCGAGGAGTCCCGCACGGTGCGCCGCTCGTAGTAGAGGAAGTTCCGCACCTTCTCCGCGTCGCTGAACGCGTCGCCGCGCCAGTGCATGGCGAGCACCAGGTCCGCCTGCTTGACGACCTGCTTCCGGTACAGGTCGAAGTACGGGTAGTGCAGCAGCAGCGGGTACTTCTCCGGCGGCGTGTGCTCGAAGTCCCACTCCTGCAACCGGGTGAAGCCCTCGACCTGCCCGTGCACCCCGAACTCCGGGTCGTACGGGATGTGCATGGCGTGGGCCGCGTCCCGCCAGGCGGCCGCCTCCTCCTCCGTGACGCCGAGGTCCTGGGCCTGGTCGCGGTGGCGCATCGCGCAGTCGGCCGCGGTGAGCAGGTTCCGCTGTGCCATGAGGTTGGTGTAGACGTTGTCGTTCTTCACGGCGGTGTACTCGTCCGGGCCGGTCACCCCGTCGATGTGGAACCGGCCGGTGCGGTCGTGGTGGCCGAGCGAGCGCCACAGCCGCGCCGTCTCGACCAGCAGTTCGAGCCCGATCTCCTCTTCCAGCGCCCGGTCGCCGGTGACCAGCACGTAGCGGCGCAGCGCGTCGGCCACGTCGGCGGCGATGTGGAACGCGGCGGTCCCGGCCGGCCAGTACGCCGACGACTCGGCCCCCTCGATGGTCCGCCAGGGGAAGGCGGCCCCGGCCAGGTTCAACGTCCGGGCCCGCTCCTGCGCTTGGGCGAGGGTCGAGTAGCGCCACTGCAGCGCGTCCCGCACCGCACCCGGCTGCGTGTAGGTGAGCACCGGCAGCACGAACATCTCGGTGTCCCAGAAGGCGTGCCCGTCGTACCCCGGGCCGGTGAGGCCCTTGGCGGCGATGGGCCGGCGTTCCGCGCGGGCGCCGGCCTGGAGCACGTGGAACAGCCCGAACCGGACCGCCTGCTGCACCTCCGGGTCACCCTCCACCCGCACGTCGGCGGCATCCCAGAACTCGTCGAGGTATTCGCGCTGCTCCCGGCGCAGCCCGTCCCAGCCGTCCAGCCGGGCCGCGGCCAGCGCCGCACCGACCTGGTCGCGCAGCGCCGGCAGCGACCGCCGACTGGACCAGCCGTACGTCAGGTACTTGACCACCCGCAGCGTCTGGCCGGGCTTGAGCACGCAGCCGATGGTGGTGCGCACCCAGTCCTCGTAGCCCTCGGACTCGAGGGTGACCCGCTCCGGGGCGTCCACGTCGTGGGCCATGGCCGCGGCGACCCGCAGCCCGCTGACCTTGGTGCGGTGGATGAGCAGGCCACCGTCGTCGGTGGTCAGCTCCTCCTCCGCCTGCAACGGCGATTCGAGTACGGCGGCGACGCGGGGATCCTTGCTCTGCGGCGGCAGGGTCTCGTTGGCCACCAGCTCGGACTGGACAATGAGCCGCAGCGGCCCGTCCAGCGCCTCGACCTCGTAGTGGATCGCGGCCACCGCCCGCTGGGTGAAGGACACCAGCCGGGTGCTGCGGACCTTCACGTCCCGGCCGGCGGGCGAGCGCCAGTGCAGCTCGCGGTGCAGGGTGCCGGCGCGCAGGTCGAGGACCCGCTCGTGGGAGATGAGTTCGCCGTACCGGACGTCGAGCGGCTCGTCGTCGACCAGCAGCCGGAGCAGCTTGCCGTTGGTGACGTTGACGACGGACTGCCCGGACTCGGGGAAGCCGAAGCCGGCCTCCGCGTAGGGCAGGGGCCGCAGCTCGTAGAAGGAGTTGAGGTAGGTGCCGGGCAGGCCGTGCGGCTCGCCCTCGTCGAGGTTGCCGCGCAGCCCGACGTGACCGTTGGAGAGCGCGAAGACCGACTCGGACTGGGCCAGCACGTCCATGTCGAGCCGGGTCTCCCGGACGTGCCACGGCTCGACCGGGTACGCCCGTTCCCGGATCACGCGTGGGCCCCGGTCAGCAGTTCCGACAGGTCGGTGACCACCACGTCGGCGCCGTGGGCACGCAGGTCGTCGGCCTGGCCGACCCGGTCGACGCCGACCACGTACCCGAAGCCGCCGGCCTTCCCGGCGGCGACGCCGGCCAGCGCGTCCTCGAAGACGGCCGCGTTCGCCGGCTCCACGCCGAGCAGTTGCGCACCGGCGAGGAAGGTGTCCGGGTGCGGCTTGCCGCGCAGCCCGCGCTCGCGGGCGACCAGCCCGTCCACCCGGGCCTCCAACAGCGGCTCCAGCCCGGCGGCGGCGACCACGTCCCGGCAGTTGGCGCTGGCCGAGACCACGGCCCGGCGCAGCCCGGCGGTCACGGCCGCCTCCAGGTAGCGCACCGAGCCCTCGTAGACCTCGACGCCGTCGGTGTGGATCCGCTTGAGCAGGATGACGTTCTTCCGGTTGCCCACCCCGTTGACGGTGTCCGCCTCGGGCGGGTCGTCCGGCGACCCCTCGGGCAGGGTGATCCCGCGCGAGGCCAGGAAGGAGCGCACCCCGTCGGCCCGCGGCTTTCCGTCCACGTACCGGTTGTAGTCCGGGCCGGGGTCGAACGGGCGGAACGGCTCGCCGGTGGCCGCCGCGCGCGCCTTCAGGAACGCGTTGAACGTCTCGGTCCAGGCGGCGTTGTGCACCTTGGCGGTCTGCGTGAGCACACCGTCCAGGTCGAAGAGACAGGCGGTCACCTGCGCGGGTAGGCCCAGCATTGCCTGAATCTATCCAGGGCACCGGCCGGGCAAACCCGATTCGGACCTCAGCGGTTCGGGCGAAGTGTCCAGATCACGGTGAGCGCCGAGGTCACGGTGCCGTCCTCGGTGCCGATCTCCACCTCGACCGGGAACTCCGGCCGCTGCCCGGCGTCCAGCTCGGCGAGCACCTCGGCCGGGGTGCGCCCCAGCCGCGCGGTGGCCAGCACCGGCCCCAGGGCGACCTTCTGGTAGCGGATGGTGGCGGTCACGGCGAGGGGTACGGCCCGGTCGAGCACCTGCCCGAACGCGGCGAGCACCACGGCACCGGAGGCGGTCTCCCCGAGGGTGAACATGGCGCCGGCGTGCGGGCCGCCGACGTGGTTGTGGTGCTCCGGGACGTCGGGGAGCCGGACCACGGCCCGGACACCGCCCTCGGCCTCGGGGGCGACCTCGACGAATTCGATACCGAGCGTGCGGGCGAACGGCACGGCCTCCAGCAGACCGGCCGCGACCTGGCGAGAGTCGATGGACATGCCCAGACGCTACTCGTGAGTAACTTGCTGGGCAAGGGCCGATCGGCGGGCTTGCCCGACGAAAGCGGCCCAGCTCAGCGGCGTGAAGGTCAGCACCGGGCCGCGCCGGTCCTTGCTGTCCCGCACGGCCACCACGCCGGGCAGGTTGTCTGCGACCTCGACGCAGTTGCCGGAGTTGCCGCTGCTACGGGTGCTCTTGCGCCAGATCGCGCCGGTCAGGTCCATCGCTCTGCCGCCTCCGAGATCGCCGCCAGGGTGGCTCCGTGCGGCATGGCTTCCGCGCGCACGGACTCCCAGATCTGCCGCAGGGAGTTTACGTCGACTGTCCGCTCGACGATGTGGCCCTGCAACTGGTTATCCAGGTAGCCCACATCGTCGCCATCGGGCGGGGTGGCGAGCACGAACGCCCCGTTCAACCCTGGGTAGGCACCGACACCACCCGGCACCAGGTGGAGGTGGATTCGCGGCCGGCGGCCCACTTCGACCAGGTGCCGCAACTGCTCTCGCATCACCTCCGGGCCGCCAACCGGGCGCTCCAACACGGTGTAGTCGAACACCGCCACGAGCTGCGGCGGGCTCGGCCGGTGCAGCACAGCCTGGCGTGCCAACCGGGCGACCACCTGCTGCTCCATCTCGTCGCCCACGAGCGGGCTCGCACCCTCGTGCAGCGACCGGGCGTATGCCTCCGTCTGCAGCAAGCCGGGCACGACCAGCGGCTCAAAGCTCCGCAGCGTCGTCGCCTCCTGCTCGACGCTCACCCATTCGCGGAACCACGGCATCAGGCTCTCGCGGACCAGGGTGTCCCGGATGCGCACCAGCAGGCCACCGGCCCGCAGCGCCTCGTCGCAGCGCTGGGCGAACTCCTCCCGGGGCGGGCGGCGGCACTGCTCCACGGCCGCCACCAGCGAGGCCGAGTAGTTGACCCGCTCGCCCAACGCCTCCTGGGACAGCCCGGCGTCGCCGCGCAGCCGGCGCAGCTCGCCGGCGAACAGTTCCAGCATCGGCATCCGGCTCATCTGCACACCTCTGCACAACGGGGGTGGCCGATCGCACGGCCGGGCTGGTGGGGACGGAACGGCTTCCGACCCTAGCCCCACGGTGACCAGACTGTCACCCAGCGGAGCCGCCCCGTACCCGTCAAGGGCCCGCTCCGGGGCCCGCCCCATCCCCCGAGCCGGGGCGGGCCCACCCCAACGAAGCGAGGCGCCATGCACCCACCACGGCAAGCAGATCTTGGTGGCAAACGGCCCCTTGAGGGGCCACCCGGTACCAAGATCTCGAACGAAGTGACCACAACGGACGGAACGGTTGGCGAGCGGCCGAGGGCGTACCCGTCACATGCCCCGCCGCACACGCCGCTGCGGCCCGTGTGGTGCTGCCGGGCCTGCGGGCAGCCGTGGCCCTGCGCACAGGCACGCCTGCTGC
The DNA here is from genome assembly GCF_040607315.1 of Micromonospora sp. NPDC005305. NCBI lineage: Bacteria > Bacillati > Actinomycetota > Actinomycetes > Micromonosporales > Micromonosporaceae > Micromonospora > Micromonospora sp. NPDC005305. Next base: position 77,352 of record NZ_JBEXGL010000010.1, on the reverse strand, counting down.
TCAAGGCCGAGTACGCGGACGACCAGATCGGCCTCTCGCTCTACCTGTGCGGGCTGCTCCACGAGGCGGCCCGTGACCTCTACCGCCTGAATCCGGACGACGGCCCGGCGCCGGCCGACCTGTTCCGCCGGTTCGTGGCCTGGGGCCCCTACCGCCGGCCGGTCGTCAACCCGCCGTAGCTGTTAAGCGGGGTCCCCTTCTCTACCGAATGCGTTAAGAGGGGGCCCTTCCTTGCACCTCAGCGCCAGCCGACGTCGATCCGGTCACCGCGCTCGTCGAAGAAATGCAGCGCGTCCATCCGCACCTGGACGGCGAGCGGGTGCCCGGCCGACACCTGCGGGTACGGGGCCAGCCGCACGGCCAGCTCCGCGGGACGGCGGTGGTGCCGGCCCAGGTCGGGGAGCACGCTGGTGCGGTTCCCGCTGCCGCTCGGCGCGGCGGAGACGGGTGCGTCCGCCGGCCGGCCGGCGAGCCGCTGCATGACCTGACCGAACCGGCGCAGGCCGCGCTGGCCGGGGGCGCTGTCCTCGGGCCGGCTGCCCATCTCGTCGACCACGATGGCCGTGGCGCCGATGTCGAGGAAGGCCAGGGACTCGTGGCCGTGGTGCTCCAGGTAGCGGATCCGGCCGTGCAGCACGTCACCGGCGGTGTCCGGGGCGACCGGGGTGAGGGCCTCGGCCCGCATGCCGACCACGATCCGCTCGCCGTGGTAGTGGGCCACGGCCCGGCTGCGGATGTCGTCCCACGGCAGGTAGAGCGACTGCTCGCCGAGGTTCAGCGTGACGTACCGGTCGAGGTGGACGTAGACCGACGCCTCCAGCAGGTTCATCCGCGGGCTGCCGAGGAAGGCGGCGACGTAGAGGGTGGCGGGGCGCCCGTACACCTGGGTGGGGGTGCCCACGTCCTGGAGCACCCCCTTGCGCATGATGGCGACCCGGTCGGCCATGGTGAGGGCCTCGGCCTGGTCGTGCGTGACGTAGATGGTGGTGACGCCCAGCTCGCGGGTCAGTCCGGAGATCTCGGCGCGCAGCTCGGCGCGGAGGCCGCTGTCCAGGTTGGAGAGGGGCTCGTCCATGAGGAACAGGCCTGGCCGGCGCACTATGGCCCGCCCCATGGCCACCCGCTGCCGCTGGCCGCCGGAGAGCTGGCTGGGCTTGCGCGCCAGCACGTCGCCGATGCCCAGCGCGCCCGCCACGTCCTGGATCCGCTCGCCGCGCGGCCCGGGCTCGACGCCGGAGAGCCGGAGGGGGAAGCCGATGTTGTCGCCGACGGTCATGTGCGGGTAGAGCGCGAAGTCCTGGAAGACCATGGCGATCTTCCGCTCCCGGGGCGGCAGGTCGTTGGCCACCTCGCCGCCGAGCATCACGGCGCCCGAGGTGGGATCCTCCAGCCCGGCGACCATCCGCAGCACGGTGGACTTGCCGCAGCCCGAGGGGCCGAGCAGCACCATGAACTCGCCGTCGTTGACGTCCAGATTGATGGTGTCGACCGCGATTGTCCCGTCCTGGAACACCTTGGTGACATCCTTGAGCGCGACGGTGGTCACCGTCTGCCTCCCCAGTTCTCGGCCGAACCCGGGAATGACTGTGGCCAGGATCATGCCGCCCGCGCATCGGGTAAACGTGCCATGTTCGACTCGTGAAAGAACCATTAACGAGATTGGCGGCCTTCCATCAGTAAAGCGACCGCTCAGTAACGCCTTTTCAGGCCGGTTCGCCCAGAAAGACCCGGCGGACCACCCGCTCGGCGGCGTGCCCGTCCTCCAATGCGCAGAACCGGGCCCGGAACCGCTCCCGGGCCTGCTCGGCGGCCGCGCCGCGCACCGCGCCGCTGCGGAAGACGTCGAGCAGCCCGGGAAAGTCGACGGCGACCGCGCCCGGCGGCTCGGCCAGCAGGTCGAAGTAGACGCCCCGGGCTACCCGGTAGGCATCCCAGTCCGGCGCGTAGACCACAATCGGCCGGTCGAGCACCCCGTAGTCGAACATCGCCGACGAATAGTCGGTGACCAGCACGTCCGCGGCGAGGTACAGATCCTCGACCCGGTCGTATCCGCTCACGTCCAGCACGGCGCCGTCGGACGCGCCGCGCAACTGCCGCTCCCGATCGTGGAAGTAGTGGCTGCGCATCAGCAGCCGCCCGGCCGGGCCGAGCACCGCACGCAGCCGGTCCGGGTCGAACGGCGGCCGCCAGCCCGGCAGGTGCTCCCGGTGCGTGGGCGCGTAGAGCACCACGTACTCGTCGGGGCCGATGCCCAGCCCCGCGCGGGCCTGGCGGCACTCCTCGGCGGTGGCCAGCGCCAGCCGGTCGTTGCGCGGGTAGCCGACCTCCAGCGTGGCGTAGTCGGCCGGGTAGGCCCGCTCCCACATCTGGGTGGAGAAGCTGTTCGAGCTGACGCTGTAGTCCCAGCGGTCCACCCGGCGCAGCAGGTTCGCGAAGTTCATGCCCATCGCGCCGACCGGATAGCGCTGCTGGTCCAGCCCCATCACCTTGACCGGTGTGCCGTGGTGGGTCTGGACGTGCACCGAGCCGGGTCGCTTGCGGACGAAGTCCGGGAAGTTGACGTTGTTGACCAGCCAGCGGGCCCGGGCCAGCACGCGGTAGTAGTCGGGCGTGCCGGCCACCACGTACTCGACGCCCGGCGGCAGCCCGGCCACCCGGTCCCGGCGGACGATCCAGACGCCGCGCACCTGCGGGGCGAGCCGGCGGGCGGCCGTGTAGATGGCGGCCGGGTTGCAGGAGTAGCCCCGGTACCAGTACGACGCGTAGACGGCGAGCGTCGGGTCGAGCGGGCGGTGCAACTCGGCCCGGTAGTACTCGCGCAACGCCGCGTCCCGGGCCCGGCGGGCGTTGCGCCGGGCCACCGGCAGCACCCGCCGCTTGACCCGCCGGGCCGAGCGCCGGGCCCGCTCCTCGGCCTGGTGGGCGGCCCGGAGCGCGCTGAACGTCCGCCACCGCCCGGCCGCCACGAGCCGGTGCTTCACCCCTTCCAGGCCGGGCGGGACCGGGTAGCCCTCGGGCGGCAGGAACCGGGCGTGGTCGGCGTGGATCTGTTCGAAGAACGGCGGCCGCAGCTCGGGGGCGATCCGCTCGCCGTTGCCCAGCACGGTCAGGTAGTGCCAGATCATCCGCTCGAAGACGGCCGGACGCAGCCCGTCCACCACCGCCGGCCCCCACTGGTCCATCAGCCGGAACACCCGGTGCCACTGGGCGAAGACCTCGAAGTGCCGGTCGCCCCGCGTCCGGGTGATCGCCCCGGTGCGGCGCTGCCGGTAGTTGAGGCAGACCCGGTCCAGCACACCGATCCGCTCGGCGGTCATCAGCACGGGATAGCTGAACGAGACGTCCTCGTACCAGCCGGGTGCGAAGCGCAGCCCCTGCTCGACCAGGAACTCCCGGCGGACCAGCCGGTTCCAGGCGGTGTGCAGCAGCCGCAGGGTCTCCGGCCGCTCCCGCAGCCGGAAGGTCGCCTCGCCGGGCGACTCCGGGAACACGTCCCGCATGGCGCTGCGCGTGCCGACGTTGTTCCAGTGCGCCCGGATGTGGTCGACGATCAGCACGTCCGGTCGGGTGGCGTGGAGCCGGTCGGCCACGTGCGGCAGGCAACCGGGGACCAGCCAGTCGTCGCCGTCGACGAACCAGACGTAGTCGCCGACGGCCCGGTCCAGCCCGATGTTGCGGGCCGGACCGAGCCCGACGTTCTCGGTGAGCCGGACCGGGTGGACCCGGGGGTCGCGGGCCGCGTACTCGTCCAGGATCTCGCCGCTGTCGTCCGGGGAGGCGTCGTCGATCCCGATCACCTCGACGTCCTCGAACGGCTGGTCGAGGATCGAGTCGAGACACTCCCGGAGGTAGCCCTGCACCTTGAAGGCCGGTACGACGAAGCTGATCAGGGTCATCCCGGCCGGCCCTCCGTCAGCCCGGCGAGCGGTCACCCCCACGGGCGCGGGCCGGCAGGACCACCCAGGCGAGGACCACGCTCGCGACAAAAACCACGAGAAGGTACGCACCGAGTGTAGCTAGAGCGATGCTCGCAATTCCGGCGATTGACCCGATGGTCAGCAGCGCCGAACGCCCCTCCCAGCCCAGCGCGGCGGCGTGCAGCGGCGGTGCGGCCTGCCGCTTCTCCAGCCGCGCGGTCAGGTCGTAGTGGTGCAGGGTCAGCACGAAGACGTACCCGAAGATGAGCCACGGCGGCACCCGCCCGGCCACCCCGACGGCGATCGCGAAGAGAAACTCGCCGGCCCGCAGCGCCGCCGGGACCAGCCAGTCCAGCGGCCCGTCGTGCGCCGCCCGCGCGCCCAGCGCCCCGCCCAGCAGCACCAGCAGGCCGAGCGGCACCACCCAGGCGCTCAGGTCCGCGCCCGCGTGCACCACCCGCAGCGCGACGACCAGCAGCGCCGCCGCGCCCAGCGTGCCGAGCGCCGCCAGCGCCAGCGGCTGCCGGGCGGCGGGCAGCGTCCGGGCCAGGAACCCGTCGTCGCGGTGCAGGCCCGTGTCGACGGTGCTCATGACCGGCACCCGCATCCACCGCGCGCGCAGGGTGCGCAGGGCCCCGGTGTACGCGAACGCCAGCACCCCCCACACCAGCACGGCGCAGAGCGCCACCAACGGCCCGAACAGCGCGGCGGCCACCGCCATGAGCGCCCACCGCTCGCCGATCGGGAAGACCACCGTCCGCTTCAGCCAGTAGGACACCGAGCCGGTGTCCGCCTGCACCTTCGTCGAGGCGGCGTTCAGCTTGCCGCCGATGCCACCCGCGTCCCCGGTGGCCGCGCGGGGGCGGCGGGCCGCCTCGTCGTGCAGCACCCCGTACCAGGTGTCGGTCATGTGGCGCACGGTCTGGAGGGTCATGGCGGCGATCGCCAGAGCCCAGCCGTAGCGGAAGCCGGCGTGCGTGGCGCCGTAGCCGAGACCGGCGTAGACCAGGTATTCCTTGGCCCGGTCGGCCATCGTGTCGAGCCAGCCGCCCCAGGCGCTGAAGTGCCGGGTGTACCGGGCCAGTTGGCCGTCCACGCAGTCCAGCACGAAGCCCAGGTAGAGCAGGACCGCGCCGGCCACCAGCGCGGGCCGCCCGCCGGCGCCGAACAGCACGGCCGCGGCCACCGCGAAGGCCACCGAGATCATGGTGACCCCGGTCGGGCCCAGGCCGATCCGGGCGGCCACCTTCACCACGTACGGGGACCAGGTGCTCACGAAGAACGTGGTGAAGAAGTCGTCCCGCTCCTTCACCGACAGCCGCAGCTCGGCCCGGTCCTCGTCGACCGCCGCCACGGCGGCCTGCGCCGCGGCCAGTTCCGCCGGGTCGCCGACCCGGTGCGCCACGAGCAGGCGGACCCGGTGGGCGAAGGTCAGCGTGCCGCAACCGGCCAGGTCGGCGAAGAGGCGGTCGACGCCGCCCCCGGCCGCCGTGCGGGCGGCGGCGGCGAGGGCCGGCAGGTCGGCCGGGCCGACCCGCAGCGCCCCGCCGAACACGCCCGTGGCGCCCGCCGGGTCGCCCACGGCCACCACCTGGCCGCGCTCCTCGCGGACGGTCACCTGCCCGGCGGCCGGCGTATCGGTCAGCACCAGGGCCACCGTCGGCCCGACCGGGCTGGTGGCCAGATGCCTGAGTACGGCGGTGTGCGCCACCAGGTCGGCCCCGCTGACCAGCACCGGCCCCGTGGCGGCGGCCACCAGGTCGGCCAGCTCGGACAGGTCGTCGACCACCCGCACCTCGTCCGCACCGGCCCGGCGCCACTGCCCGGCGAGCCGATCGGCCAGGCGCTCCCCGGCGTCGGTGGTCAGGCCCGCCGCCGGCCCGGCGGCGAGCACGATCGCGAGCGTCACCGCTGCGTCGCGCCGGCGTACGCCCGCAGCGCCTCGTCGATCGTCCCGTCGACGGTCAGCCGCCCGGCGTCGAGGTAGAGCCCCCGACGACAGAACCGGGTGAGGTCCTTTTCGTTGTGTGACACCAGCACCAGCGTGCGCCCTTCCGCGAGAAGTCGCTCGATGGTCGCATAGCACTTCGCACGGAACTCGGCGTCCCCGACCGCGGTCACCTCGTCCACCAGCAGCACGGGGTGCGGCAGGTGGGCGATCACCGCGAAGCCCAGCCGCACCTTCATGCCCGACGAGTAGTGCCGGACCGAGGTGTCGATGGCGCGTTCCACCTGCTCACCCGCGAACGAGACGATCTCGTCGAAGTGCCGCCGCAGGTACGCCGACGGCAACCCGTGCAGCCCGCCCACCAGGTAGAGGTTCTCCCGGCCGGTCAGGTCACCGGAGAAGCCCGCGGAGAGTTCCAGCAGCGGCGCCACCCGGCCGTGCACCCGGATCGCGCCCTCGTCGGGGATCAGCACCCCGGCGATCAGCCGCAGCAGCGTGCTCTTGCCGGTGCCGTTACGCCCGACCACGCCGACCGTCTCGCCCGGCTCGATCCGGAACGACACGTCCCGCAGCGGCCAGAACCGGCCCGCGTCCGGGTCGCGGGAGCCGCGGTGGATGAGCAGTTCCCGCAGCCGGAGCTGCCGGCGGCGGTTGCGGACGAACCGGATGCCGAGGCCGTCCGCCTCGATGATCGCCGCCATTCACAGTTCCTTGAGCACGGCCGGTTCGAGGCGGCGGAACGACCACCAGCCGACCGCGAACACCAGCAGGCTGCCCGCCACGGTGACGGTGAGCAGCCGGGCGTCGGGGAACTCGTCCGGATACCAGATGGCGTGGTGCAGCTGGAAGATCCCGACCAGCGGGTTCAGCTCGTACGCGACCTTCAGCCAGCCCGGCATGCCCGAGTCCCGCACCAGGTTCAGCGGGTAGATGATCGGGGTGGCGTAGAAGAGCACCCGGATGATCAGCCGCATGATGCGCTCGATGTCGCGCATCAGCACGTTGCCCGCCGAGAGCAGCAGCGCGAGCCCCACGAGCAGGACGAACTGCACCGCCACGGCCAGCGGCAGGGCCAGCAGCGTCCAGCCGAGGTGGATCCGGCCGTGGGCCACGTAGAGGGCCGCGATGGCGGCCAGGATGGGCAGCCCGGCGGCGTACTCGGCGAACCGGCCGGTGACCCGGCCGATCGGGAAGACCTGCCGGGGCAGGTTCATCGTGGTGATCAGCCGGGCCTGCCCGGTCAGCGCGTTGGCCGCCTCGGTCAGCGCCGAGCTGGCCCACATCCACGCGAAGATCCCGGTGATGAGGAACAGCGGGTACGACCCGGCCGCGTCGCCCAGGTGCCGCCGGGTGGCGCCGGAATAGAGCACGCCGAAGACGAACCAGTAGATCAGGCCCATGCCGAGGGGCTCGATGAGCGACCAGAGGTAGCCCAGCACGGACTGCTGGTATTTCACCGCGAGATCACGCCGGACCAGGATGCGCAGCGAGGTGCGGGCGGACCAGAGCGCGGCGACGCCGGACGTCACCGTCCCATCCTCGCCCGGAGCGTCCCGGCCCGCCGTACGGACGCGCCGGGTCACCCCTTCGGGGTCAACACTCGATGACGTTGACCGCGAGGCCGCCCCGCGCCGTCTCCTTGTACTTGATCTTCATGTCGGCGCCGGTCTCCCGCATGGTCTTGATGACCTTGTCGAGCGACACGGCGTGCACCCCGTCGCCGCGCAGCGCCAGCCGGGCCGCGGTGATCGCCTTGATGCTGGCCACCGCGTTCCGCTCGATGCACGGGATCTGCACCAGGCCGCCCACCGGGTCGCAGGTGAGCCCGAGGTTGTGCTCCATGCCGATCTCGGCCGCGTTCTCCACCTGCTCGGGCGTGCCGCCCAGCGCCTCGGCCAGCCCGGCGGCCGCCATCGAGCAGGCCGAGCCGACCTCGCCCTGGCAGCCGACCTCGGCCCCGGAGATCGAGGCGTTCTCCTTGAACAGCACGCCGATCGCGCCGGCCGCGAGGAGGAAGCGGATCACGCCCTCCTCGTCGGCGCCCGGCACGAACCGGGTGTAGTAGTGCAGGACGGCCGGGATGATCCCGGCGGCCCCGTTGGTCGGCGCGGTGACCACGCGCCCGCCGGCCGCGTTCTCCTCGTTGACCGCGAGCGCGAAGAGGGTGACCCAGTCCATGGCGTGCAGCGGGTCGGTGGCGTCGCCCTCCGCCTCCAGGCTGCGGCGCAGCTCGGCCGCCCGGCGGCGCACCTTCAGCCCGCCCGGCAGCACGCCGTCGTGGGCGCAGCCGTTCTCCACGCACTCCTGCATCACCCGCCAGATCTCCAGCAGCCCGGCCCGGACGTCGGCCTCGCTGCGCCAGGACAGCTCGTTGGCGAGCATCACCTCGCTGATCGACAGACCGGTGGCGGTGGTCACCGACAGCAGCTCCGCGCCGGTGAGGAAGGGGTGGCGGACCCGGGTGCTGTCCGGCTTGATCCGGTCCGCCCCGGCGGCGGCCTCGTCGACCACGAACCCGCCGCCGACGGAGTAGTAGGTGCGCGACCGCACCTGCTGCCCCGCCGCGTCGAAGGCCGCGAAGGTCATCCCGTTCGGGTGGTACGGCAGGGAGCGGCGGCGGTGCAGCACCAGGTCCCGGTCCGGGTCGAAGTCGATCTCCTGGCTGCCCATGAGGCTGAGCCGCCGCTGCGCGCGGATCCGCTCCACCCGCGGCCCGACCGTGTCGGTGTCGACCGTCTCCGGGACCTCCCCCTCCAGCCCGAGCAGCACGGCGCGGTCGCTGCCGTGGCCGTGGCCGGTGGCGCCCAGCGAACCGAACAGCTCGGCCTGCACCCGCACGACGTCGGCGAGCTGGCCGTCGGCCTTGAGACCGGCCACGAACGTCCGCGCGGCCCGCATCGGCCCCACGGTGTGCGAGCTGGACGGCCCGATGCCGACGCTGAAGAGGTCGAAAACACTGATCATGGCTGCACTTTCCTCGCCGTCGTCCCCGTCGTGCGGGTCCGGCCCGGTGTGTGCCGCTTCCCGGTGCGGGAGGCGGCGGGCGGCACCCGGGGTGTGGGCGCCCGACCGGCGAGCCTACCCGCCCCCGACACCTCCCGCCCGTGCCCGGGCACGCCCCCAGCCTGCGCCTCCACCCGTCTCCCTGCCGTCACGACCCGGGCGCGTCGGCGGGGGTCCGCGGGGGTAAAGCACCTACGGGTTCCCGGGTCGCCGATCCTCCTCGGGACCGAGGGCGGGAGGCGCGTCCGTTCCTACCGTGGAATCAGCGCGGCGGATCGCCGCAGAAGTGGGAGTTCGACGATGAGTCGCAAACTGGTCCGGCCCCGCCAGGGGCGCGTGTTCGCCGGCGTCTGCGCCGGCCTGGCCCAGCGGTTCGGCATGTCGGCCGGCATGGTCCGGCTGCTGTTCCTGCTGTCGCTGCTGCTGCCCGGCACGCAGGTGATCGTCTACCTGATCCTGTGGGTCCTCATGCCGAACGAGGACCGCTACCTGGCCGCCCGTCACTGACCGTGCCGCCCGCCCCGGGACCACCCGGGGCGGGCGCCGCCGGCGTCAGGGCGCCGTGTAGGTGACGGTCACCTTCTGGTAGCCGAGGGAGCGGAGCAGCCCCTCCAGCATCTTGCGGGTGTTCTCCTCGGCCCGGGCGGTGAGCCCGCTGTCGCGGGCCGCCGCGGTGATCCGGTCCTCGGCGAGCTGGTAGACCTGCTGCTGCCGGTTGGGGTCGCCGCCGACCAGGTCGTTCAGCCGGTTGATCAGGCCGCGCTGCTCGGCGAAGACGTAGCTCTTGTCCATGTCGAGGTCGGTCTCGCCGAGCTGCGGTGCGGGCAGCTTGATCTCCACGGACTTGCCGTCGTCGGAGACCACCACGGCCCCGTCGGCGATCTTCGCGAAGTCGACGTACGCCTCGATGCGGCCGGCCCCGACGAAGAGCGTGCGCTCGTTGAGCAGGAAGTCGGGCACGTTGCGCCGGTCCTTCTGCACGTCGACGACCACCTGGAAGTTGCCCTCGGCGGCCACGTAGCGGCTCAGGTCACGGATCGACTTGAGCAGCGGCGGCTGGCTGCGGTCGGTCTGCTCCTTGGCGAACGGGTTGCGGAACTCCGGCAGCAGGCCGGTCGCCTGCACGCCGAGCAGCACCACCACGGCCAGCGCGGCCGCGCCGAGCACCCAGAGCAGGCCGCGCACCGGGCCGCCGGACGACGCCGGGGCACCGGGCCGCGGGTCGGACGGCACGTCCGACCGGGCCCGGAGGGACTCGCCGGTCGGGTATTCCGGGAACTCCCTGGTGGGCTCGTTGATGTCACCGTCGCGGGCCATCGCCCCTCACCGTCCTCGTCAGACACATCCACTGAGAATGACGGTACGGCCACCGTGCGACAGTCGCTCGCCGAGCGACCCGATCGGGTGAATCCGCAGCTCAGGCGAACGCGGAAAGCCCGGTCAGCCGCTGCCCGATGACCAGCTGGTGGATCTCCGAGGTGCCCTCGTAGGTCAGCACGCTCTCCAGGTTGTTGGCGTGCCGCATGACCGGGTATTCACCCGAGACCCCGTTCGCGCCCAGGATGGTCCGGCACTCCCGGGCGATGGCCAGGGCCTCCCGGACGTTGTTCAGCTTGCCCACGCTGACCTGGTCGGGGCGCAGCCTCCCGGCGTCGGCCAGCCGCCCCAAGTGCAGGGCCAGCAGCAGCCCCTTGTTCCACTCGACGGCCATGTCGGCGAGCTTGGCCTGGGTGAGCTGGAAGCCGGCCAGCGGCCGGCCGAACTGGGTGCGGGTGGTCGCGTAGGACAGCGCCGTCTCCAGGCAGTCCCGCGCCGCGCCGAGCGCGCCCCAGACGATGCCGTGCCGGGCCTCGGTGAGGCAGCTCAGCGGCGCCTTGAGCCCGATTGCCTCGGGCAGCCGGGCGTCCGCCGGCAGCCGCACGTCGTCGAGGGCGATCTCGCCGGTCAGCGACGCGCGCAGCGACATCTTGTGCCGGATCTCCCGCGCCGTCACCCCGGGCGTGTCCATGGGTACGGCGAAGCCGCGCACACCCTCGTCGGTGCGGGCCCAGATCACCCCGACGTCGGCGATCGGCGCGTTGGTGATCCACATCTTGCTGCCGGTGAGGATCCAGTCGTCGCCGTCGCGGCGGGCGCGGGTGGCCATCGAGGCCGGGTCGGAGCCGTGGTCCGGCTCGGTCAGCCCGAAGCAGCCGATCGCCTCACCGCTCGCCATGGCGGGCAGCCACCGCTGCTTCTGCTCCTCGCTGCCGTAGCGCCAGATGGCGTACATGGCCAGCGAACCCTGCACCGAGACCAGCGAGCGGAGGCCGGAGTCGCCCGCCTCCAGCTCCAGGCACGCCAGCCCGTACGCGACGGCCGACGCGCCGGCGCAGCCGTAGCCGGTGAGGTGCATGCCGAGCAGGCCGAGCTTGCCGAACTCGCGGGCCAGCTCGCGGGCCGGGACGTGGCCGTCCTCGTACCAGCCGGCGACGTGCGGGCGGACCCGGTCGTCGACGAGCTGGCGCACCACGGCGCGGATCTGCCGCTCCTCCTCGCCCAGCGACGCGTCGATGTCCAGCAGGTCGAGAGGGGTCATGGCGTCACCTTAACGAAGACTCAGGGGCGCGTCACTCGGGCTGACCGCCCAGCACCAGCACCCGGGCGTGGATCTGGTTGCGCTGCTGGAGCGCCGCGCGCAGTGCCCGGTGCAGGCCGTCCTCCAGGTAGAGGCCGCCGTTCCACTGCACCACGTGCGGGAAGAGGTCGCCGTAGAAGGTGGAGTCCTCGGCGAGGAGCTTGTCGAGCGCCAGCTCCCGCTTGGTAGTGATGAGCTGGTCCAGCCGCAGCGGGCGCGGCGGGATCTCGGCCCACTGCTTGAGCGTGAGGTTGTGCTCCGGGTAGGGACGCCCGTCCCGGACCGCCCTGAAGATCACGGCACGCTCCCCTCCCCCCGGCCGGGCTGATGATGTCGATGCCAGCCTAGCCGCACCCGCCACACCGCGTTTTCCTCCCTCATGTCGGTTTCGCTACCGCCGATACCCGGGCCGGACGCGCTGAACCACGCTCAACTCCAGCGGCCCCGCCGGACCACCTCGTCCACCGGCCGGCGACCGCGCCGCAGCGACGGTGACCGGTGGTCGGGTGCCCGGTAACCTACCGTGATCGCGCCGATCGGGTGGTACCCCGCCGGCACGCCGAACGCCTCCCGGTACGCCGCGATCCGCTGCGGCGGGATGCCGAAGAAGCAGGCGCCCAGGCCCTCGTCCACGGCGGTGAGCAGCATGAGCAGGGCCGCGAAGCCGGTGTCGACGTACCAGTAGGGCACCGGCCAGCGGTCCTCGGAGCGGTCCGCCCAGCCCTTGTCCGGCTCCGCGTAGCGGTCGAGGTACGCGGAACGGTTGGCGTGCGGCACCACGATGAGCGGGGCCGTGCGCATCCCGGCCAGCCAGCGCTCCCGGCCGCCGCCGCCCGGTGTGGCCGCCGCCCAGAACCGCTCCCGGTCCGCCGGCTCCTCCAGCACCAGGAAACCCCAGCCCTGCGCGAACCCGGCCGACGGGGCCCGGACGGCGTGGTCGAGCAGCCGGTCCACCACGTCGGGCGGGACCGGGCGGTCCGGGTCGTAGTTGCGGACCATCCGGCGACGCCGGACGACCTCGGCGAACTCCACGCTCACACCCCGGGCCGGATGCCCCAGGTGCCCCGCCAGGTCTGCCCGGGGGCCAGGGTGATCAGGTCCTTGCCGGAGCGGAACGCGTCGGCCGGGCAGGTCATCGGCTCGACCGCCACCGACCTCCGGTGCCGCTCCCCGGTGAGGGTGTCCCCGGTGAAGACCTGCCACCAGCCGAACTCGCCGTCGGCCCAGATGTGCACCGCCGCCGAACCGTCCGGGGCGGCCAGGGTCACCGACGAGCCGCCGTCGGCGTCCCGCACCACGTCACCGAAGGCCAGGTCGAGCACCGCGTCGCCGATCGCGCGGGGCTCGGTGTAGTCGTACTCGGAGCCGGCCACCTCGGTCGCGGCCACCGGCAGCAGCCGGTTGTCCAGCAGCACCCGCGTCCGCCCCGGCACCCGCATGGTCAGCTCGTTCACGCCGACCTTCGGCAGTTGCAGGTAGGGGTGCACGGAGAAGCCGAACGGGGCCGGCTCGGCGGACAGGTTGGTCACCTCGTGGTCGGCGCGCAGCCCGTCCGCCCCGACGCTCCACCGGCTCCGCAACCGCAGCGCCCACGGGTAGCCGGGGCTGGGCGGCAGCTCGTAGCCGATCGTCACGCTCTCCGGCGACTGCTCCACGAGCTGCCACCGCACCCAGTTGACCAGCCCGTGGATGGCGTTGTGCCGGGCCGGCTCGGTCAGGTCGAGCTGCAACGACCGGTCGCCGAAGGTGTAGACGCCGTCCCGGATCCGGTTCGGCCAGGGCGCCAGCACGTGACCGGCCGACCCGGGGGCCAGCTCGTCCGCCTCGTACCCGTCGAGGTAGTCGATCCCGTCGTGGCGGTAGGTCCGCAGGCCCCCGCCCACCTCGACCACGACGGCCTCGTGGCCGCCGGCCGCGATGGTCCACTGTGCTCCGGACGGGGACGGGCGTGCGTCGGTCTCCATGCCGGCGACCTTAGTCCGTCGCACCGACCCGGCGCTCAGCCCGCCCGGCAACGTCCCAGCGTGCGGCCGGTCCGGCCCGGAGCGGCGGCCCGCACCGGGCCCCCGGTCAGGTCCGCTCGCCCGCCCCGGCGGCCCGGTAGCGGAGCAGGGCCGGGAAGATCGCCACCAGCAGCACCGCGAGCATGGCCGAGGCGAGGCCGCCGCCCACCATGGCGATGGTCGTGCCGGACGCGGCGGCCATCGCGCCCGCCCGCAGGTCGCCCAGGCGCGGGCCGCCGGCGACCACCACCGTGTTGACGCCCTGGAGCCGGCCGCGCATCCGGTCCGGCGCGTAGATCAGCAGCATCGACTGGCGCAGGGTCGCGCTCACCAGGTCGGCGGCGCCCGCCAGGCCGAGCAGCATCACCACCAGCCAGAGCTGGCGGGCCAGCCCGGCCGCGGCGATCGCCACACCCCAGCCGACCACGGCCACCACGAGCACGACCCCCTGCCGGCGCACCCGGCCGATCCAGCCCGAGGTGAGGCCGCCCAGCATCGCGCCGATGGCGATGGCGCTGTAGAGCCAGCCGACCGCCGCCCCGCCGCCGAAGCGCTCGTGCGCCAGCTCGGGGAAGAGCGCCCGGGGCATGGCCAGGATCATGGCGATCAGGTCGATGGCGAAGGAGAGCAGCAGCACCGGCGTGGTGGCCAGGTAGCGGAGCCCGTCGACGATGCTGGCCAGGCCCGCCCTGCGCGGTGTCTCGTCACCGTCCGGGTCCGGCTCGGGGGGCATGGCGGGCAGCCGCAGGGTGGCCCAGAGCGACACGGTGAACAGCAGCCCGTCGACCCCGTACGCGATCGGCAGCCCCGCATCGGTGTGCCAGGTGGCGAAGATCAGGCCGGCGGCGAGCGGCCCGAAGACCGAGGTCGCCGTGAACGTGGTGAAGTTCAGCGTGCTGGCCGCCGGCACCAGCTCGGCAGGCACCAGGCGGGGCAGGATCGCGCTGCGGGTCGGCGACGTGACCGCGAACGCGATCGACTGCACCGCGACCAGGACCAGCAGCAGCACCGGGCTGCCCACCCGCAGCAGCGACTGGAGCAGCAGCGCCAGCGTCGACGCCCAGAGCAGGGCGCCCCCGCCCAGCAGCACCCGCCGCCGGTCCCGGGCGTCGGCGACCGCCCCGCCCCACAGCCCGAAGACCAGCAGCGGCAGGAAGCCGGCGATCCCGAGCAGGCCGACCCAGAACGAGCCGCCGGTCAGGTCGAACATCTCCACCGGCACCGCCACGGCGGTGAACTGGAAGCCGAACATCGCCACGGCGTTGCCGAGCCACACCCGGCGGTACGCGGGCACGCCCAGCGGACGCAGGTCGATGGCCCAGCGACGCGCTCCGCGCGGCCGGGCCTCCTTCACCCCCGTCACGGGGCCAGCCGCTCGGTGACCCAGGCACCGTCCCCGGTACGCCGGAACCGCAGCCGGTCGTGCAGCCGGCCGGCCCGGCCCTGCCAGAACTCCACCGTCTCCGGCCGCACCCGGAACCCGCCCCACTGCGGCGGCGCGGGGATCTCGTCCACGCCGGCGAAGCGCTCGGCAGCCGCCCGGTACGCCGCGTCCAGCGCCGCCCGGTCCGGCACCACCCGGGACTGTGTGCTGGCCCAGGCCCCGAGCTGGGAGCCGCGCGGCCGGGCGGCGAAGTACGCCTCGGTCTCGGCCCGGTCGACCCGGCTCACCCGACCGGTGACCGTCACCTGCCGGTGCATCGGGAACCAGGGGAAGACCAGGCTGGCCCACGGGTTGGCAATCGCCTCGCCGCCCTTGCGGGAGCCGTAGTTGGTGTAGAAGACGAACCCGTCCGGGTCGTACCCCTTGAGCAGCACGGTGCGGCCACTCGGCCGCCCGTCGGCGTCGGCGGTGCCGACCACCATGGCGTTCGGTTCGGGCAGCGGATGCGCCACCGCGTCGGCGAACCAGCGGGCGAACTGGGTGTGCCAGTCCGGCGCGAGATCCGATTCGGAAAGGCCCAGCTCGGCGGCGTACTCGTTACGCATCCCGGCCGGGGCAGGTGTGTCGCCCGTCACTCTCGTCGTCCCTCTCCCGGGGATGCCGGCGTCCCCCGACGCTGGCCAGGCCCCAGCGTCCAGTCTTCTCCAGCCCGTGAGCTTGTCCACCGGCGGGGATGTCATGTGGCGCACACTCGCCGCGGGTCGCGGAGCCGGTTGCCGAGCAGGCAAGATGTTCCGAACACACCCCTGAGGGTCACCCAAAGCCGCGGGTCCGTCAGCCCGCGCGGCAACCACCACCGCCGGAAGCCAGGAGACGACATGGCCGACTTCAAACCGGGCCTGGAGGGCGTCGTAGCCTTCGAGACCCAGATCGCCGAACCGGACCGCGAGGGCGGCGCGCTGCGCTACCGCGGCGTGGACATCGAGGATCTGATCGGTCAGGTCTCCTTCGGCAACGTCTGGGCGCTGCTGGTCGACGGGCGCTTCGGCCCGGGCCTGCCGCCGGCCGAGCCGTTCCCGGTGCCGGTGCACTCCGGCGACATCCGCGTCGACGTGCAGTCCGCGGTCGCCATGCTGGCCCCGTACTGGGGGCTCAACCAGCTCCTCGACATCTCCGACGAGCAGACCCGCGAGGACCTGGCCCGGGTGTCGGTCACCGCGCTGTCCTTCGTCGCCCAGTCCGCCCGCGGCCTCGGCCTGCCGGCCGTGCCGCAGAAGGAGATCGACAAGGCGGAGACGATCGTCGAGCGGTTCATGAAGCGCTGGCGGGGTGAGCCCGACCCGCGGCACGTCAAGGCCGTCGACGCCTACTTCATCTCGGCCGCCGAGCACGGCCTGAACGCCTCCACCTTCACCACCCGGATCGTCGCCTCCACCGGCGCCGACGCCGCGGCCTGCATCTCGTCGGGCATCGGCGCGCTCTCCGGCCCGCTGCACGGCGGCGCGCCGTCCCGGGTGCTCAGCATGCTGGAGGCCGTCGAGCGCAGCGGCGACGCCGAGGGCTACGTCAAGGGCGTCCTCGACCGGGGCGAGCGCCTCATGGGCTTCGGCCACCGGGTCTACCGGGCCGAGGACCCGCGCGCCCGGGTGCTCCGTCGCACCGCCAAGGAGCTGGGCGCGCCCCGCTTCGAGATCGCCGAAGCGCTGGAGAAGGCCGCCCTGGCCGAGCTGCAGGCCCGCCGCCCGGACCGGGTGCTCGCCACCAACGTCGAGTTCTGGTCGGCCGTGGTGCTGGACTTCGCCGAGGTGCCGGCGCACATGTTCACCTCCATGTTCACCTGTGCCCGGATGGGCGGTTGGTCCGCGCACATCCTGGAGCAGAAGAAGCTCCAGCGGCTGGTCCGCCCGTCGGCCCGCTACGTCGGCCCCGGCAGCCGCAAGCCCCAGCAGGTAGAGGGCTGGGACGCCATCCCGCACGGCGTCTGAGCTGAAAGGAAGGGCCCCTTCTTAACGCCTCCTGTAGAGGAAGGGCCCCCTGTTAACGCCCCGAAGGGCCCGGTCCGCGACGGACCGGGCCCTTCGTGCTGTGGCGCATGCCTCAGCTCCGGGGGTGGGACCAGCCGCCGGGGCGGGCGGCGCGGGTGCGAGGATGAAGGCCGGCAGTGCCGCCGGACCGGGCTCGGACCCGGCTCCGCCGCGCGCCCGCGCGTGGCCGCCGTCGTTCCGCGCCCCGCTGACAGGGCCCACTCGCCCACGCGGAAGGATCGAGAAGACCGTGGCTGACGCACCGACCATCCGGATTCCCGACGACATCAGGCCCGCCGACGGCCGCTTCGGCTGCGGCCCGTCCAAGGTCCGTCCCGCGGCGGTTTCCGCGCTCGCCGACGTCGCCACCAGTTACCTGGGCACCTCGCACCGCCAGAAGACGGTCCGCGACCAGGTGGCCCGGCTGCGCCGCGGCATCGCCGAGTTCTTCTCCGTCCCCGAGGGCTACGAGGTGGTGCTGGGCAACGGCGGCACCACGGCCTTCTGGGAGGTCGCCACCTTCGGCCTGGTCCGCGACCGGGCCCAGTTCGCCAGCTTCGGCGAGTTCGGCGCCAAGTTCGCCAAGTCGGTCAAGGACGCGCCGTTCCTGGGCGAGCCGACCGTGCGCAAGTCCGAGGCGGGCACTGCGCCGACCCTGGTCGCCGAGGCGGGCGTGGACGTCTACGCCACCCCGCACAACGAGACCTCCACCGGCGTGGCGGTGCCGATCAGCCGGGTGCCGGGCGCCGACGAGGGCTCGCTGCTGCTGGTCGACGCCACCTCCGGCGCTGGCGGCCTGGAGGTCAACGTCGGTGAGACCGACGTCTACTACTTCGCCCCGCAGAAGTGCTTCGGCTCCGACGGCGGCCTCTGGCTGGCGCTCATGTCGCCGGCCGCGCTCGCCCGGGCCACCGAGATCAAGGAGTCGGGCCGCTACATCCCGGCCTTCCTCGACCTGGTCACCGCGATCGACAACTCGCGGCTGGAGCAGACCTACAACACGCCCGCGCTGGCCACCATCTTCCTGGCCGCCGAGCAGACCGACTGGATGAACTCGCAGGGTGGGCTAGCCTGGGCGGCCAAGCGCACCGCCGAGAGCGCCGGCATCGTCTACGGCTGGGCCGAGCGCTCGTCGTTCGCGACCCCGTTCGTGACCGACCCGGCGCTGCGCTCCAACGTGGTCGCCACCGTCGACTTCGCCGACGGGGTGGACGCCTCCGCGATCGCCAAGGTGCTGCGCGCCAACGGCATCGTGGACACCGAGCCCTACCGGAAGCTCGGCCGCAACCAGCTCCGGGTCGCGCTCTTCCCGGCCGTCGAGCCGGCCGACGTGGAGGCGCTCACCGCGTCCATCGACTACGTGGTCGAGCGACTCTGATCGTGTGGTGACGGTGGGTGGTCGTCGGGGCTCCGGCGACCACCCACCGTGATCATCGCCGCAGCTCAGTCGCAACATGCCGAGTGTCGCTTCCCCAAGCTCGGGGTAGATGAGCGTACGGTGGTCCGAGACGCCCGGGTGGCCGGCTCGTGGCGTGACGGCCAGCGAAGCGGGACGGAGGCAAGCCCATGCGCCCAGTACGCTTCGTCGCCCTCTCGGAGGACGGCCAGGCTCTGGTGCTCGCCGACGAGGTCGGGCGCCTACTCGCCCTGCCCATCGACGAGCGCATCGCCTCGGCGCTGCACGCCGAGCCCGGCGCGGCCCCGCTCGCGGTCGTGCCGAGCGCCGCCGACCCCATCCCGTCGCTCTCCCCGCGGGACATCCAGGCCCGGATCCGCTCCGGCGAGTCCGCCGAGGACGTCGCCCGGATCGCCGGCGTCCCGGTCGACCGCGTCCTGCGCTACGCGGGCCCGGTGCTCCAGGAGCGGGCCATGCTCGCCCAGCACGCCCGGCGCACCCGGCTCAAGGGCGCCGAGAAGCCGACCCCGCTGGCCGAGGTGGTCAACGGCCGGCTGGCCCAGCACGGGATCGACACCGAGAAGATCTCCTGGGACGCCTACCGCCGCGACGACGGCACCTGGCGGATCATCGCCACCTGGCCGTCCGGCAAGGCCACTGCGCAGGCGGTCTGGGATCTCGACAAGACCCGGCAGAACGTCATGCCGCACGACGACATGGCGCAGTACCTGTGCGCCGAGCGGCCCACGCCGATCCTCGGCCAGGAGCCGGCGCCGGAGCGGGGCGGCCACGCGCTGCCCGGCCCGTCGCGCGGCGAGCCGAGCCGGGGCGGGCACGGCCTGCCGTCGCCCGCCGAGCACGCCCGTCCGGGTCGGGACCCGATCCGCGCCGGCCGGGACGCGCTGCTCGCCTCGCTGGACCGGCCGCTCGGCGGCACGTCCGGTCGCGGTCTGGACACCCGCTCCCCGGCCGCGCTGGCCGGGTCCGACGCCCCCCGCCAGCGGGCGGTCACCGGGGGCGCGGCCGCGCTGCTCGGCGGCGGCCAGGGCTCCGCGTTCGACGACGACTCGGACGCGCCGAAGGAGATCCCCGCCGTGCCGTCGCTGGCCGTGCTCCGGCCCCGCCGCACCGGTCCCGTGGCGGCGACCGGCGGCACCGGCAGCGAGTCCACCGAGGCCGGTGGCAAGCCGCGCAAGCGCCTGCCGAGCTGGGACGACGTCCTCTTCGGCACCGGCCCGGCGGCCCGCGAGTCCTCCTGACCCGGCTCGGCTCGCGGAGTTCGCCGTGAGCCGAGCCGTCGTCATGCGTTGATCTCAGCGGCTCGCGGCGGGGCGGCTCAACGAACCGGCGACCACCCGGCGGGCGGGTACCACGCCGGCGGCGGCCGCCAGCGTCAGGCACAGCACCACGATCCCGGCCACGGTCGGCCACGGCACGACCAGGTCGACGCGCGCGCCGGCCTGTTCGCGGAGTGCGCCCACCGAGCCGAGCAGGGCGAGCAGCGCTGCCAGCCCGCCGACCAGGGCGCCGATCGCCGCGGCGAGTGCGGACTCGGCCGCCACGGCGACCAGCACCTGCCGGCGGGTCGCCCCGGCGTGCCGCAGCACCCGCAGGTCACGTGCCCGGGTCACCGTGGCCAGGGCGACGGTGCTGACCACCGCCAGCGCGCCGTACCCGGCGGAGACCCCGACGAGCAGCAGGGTGAAGACCCAGACCAGCCGGTCCTCCTCGGCGTCGGCGCGCGCCGCGTACGTGGCGACGTCCACCACCGCCGCGCCGAGTGGCGTCGCCGAGGGTCCCGGACCGGGCAGCAGGACCGCCGTGGCCAGCGCCGACGGGTCGCGCTGTCGGACCATGCGGCGGTCCAGCAGCAGCTCGGCCGGTACGCCCTCGTCGGCGACGACGGCCACCACCCGCAGCGGGGTGAGTTGCCCGTCGGCGAAGGCCACCCGCGTGGACGTGCCCACCCGCCAGCCGAACCGTTCCGCCGTCGACCGGCGGACCGCGACGGTCTCCGGCTCGGCCAGTTGGGCGACGGAACCAGACAGCACCGACAACCGGGACGCCGCCGCACCGAGCCGGTCCGGATCGGTCCCGACCGCGCTGAGGACGGTGTCGGCCAGGTAGACCCTGGTGGGGAGGAGGACGGTGCCCTGCGTGCCGGCCACGGCCGCGTCGGTCAGCCCCGGGGTGCCGTCCGGAACCAGCACCGACCCGGCCCGGACGGCCGCTCCCCGAGCAGCGGCGTACGCGCCGGTGGTGGTCTGGACGTTGCCGAGGATGAAGACCGCGAAGGTGACGGTCAGCAGCACCGGGGTGGCGGTCGAAGCGGTCCGCCGTACCGCGACCCGGGCGCTGCTCCGGACCACCGTGCCGAGCACCCCGGGAACCGCCCGGCCGAGCACCCGTACCAGGACCGGCACCACCGCCGGTGCGAGCAGGGTCGCCGCGACGACCAGCGCCATGGCACCCAGCAGCGCGGCCGTCGCGAGATCGGAAAGCTTCTCGGTGGTCACGGCGATGATCCCGGCGAGGCCGCTCGCGGCCGTCGCCGCCAGTCCGGCGCCCCACCTGGTACGGCTCATCGCCCGTTCCTCCACCTCGGCCCTGCGCAGGGCTTCTAGCGGGCGGACCCGCGCCGCTCGGCGGGCGGCGGCGCCGCTGCCCAGCAGGGCCACGATCGGCCCCACGGTGAGCCCGACGAGCAGGGGCCAAGCCCGCGGTCCGACCTGGAAACCGGCGGGCTCGAGCCGGGCGTCGACCAGCAGGTCGTCGGCGGGCAGGGCGACCAGCGCCCCGAGCAACGCACCGAGCGCCGCGGCGGGCACCCCGGTCCGGAGGGCGTCCCGGTACACCGTCCGGCGGACCTGGCGGGGGGTGGCGCCCAGCGCCCGGAGCAGGCCGAGCTCCCGCCGCCGCTGGTTGACCGTGAAGGTGAAGGTCGCGGCGACCACGAAGACGCAGGCGAAGGCGGCGAGGGCGGACACCGCGGTGAGCACCTGCGTCCCGATCCACCGCAGGCGGGTGTCCGCGCGGGGCTCGAGCGTGCCGCGCTCCGCTCCGGTGACCACCGTGCCGGCGGCACCGACCACGGCGTTCACCGCCCCGAGTCGCGGGGCGCCGAGCAGGCCGATCGCCCGCACTCCCGGCGCCAGGCGCCGGGCCTCGGCGTCGGAGACGTACAGCACGGCCGCGTCGACCAGGCCGGTGACCGTCCACCTCGACGCCCCGGTCGCGGTGAGCAGGGTCAATCCGTCGCCGACCGGCACGCCGAGCGCGCGGTCGACGACCACCTCCCGCTCACGCTCCGGTGGGGTGCCGGCGACGAGCCGGTACGGCGCGAGGGCCACGCTCGCCCACCCCTGTCCCTCGGTCAGCCCGGGCATGGCCCGCCCGTGGCGTACCGGCTGGGCGTAGAAGCTGTGGTCGGGGACGGCTGCCGTCACGCCCTGGACCGCCGCCAGTCGCCGCGTCAGGGCCGCCGCCTCCTCGGCCGACCAGGGGCGCGGGACGGGGATCGGGTCGGCGGCAGTGGTCACGTCGGGGCTGCGCACCACGGCTGCCGTACCGGCGAACCGGTCCGGGACCCGCGTGCCGGCCGAGGCGTAAAGCAGCAGGCTCGCCGTGACGAGCAGGGTTCCGGTGAGCACGGCCCAGAAGGCCGCGAACCGGCCGCGGTGCGCACCGGCGGCACGACGGAACCTCTCTGCCGGGCCGACGCTCAGCACGTACGCTCCCACGCGCCCATCCGGGCGACGAGCGACTCGGCGTCCAGTCCGGACAGGCGGTCGAGCAGCCGACCGTCGGTCAGCACCAGCACCTCGTCGGCGACGGTCGCCGCCGCCGGGTCGTGGGTGACCATGACGACGGTCTGCCCATGCTCATCGACGAGCGCGCGCAGCAGACGGAGCACCTGCCGGGAGGCGCGGCTGTCGAGGGCGCCGGTCGGTTCGTCGGCGAAGACCACCGCAGGCCGGCCGAACAGGGCGCGAGCGATCGCGACGCGCTGCTGCTCACCGCCGGACAGTTCGCTCGGCCGGTGGCCGGCACGCTCGGCGAGCCCGACCGCGGCGAGAGCGGCGGCGACGTCCGGCGGGTTCGGGCGCCGGCCGGCGAGCCGGGCCGGCAACGCCACGTTCTGCTCGGCGGTCAGAGAGGAGACCAGGTTGTACTCCTGGAACACGAAACCGATCCGATCGCGGCGCAGCCGGGTCAGCCCGGCCTCGTCCAGGCCGCCCACGTCGATGCCGGCGATCGTGATCCGGCCCGCCGTCGCGCGGTCCAGTCCGGCGGCGCAGTGCAGCAGGGTGGACTTGCCCGAGCCGGACGGGCCGATGACGGCGGTGAAGCTGGCCGGCGCGAAGTCCACCGTCACCCCGTCGAGGGCGAGCACGCGACGCGGTCCGCTGCCGTACACCATCCGAACGTCGCGGAGAGAAACCGTTGCTGTGGTCATGGCACCGAGGATCGTCACCGCGGGCGGCGGAGACATCGGGCCGGGATGGGCAGTTCGCCCTCGTACCCGGGTCGGAGCCGGCCGCCCGGCTCGGCCCGGGGAACGTCCGACCCAGGGCTGACGCGCAGGGGCCCGCCGGGTCACTACTGTCGATGGCGTGACCGCCGCCGCCCCGCCGCTGCCCATGCGCCGCCTCGGCCCGGTCGGGCTGGTCCTGGCGGATCTGCTCCTGGCCGGGGCGGTCGCCGCGCTCTGCTGGTACGCGGCGTTGGAGGTGCCGCAGCCGCCGGCGAGTGGACTGCACGAGCCGCCCCTGGTGTCGGCGTTCGCCGGTCTGGCCCTGGGCGCTCCGGTGGCGCTGCGCCGGCAGCGCCCGCTGATCGCCACCGCGGTCGTGCTCGTCGGGGTGGCGGCCACCCTGGTCACCGGCGTCATCCCGGACTACGCGGTGGCGGCACCGCTGACCGCGGCCGGCAGCGTCCTCTACACCGTCGCCCTGTCCCGGCCGGCCCGCCGTTCCCTCCAGGTCCTGGCCGTCTGCGTCGTGGTGACCTCCGTCGCGATGCTGCCGGTGACCCCCTCACCATTCGGACCGGGCTCCCTGGGCACAGCGTTCGCCGCCCTCGTGCTCTCTGCCGCCTGGGGCGTCGGATGGACGGTGCGGGAGCGGCGCGCCGCGGCCCGGCGGAGCACGGAACGGGCGGTCCAGGAGGAGCGGCTGCGGATCGCCCGGGAGGTGCATGACATCGTCGCGCACGGCATGGGGCTGATCGCGGTGCAGGCGGCGGTCGCCAACCACGTCGCGGAGGAGCGCCCCCAGCAGGCCCGGGAATCGCTGCGGGTGATCGAGTCCACCAGCCGGGGAGCACTGGCCGAACTACGACGCGTGCTCGGCACCCTGCGCCCCGAACCGGACCTCGAACCCATCCCGGGGCTGGCCGACCTGCGGTCGCTGGTCGAGCGGACGCGCGCGGCGGGGGTGCCGGTGGATCTGCGCCTGCGCGGCGCGGCGGAGGTCCCGGAGGGGGTTGGCCTGGCGGTGTTCCGCATCGTGCAGGAGTCCCTGACCAACGTGGTGAAGCACGCCGGCCGCGCCCGCTGCCGGGTCGAGGTCACGCTCTCCCCCGGTGAGGTACGCATCGAGGTGCGCGACGACGGGAACCCGCCACCCGGGCGGCGCGATCCGGCCGGCCAGGGCCTGCTCGGCATGCGGGAGCGGGTGGCCCTGTACGGCGGCGAGTTCCACGCCGGGCCGAGCGACGGGGCCGGTTACGTCGTCCTGGCCACCCTCCCGTACGGCGGCGCCGGATGACGCCGGTGCGGGTGCTGGTCGCGGATGACCAGGCGTTGCTGCGGGCGAGTTTCCGGCTGCTGGTCGAGCACACCGACGGGCTGAGCGCCGTCGGCGAGGCCGGCACCGGGGCCGAGGCGGTCGCCCTGGCCAGACGGGAACGGCCGGAAGTGGTGCTGATGGATGTCCGGATGCCCCGGATGGACGGCATCGAGGCGACCCGGCACATCTGCGGCTCGCCCGAGACCGCCGGCACCCGGGTGCTCATCCTGACCATGTTCGACCTGGACGAATACGTCTACGGCGCGCTCCGTGCCGGGGCGAGCGGGTTCTTGCTCAAGGACACCCTCCCGGCCGACCTCATCGCCGGGATCCGGCTGGTGGCCAACGGCGAGGCGCTGCTCGCGCCCAGTGTGACCCGACGGCTGATCGAGGAGTTCACCCGTCAGCCCAGGCCGGGTCGGGGACCGGGCCGGGCACCGGACGGGTTGACGCAGCGGGAGCAGGAGGTGCTCACCCTGATCGGGCGGGGACTGTCCAACACGGAGATCGCCGCGGAGCTTCACCTGAGCATGGCCACGGTGAAGACCCACGTCGGCCGGTTGCTGGCCAAGCTGCACGCCCGCGACCGGGCCCAGCTCGTGGTGGTGGCGTACGACAGCGGCCTGGTCACCCCCATCGGTTCACCCTGGCGTAGCGAGGCACTCTAAGTGCCCGCGTGCCAGGGTGGACCCATGGAGTACACGAACCTGGGACGCACCGGCCTGTCGGTGAGTCGGCTCTGCCTCGGCACCATGAACTTCGGGCCGCAGACCGACGAACCGGACAGCTTCGCCATCATGGACCGGGCGCTCGAACACGGGATCAACTTCTTCGACACCGCCAACGTCTACGGCTGGAAGACCGGTGAGGGCGTCACCGAGCAGATCATCGGCCGCTGGTTCGCCCAGGGCGGCGGGCGCCGCGACAAGGTCGTCCTGGCCACCAAGGTCTACGGCAAGATGGGCGAGTGGCCCAACGAGCAGGGCCTGAGCGCCCGGCACATCATCCGGGCCTGCGAGGACTCGCTGCGCCGGCTCCAGACCGACACCATCGACCTCTACCAGATGCACCACATCTCCCGGACCACGCCGTGGGAGGAGATCTGGCAGGCCATGGAGACCCTGGTCGCCCAGGGCAAGGTGCTCTACGTCGGCTCGTCCAACTTCGCCGGCTGGCACATCGCCCAGGCGCAGGCCGCGGCCGGCCGCCGCAACTTCCTCGGGCTCGTCTCCGAGCAGTGCATCTACAACCTCATGACCCGGCACGTCGAGCTGGAGGTGGTCCCGGCCGCGCAGCACTACGGGCTGGGCATCATCCCCTGGTCGCCGCTGCACGGCGGGCTGCTCGCCGGGGTCATCCGCAAGATGGCCGAGGGCGGCGCGGCCCGCGGCGCCAGCGGCCGGTCGGCCGACGCGCTCGCCGAGCACCGGGCCACCATCGAGGCGTACGAGAAGCTCTGCGCCGACCTCGGCCACGACCCGGCGGACGTGGCGCTGGCCTGGCTGCTCTCCCGCCCGGGCGTGACCGCCCCGATCGTCGGGCCGCGCACCATGGACCAGCTCGACCGCAACCTGGGTGCGCTGGCCGTACGGCTCGACGAGGCCACGCTGGAGAAGCTCGACGAGCTCTTCCCGCCGGTCGGCAACGGCGGCCCGGGCCCCGAGGCCTGGGCCTGGTGATCCGCTGACCGGGTCGGCCGGCTGCTCCGGCCGACCCGGTCAGACCGGCCAGGCGGCGAGGCGGTCGTAGGTGGGGCGCGGGCCCGGGTGGCTGCGCACCAGGACCAGTTCGTCGGCGCTCCACTCCGGGCCGTGGTAGTCGTGCAGGGTCTCCCGGTCGGCGAGCACGTCGGCGCGGTCGATCCGGTCGCCGGGGCGGGCGATGGTGAGGTGGGCCCGGAACGGCTTCTCGTCGTGCGGCAGCCGGGCCCGGCGCAGCCCCGACCGGATGAGCCGGGCGAGCACCTGCAACCCGTCGACCTCGCCGCGGACGTCCACCCAGAGCACCGTGAACCGGCCGCGCCCGAAGCTGCCCCCGCCGCCCAGCCGCAGTCGCGGGGAGCTGCCCCGGGCGTCCCGGAACGTCTGCGCGGCGAGGCCGAGGGCGCTCTCCACGTCGACCAGCCGGTCGTCGGGTGTGTCGCCGAGGAAGGCCAGGGTGAGGTGGGCGTTGGCCGGGTCGGCCAGCCGGACGTTGGTGCCGGCGGCCGCGGCGGCCCCGGTACGCAGCCGGGCCACCTCGGCGCTCAGGTCGTCGACCGCCGGCTTCGGCGGGTAGACCGCGACGAAGAGCCGCACCGGTCAGCGGTGCCGCTGGTGGTGGCCGGGGCGGGCGGCGGGCAGGGTGAGGCCGGCGGCATGCAGGAGGCCCTCGACGCGTACCCGTTCGATCTCCCGGTCGACGCCTTCCAGCTCGGCCAGGTGCTCGGCGATGCCGAGCGCCCCGCAGGCGGCCCGCAGTCGCTCGTCGTACGCGTCGATGACCGCGCCGTGCCACACCACCGAGCGGTCGGCGGCGGCGAGCCGGTGGCCGCCGAGGCGGCGCAGGTCGACGGCGAGTTGTTCCAGCGGGCGGCGGTCCTCCCGGTCGAACTCGGTGAGGTCGATGTCGCGGGTGAGCGACTCGGCCTCGATGGCCCGGTCCAGCCGGGCGATGGTGCGGCGTTCCCGGCGCTGTTCGCGCCACTCGGCCCAGCCGCAGGCCACCCGGTCGATGATCTCGTCGGCGCAGAAGACCAGCGCGAAGAGGGCCGGCAGGCAGCAGACAGCGAGAATCGCCAGTATCAGCAGCAGTCCTCGTCCCACTCCCACGTATCGACGCTATGCCCCACCGTCACCGCCCGCCACCCGATTGGCGAGATCCGGACGCGAATGAATGAGGAAGGACCGGTCCCCTCGGGCGGGAACCGGTCCTTCGGGCGGTCGACGGGTCACTCCGCCCCGGGCGACACCACGTAGAAGCGCGGCATGGGCAGCACCCGCATCCGCAGCCGGGCGCCTGAGCGGCGGAGCTGCCAGGTGAGCGCCAGCAGGGCGGCGGCCAGCGAGATCAGGCCACCGATCCAGATGCTCGCGCCGGCCCCGTAGGTCTCGGCCACCCAGCCGATGAGCGGCGCGCCCACCGGGTTGGTGCCCAGGAACACGAGCACCCACAGGGCCATCACCCGGCCCCGGAAGGCGGCGTCGACGCCGAGCTGGACCCGCTGGTTGGCGGCCTGGGCGAAGAAGACCATGAAGAACCCGGTGGGCAGCAGCAGCGACACCACCAGCCAGTACGTCGGGGCGAGCCCGACGAGGGTGCCGAAGCTGGCGCAGCCGATCGCCGCGCCGAGCACCAGCCAGACCGACGGCCGGCTGCGCCGCCCGGTGCCGGACAGGGCGCCGGTGAGCGCACCGACCGCCAGCGCGGTGCTGAACAGGCCGAACGAGGCGGCGCCGGTGTGGAACACGGTCTTGGCCAGCGCGGCGAGGGTGAGCTGGAAGTTGAACAGGCTCATCCCGATCACCGACATGACGAACATCGGCAGCAGGAGATCGGGGCGCCGCGCGACGTACCGGAGGCCGTCCACGACCTTGGCCTGGTCGCGCTGGCCGGCCGGCGGCAGGTCCTTGCGGTGCAGCTCCGCGGCGCGCATCCGGACCACGTTGACCAGCGGGGCGATCGAGCTGAGCGCGCTGAACATGAAGACCGGGCCGACGTCGAAGGCGGCGATGGCCAGGCCGGCGACGGCCGGGCCGACGATCCGGGCCGAGTTGAAGGTGGCCGCGTTGAGCGAGAGCGCGTTCGGCAGCAGCGGCACGCCGACCAGTTCGGAGACGAACGCCTGCCGGACCGGGGTCTCCACGGCGTTGGCGACGCCGAGCAGGGCGGCGAACGCGAAGACGTGCCAGAGCTGCACGAGCCCGGTGACCACCAGGATGCTCATCACCAGCGCCAGCACGGTCCAGAACGCGTTGGCGACGAAGAGCAGCAGCCGCTTGTCGTAGCGGTCGGCGAGGCGGCCGGAGAGCAGGGTCAGCAGGAGGACGGGGGTGAACTGCATCGCGGTGACCACACCGAGCGCGGTCGCCGAGTTGTCGCTGAGCTCGAGGACGAGCCAGTCCTGGGCGATGAACATCATCCAGACGCCGATCAGTTTGATCAGCTGCCCGGTGGCGAAGAGTCGGTAGTTACGGACTCGTAGGGACTGGAACATCGTGCTCAGCTTGGCCTGCACTCTAGGTGCGCCTCCTCGCGATCATGTACGCCTCATCCACAACGGACGAAGCGGACCGCAGGACGCGGGTACCCACTCAGGCGCGAGCGATGCCCTGAAGAATGTCGGCGGCACGCCGCAGCGTGTCGCGTTCCTCCTCGGTCAGGGCGGCCAGCCGGCTGGCCAGCCACTCGTTGCGGGCCCGCTCGAACTGGTCGAGCACGGCCTGTCCCCCCTCGGTCGCCGCCAGGATGACCTGCCGTCCGTCGGTCGGATGGGGGGTGCGCTGCACAAGGCCGCGCTCCTCCAGCTTCGCGACGATCTTCGTCATCGTCGGCGGCTGCACCCGCTCGGTGTCGGCCAGCTCCCGGGGTGTCAGGGCGCCTGCCAGCCTGAGGCTGGTGAGCGCCGAGAGCTGGGTGACCGTGAGGTCGCCGACCGGCCGGGCCTGTCGGACCCGCCGGTTGAGTCGGGTGATCGCATCACGCAGCTGAGGGGCCAGCTGCGCCGGTGGCACGCGTTTCGCCGTCACCGTCCGCTCCGTCACACTAGTTAGCTTAACTAATGAGCCTGGCTAACGACATGCGATATGACCAGGCTCACCAGAGGGGTCAGAGGACCACGGACTCGATCGGCCCGCGCAGGAAGTAGAGGACGAACAGCGCGGCCACCCCGTACAGCAGGGGGTGGACCTCGCGGAACCGGCCCTTCGCCAGCTTCAGCAGCACGAAGGTGATCACCCCGGCGCCGATCCCGTTCGAGATCGAGTAGGTGAACGGCATCAGCACGATCGTGAGGAACGCCGGGATGGCGATCTCGTAGTCGGTCCAGTCGATCGTGCGGACCGCCGTCATCATGAGGAAGCCGACCACCACGAGCGCCGTCGACGCGGCCTCGAAGGGCACCACCACCGCCAGCGGCGCCAGGAACATGGCCAGCAGGAACAGGCTGCCGGTGACCAGGTTGGCCACCCCGGTCCGGGCGCCCTCCGCGACACCGGCGGCACTCTCGATGTACGACGTGTTGCTCGACACCGAGGCCGCGCCACCCGCCGCGGCGGCGATCGAGTCGACCAGCAGGATCTCCCGGGCCCGTGGCGGGGTGCCCCGGTCGTCGAGCATGTCGCCCTCCTGGCCGATGGCGACCATGGTGCCCATGGTGTCGAAGAAGTCCGTGATGAGCAGGGTGAAGACGAACATCAGCGGGACCAGCCAGCCGACCCGGGTCCACGAGTCCAGCACGTTGAAATTGCCGAGCAGCGACAGGTCGGGGACGTCCACCACCTTCGCCGGCAACTCGGGCACGTTCAACGCCCAGCCCTTGGGGTTCGGCTTCCCGTCGACGAAGGACGGCCCGATGTTGCCGACCGCCTCCACCACGATCGCCAGGACGGTGGAGGCCAGGATGCCGATGAGGATCGCGCCGCGGACCCGGCGTACCACCAGCACCAGGGTCAACAGCAGACCCACCACGAAGACCAGCAGGGGCCAGCTGACGATCCGGCCGCTGATGCCCAACCCGACCGGGACCGTGGTGTTCGCGGCGTCGGGCACGCGCCTCACGAAGCCGGCGTCGACCAGGCCGATGATCGTGAGGAAGAGGCCGATGCCGACGCCGATCGCCGTCTTGAGCTGGGTCGGCACCGAGCGGAACACCGCCGTACGCAGCCCGGTGAGCACGAGGATCCCGATCAGCACACCCTCGATCACCACGAGACCCATGGCGTCCGCCCAGGTCATCTGCGGCGCGATCTCGAACGCGACCAGCGCGTTCACGCCCAGCCCGGCGGCCAGCGCGATCGGGAACCGGGCCACCACCCCCATCAGGATGGTCATCACGCCGGCGACCAGCGCGGTGGCCGCCGCCAGCGCCGGAATGGCGAGCTTGCGCCCGTCGCCGTCGACCGCGCTGCCCAGGATCAACGGGTTCAACACCACGATGTACGCCATCGTGAAGAACGTGGCCAGCCCGCCCCGGATCTCCCGGCCCGGCGTCGACCGGCGGGCGGAGATCTCGAAGAAGCGGTCGAAGGCGTCGCGCGGGTGCGCGGGATCGGGTGGGGTGCCGTGGTCCGGCGGCGGCGCGATGGCCATCGGGTCCTCACATATCGATCGACCGGTTGTCGCGCGCATCGTCCCAGATCACCCGCGGGCAGGGAAGGACGATCACGTACGCTGGGCGGGTGCCCCAGGAGCAACCGCCGCGGCCCGAGCCGCTCGACCCGCCGATGGTGCCGTTCGCCCTCGCCGGGCTGGTCGCGTGGGCGGTGGCCGGGCTGGTGCTGCTGCTGTTCTTCCGTGACTGGCTCACCGCGCACGGGCACCAGAACTGGCTCTGGACCTGCCTGGCCGGGTTCCTGTGGGGCTTTCCCGGGTTGGCCGTGATGATGCGGCACGACGCCAACCGGCGCCGCCGCCGAGGAGCCACCGCCCGTCAGGGCTGACGGTCAGGGGTGCCCGTACGGCTCCGCCGGCTCGGCCGCCTCCACCGAGCCCGGGGCCCGGCTCACCGACATGGCCTCGACCGCGCTGTCGTCGTAGACCGTCGGCAGCTCGTCCACCGGGCTCTCCGCCGCCTCGATCAGCGTCTCGGAGTGGGCGCCGCAGCCGTGGTCGGCGCTGACCACCCGGCCGTCGTCGGGGGCGTAGAAGTTGCCGCAGGCGCCGAAGGACTGCCGCAGCGCCCCGGCGAGCGGCAGGTAGAAGCCGCAGGTGCCGCAGCGGGCAGCGGCCGGCGCGGCCACCGAGATCGCGGCGTTGGGGCCGTGGTCGCCGTCGTACCAGCGCTGGGCCGCGTCGGTGCGACCCTCGCGGGACAGCACCCGGGCCCGGCCGAGGCCCAGCTCCCAGGCGGTCTCCTCCACGGCCGGGTCGTCGGAGAGCAGGTAGCCGGGGGCGAGCCGCTCGTCGTCCGCCGGGGTGGGCAGCAGGTCACCGGGGCCCAGGTCGCCCGGCTTGAGCCGCTCCTGCCAGGGCAGCCAGCCCGGGGCGAGCAGCGCGTCGGCGCCCGGCAGCAGCACCGTCTCGCAGATGGTGACCGTGCGGCTGCGCGGCGCCCGGGTCACCGTGACGGCCCAGCGCCAGCCCCGGTAGCCGGCCAGGCGGCACTCGAAGTAGTGGGTGACGAGCCGGTCGCCCTCGGCGACGGCCTGGAGATGGTCGCCGACGTCGGCGGGGTCCACCTCGGTGATGGCGGCGCGCGCCACATCGACGGCGGCGGCGCACACCTGGTCGAGCCGGGGAGCGCGGGCGGAGGCGGGCCTGGTCACCGGACCATTGTTCCCCATGCCTGCGGTCGGGCGACAGGCACTCCCCGGAGTCGTTCTCCCCGGGTGATGCGGCGCGCGTGGATCAGATGGGCGAGGATGGGACACATGCCGCTGTCCTCCCGCTCCGGCCGGTCCGTCCTCGGGCGGACCGTCGGCACCGGCATCCGCGCCACCCGCCTGCTGCTCAAGGGCTCGCTGCACGGCGGGCGGTGGATGACCCGGCGGGCCGGCACAGCCCGGGCCCGCAGCGCCGGCAACGAGGTCGGCATGGTCCGCCTCTTCGACCTGCACGCCCTCTCCTGCGCCGGGGACACGCTGATCGCCATCGGCCTGGCCGGCACGATCTTCTTCGACGTCCCGCTCGGCGAGGCGCGCAACAAGGTCGCGCTCTACCTGCTGGTGACCATGGTCCCGTTCGCCATGCTCGCCCCCGTGGTCGGCCCGCTGCTGGACCACTTCCGGCACGGCCGCCGCTACGCGCTGGCCGCCACCATGCTCGGCCGGGCCTTCCTGGCCTGGCTGATATCCGACTACATCGGCGGCTTCGGGCTCTATCCGGCCGCGTTCGGGGTGCTCGCCCTCTCCCGGGCGTACGGGGTGGCCCGCTCGGCGGCGGTGCCCCGGCTGCTGCCCGAGGGGCTCGGGCTGTCGCAGGTGGGCGCCCGGGCGAGCGTCTACGGCACGGTGGCCGGCGCGCTCGTCGCCCCGATCGGGCTGGCCGCGTTCTGGTTCGGGCCGCAGTGGCCGCTGCGGGTCGCGTCGCTCATCTTCCTGATCGGCATGATCATCTCGCTGCGGCTGCCGCCACGGGCCGACTCGGAGCCGCCCGAGCGGGTGCCCCGGCCGCTGCGGGCGCTGCGCCGCCGGGACGGCGAACGCCCGCTGGGCCGGGGCCGGCCCGCCGGCCGGCTGGTCATCGCCACGCTGATCGGCGCGGCGGCGCTACGCGGGCTCTACGGCTTCCTGCTGCTCTTCCTGGCCTTCGCGATCAAGGCCGGCGACCTGACCACCGATTTCTTCGGGCGGGACCTGGGCGCCCAGGGCGCGCTGGGCCTGGCCGGCGGGGCACTGGCGGTGGGCACCTTCCTGGCCACCGCGATCGGCACCCGGCTGCGCATCCACCGCCCGGCGGCGATCCAGTCCAGCGGCACGGTCATCGTGGCCGGGGTGGCGGTGCTCGCCGCCCTGAAGTTCTCGCTGCCCATGGTGGCGCTGCTCTGCGTCGTCACCTCGCTCATGAGCGGGATCGCCAAGCTGGCGGTTGACGCCTCGATCCAGGAGCGGATCCCGGAGCGGCTGCGGGCCAGCTCGTTCGCCCACTCGGAGACCGCGCTGATGCTGGCCTTCGTGGCCGGCGGCGGGCTCGGGCTGGTCCCCTTCACCGGCCCGGTCGGCGTGGCGGTCGCCGCCTGCGTGGCCGCGCTGGTGGCCGCCCGCGGGGTGCTGGTGGCCACCCGGCTGCGGGGCGAGCACCTGGTCGGCCGCCCGCTCGGCGACGACGAACTGGCCACCGACCCCGGTACGGAGTTCGACGACCCCGCCCCCACGTCGCCGGCCCCGCCCCGGACCGACCCGCCGCTCCCCCCGGACGACGACGAGCTGGCGCCGCCCGGGTTTCACATCTACCGCCCCTCGTCCTCGGTGGGCGGGCCGGGCGGCAGCGAGGAGGAGAACCGGCGGGAGCCCCGGGGACCGGTGGCGTGACCGGGTTGCTGGTGGTCACCGCGGTGCCCGCCGAGGCGGACGCGGTCCGGGCGGGCCTCACCGACCTCAGGGGCACCGACGCCACCGTCACCGTCGCGCCGGTCGGGGTCGGCTCCGCCGTCGCCGGCGCCGCCACCGCGCGGCTGCTGGCGCTGGCCGAGGCGGCCGGACGCCCGTACCGGGCGGTCGTCAGCGCGGGCATCGCGGGCGGCTTCGTCGGCCGCGCCCCGGTCGGCGGCACCGTCCTGGCCACCCGCAGCGTGGCGGCCGACCTGGGCGCCGAGTCCCCCACCGGCTTCATCCCGCTGGAGGATCTGGGCATGCCGCCCGAGCTGCTGGGCGGCGGCAGCGTCATACCCGCCGACCCCGGCCTGCTGGGCGCCCTGCGCACCGCCCTGCCGGAGGCGACCGTCGGCGCGGTGCTCACGGTCAGCACGGTGACCGGCACGGCCGCGAGCACCGCGGCGCTCGCCGACCGCCACCCCGACGCCGTGGCCGAGGCCATGGAGGGGTACGCCGTCGCCGTCGCCGCCGCCCAGGCCGGCCTGCCCTTCGCCGAGCTGCGGACGATCTCCAACCCGATCGGCCCGCGCGACCGCAGCTCGTGGCGCATGCGCGAGGCCTTCGCCGCGCTCACGTCGGCGGCCGCGGCCCTCCGCTAGACCTGCGGCGGCCGCCCTCGAGTGACCGGCCGGTCGAACCGCAACGCCGCCGGCCGGCTCGCCCCCAGCCGGAACCCGCACGCCAACAGGAAGGTGACTCCCGGCTCCTGAGCCAGCGCCCGGACGCAGGCGAGGTCACCCGACGCCACCTCGGCGAGCAACGCCTCCACGAGCCGGCGCCCGATGCCCAACCGGCGACGCTCGGCCGCCACCAGCACCCCGTCGAGGACGACCTCCCGCTCCCCCGGCCGCTCCTCGCCACCCCAGCGCAGGTGCGGACTCTGCTCGTGCGCCCGCAGCTCACCGACCAGATCGCCACCGGGCCGCTCCGCCACAAACCGCCAGGCCGTCGCCGGCACCGTGGGCCCGGTCACCCGCCGCACCGTCACGGACCGCCGCACCCACTCCCTTTCGCGCCGCTGGTCCCGGTACTCCCGGTTCAACCGGTAGGTGGCTGGCGGCAGCGGCAGGGGCCACCGCTTCGGCGGCAGTGTGTACCACTCCGCCCACCACGCTCCCGGCCAGTCCCGCGGCTCGTGGACCTCCCACACGTCCAGGTGCGCGGGATACCGCCGGCCGGCCTGGTCCCGCAGCTCCCCGTGCGGAACCGGCGACGGGCAGACCTCCTCGGCAACCGGCCCGGCATCCAGTCGGACCCGGCCATTCGCCGCCCGGACCAGCCGCTCCACGGTCCGGTAACGCGGGTCGGTGGTCCGCCCGGACTCGATCCGCGCCACGGCGGCCTGCGGAACTCCGGCCCGGTCGGCCAGCTCCCGCTGGCTCAGGTCAGCCCGCCGCCGTAGCCGGCGCAGCAGGTCACCCAGATCGGTGCTCGGTTCGGTCCCGGACGTCGGCTCCACCACACCGGGGATGCTCCCGCCTGCGCAGGCGCGATCTCAACAGCCACCACCAACCTGTGGATAACTCTGTGGACATCAGCTTCCCAAGGGGTCGGCATGTGGATAGAGAGCCGCTTTCGAGCTGAGTCGATGGTGATGTCGAACGTGCCCGGCCCGCAGTCGGATGCCGTTCGAGCTGAGTCGGTGGTGACGTCGCACATGCCAGGCGGCGCGGCATGCCCGTCCGAGCTGAGTCGGTGGCGATGTCGACATGCGGGGCGGCAACCGCATGCCCTTCCCACCTGAGTCGGGGACGACGTCGACATGCGGGGCGGCAACCGCATGCCCTTCCCACCTGAGTCGGGGACGACGTCGACATGCGAGGCGGCAACCGCATGCCCTTCCCACCTGAGTCGGGGACGACGTCGACATGCGAGGCGGCAACCGCATGCCCTTCCCAACTGAGTCGGGGACGACGTCGCACACCCCGAGCGACAGCCGCCGACCCTTCCCGCTGAGTCGGTGGCGACGGTGCACACGCCCGGACGGCATCACATGGCCGTTCGAGCTGAGTCGGGCAACGCCACCGGCTCGGCTCCCCGCCTCCCCGCCGATGAGTCGCTTCCGACATCAGCTCGAAAGGCACCAACTGGTCACCCCCGCCCCGGCCCCCAACCCCGGTCAAGGCGAGAATCGTGTCTGACATCCCACGGCGAGAAGGAGCCCCGCCACAGCGGTCGGGCTGAGTCGCCGGCGACATCACGGGCCCAGCCCTGATCGCCCACCGTCGAGTCATTCCCGGCATCAGCTCGACAGGCAGCGGCGAGTTGTCCCCGACCCCGTCAGCAGGCGGGAGTGGCTCGGCTCGCATCCACCCGGACTAGGGTGACGAGCCCAGAACCGGGCGGGGCTACGGTGGGGGGCGTGGCGCTCTCCCTGGCGATCTCGCCCTGCCCCAACGACACCTTCGTCTTCGACGCCCTCGTGCACGGCCGGGTGCCCGGCGCGCCGGCCGTCGAGGTGACCTACGCCGACGTCGACGTCACCAACACGGCCGCCGAGCGTGGGGCGTTCGACCTGGTGAAGGTGAGCTACGCGGCGTTGCCGTGGCTGCTCGACGACTACCACCTGCTGCCCTGCGGCGGTGCGCTCGGCCGGGGCTGCGGCCCGCTGGTGCTCACCCACGGCGACCGGACCGACCTGTCCGGCGCGACGGTGGCGGTGCCGGGTGAGCGGACCACGGCGTACCTGCTGTTCCGGCTCTGGGCGGCGGAGCAGCCGCCGGCGCGGATCGAGGTGGTGCCGTTCCACGAGATCATGCCGGGGGTGGCGGCCGGGCGGTACGACGCCGGGCTGGTGATCCACGAGGCGCGCTTCACCTACCCGCGGCACGGGCTGACCGCCCTGGTCGACCTGGGCGAGTGGTGGGAGGGCGACACGGGGCTGCCGATCCCGCTCGGCGCGATCCTGGCCCGCAAGGGCGCGGTGGACCCGGTCGAGGCGTCCGCCTGGATCCGCGAGTCGGTCCGGCAGGCGTGGGCCGACCCGGACGCCAGCCGGGAGTACGTGCTCGCGCACGCCCAGGAGATGGAGCCCGACGTGGTGGACCGGCACATCGGCCTCTACGTCAACGAGTTCACCGCCGACCTGGGTGAGGCCGGCTTCGCCGCCGTGGAGGCGCTGCTGGGCCGGGCCGCCGACGCCGGGCTCGTCCCTCAGACCTCCAGCTCGCGCGCCACCGCGTGGACCAGCTGAGCGATCTTCTGCGCGGTCTTCCGGTCCGGGAAGCGGCCCCGGCGCAGGTCCGGCTGGACCTTCGCCTCCAGCACCTTGATCATGTCTTCGACCAGGCCGTGCAGCTCCTCGGCCGGCCGGCGGCGCAGCTCCGCCACCGACGGCGGCGCCTCCAGCAGCTTGACCCCCATGGCCTGGGCGCCCCGCCGGCTGTCCACCACACTGAAATCGACCCGCTGGCCGCCCTTCAGGTCGGTGACACCCGCCGGTAGCGCGCCCTTCGGCAGGAACACGTCGCCACCCTCGTCACTGGTGACGAATCCGTATCCCTTGGCCGCGTCATACCACTTCACTCGACCCGTCGGCACCTGAAACCCCTGCTTCGCTCGGAACCTCTACCCCTCCAAGGCTAGCCGGATGATCCCGTCGAGCGCCGCTGGGAATCCGCCGAGATCATCCAGCACCACGTGGGCTCCGGCCGCGCTCAGCTCGTCCCTCGTGCAGGGGCCGGTCGCCACTCCCACGCCCGGGATTCCCGCAGCTTGTGCGGCGGCCATGTCGGCCACGTGGTCGCCGACGTAGAGGGTCCCGCCGTGGTCCCGCAGCGCGGTCGCCTTCTGCTCGGCGAACAGGTCGCCGGCCAGCTCGTCGACGGCCAGGCCGAGGTGGTCCAGGTGCAGCTTCGCGAGCCGGCCCATCTTCGCGGTGACCACCATGACCCGGCCGCCGTGCGCGTGCACCGCCGCGATGGCGGCCTTCGCGCCGGGCATCGGCAGGGTCGGGGTGATCGCGTACGCCGGGTAGAGCTCCCGGTACGCGGTCACCGCCTCCTCGACCCGCTCCGGCGGGAACCAATGCGCGATCTCGGTGCGCAGCGGCGGCCCGAGGCGGGAGACCGCCAGGTCGGCGTCGACGGGCACGCCGGTCCGCGCGGTCAGCGCCCGGAAGGCGGCCGCGATGCCGGGGCGTGAGTCGACCAGGGTCATGTCGAGGTCGAATCCGACCATGAGCGAGGGCATGTCGAGAACGTACCCGTCCGAGGGGCGCGACTGCCCCCGGCCGGGCTAGCGTGGAACGACGATGACCACCTCATTCGCCGACCACCTGCGGACCCTTCCCGACGAGTCCCTGGCCGCCCTGCTCCAGCTGCGGCCGGACCTCGTCGTGCCCGTGCCGGCAGACGTCTCCGCCCTCGCCATCCGCGCCCAGTCGCGGGTCTCCGTGGCGCGGGCGCTCGACGGGCTGGACCAGTTCACCCTCCAGATCCTGGACGCCGCCCGGCTCACCCGGGACCCGGAGGGCGGCGGCACGGCCACCGAGGCCATCCTGGCCCTGGCGACCTCCGGCCCGAATCCGCCCGCCCCGGCCGCGGTCCGCGGCGCGGTGAACCGGCTCCGCGCCCTCTTCCTCCTCTACGGGCCCGAGCACGACCTGCACGTGGTGGGCGGCGTCGACGAGGTGTCCCCGTACCCCGCGGGGCTGGGCCGGCCGGCCGCGGAGCTGGACCCGCGGGCGGCGGCCGTGTGCACGGACCCGGCGAAGCTGCGGCGGACGCTGCTGGCCGCGCCGCCCTCGGCCCGGGCGATCCTGGACCGGCTCGCCGCTGGCCCGCCGGTCGGCACCGTGCCCCCGGGCGCGCTGGACGCCCCCGCCACCGGCGAGGAGGACATCCTTCCCCCGGACCTGGTCAACGGCGGGGCGGCCACCGGCTCCCCGATCCGCTGGCTGGTGGAGCACCGGCTGCTCGTCCGCATGTCGGCCGTCAAGGGCGGCGGCACCGTCGAGCTGCCCCGCGAGGTGGGGCTGCTGCTGCGCCGGGACACCGGCCCCCTCGGCCCGCTGCGCACCAGCCCGCCCGAGGTGTCGAGCCCGCCGCGGGAGGCCAAGTCCGTCGACTCGGCCGGCGCCGGGCAGACCATGGAGGTGGTCCGGCACACCGAGGCGCTCCTCGAGGCCCTGGCCGCCGAGCCGGCCCCGGTGCTGCGCTCGGGTGGCGTGGGTGTCCGCGACCTGCGCCGGCTGGCCCGCGGCCTCGGGCTGGACGACCCGACCACCGCGCTGATCTTCGAGGTGGCGTACGCGGCCGGGCTGGTCGGCGAGCTGGACCTGACCGGGTCGGCCACGAGTCGGTATGGGGGCGACCAGCAGATCCTGCCCACCGGCGGGTACGAGGTGTGGCGGGCTGCGTCCCTGGCCCAGCGCTGGGAGCAGCTCGCCCGGGCCTGGCTGACCATGACCCGCCAGGTGGGCCTGGTCGGCCAGCGCGACGACCGGGACCGGCCCATCGCGGTGCTCTCCGCCGAGGCGGAACGGGCCGGCGCGCCGGCCGCCCGGCGCTCGGTGCTCGCCGTGCTGGCCGACCTGCCCCCGGCGACCGCCCCGACGCCGGACGAGGTGCTGGAGCTGCTGGACTGGCGGGCGCCGCGCCGGGCCCGGGGCCGGGAGGCCGCGCACCGCGAGGTGCTGGCCGAGGCCGCCCAGCTCGGGGTGACCGGGCTGGGGGCGCTGACCTCGTACGGGCGGCTGCTGCTGGTCGAGCTGAACGACGCCGACGAGCGGGCCGACGACCCGCTCGGGTTGCAGTCTGAGGCCGAGTCGGGCGAGCCGTCCACCGCCGTCCGCGCGCTGGACGCGCTGCTCCCCGCCCCGGTCGACCACTTCCTCGTGCAGGCCGACCTGACCGTCGTGGTGCCCGGCCCACCCGACCCGGCGCTCGCCGCCGAGCTGGACGTGGTGGCCGAGCACGAGTCGGCCGGCGGGGCGAGCGTCTACCGGGTCACCACGGCCAGCGTGCGGCGGGCCCTGGACGCCGGCTACTCGGCCGACGACCTGCACGCGCTGTTCCGCCGCCGGTCGCGTACCCCGGTGCCGCAGGGGTTGAGCTACCTGGTGGACGACGTGGCGCGCAAGCACGGCGGGCTGCGGCTCGGCTCGGCCGGCGGCTACGTGCGCAGCGACGATGAGGCGCTGCTCACCGAGGTGCTGGCCGACAAGCGGCTGGAGTCGCTGGCGTTGCGCCGGCTGGCGCCGACGGTGCTGGTCACTCCGTACCAGGTGAACCGGATGCTGATCGCGCTGCGCGACGCCGGTTACGCGCCGGTGGCCGAGGACGCCGGCGGCGCGGCCGTGCTGGCCCGGCCGAAGACCCGGCGGGCGCCGGCCCGCGTGCCGGCGGCCAGCCGGAGCCTCGACCCGCTCGCGGCGCCGCGGCTGCCCATGCCCCGGCTGCTCGGGGTGGTCGAGCAGATCCGCCGGGGCGACGCGGCGGCCCGGGCGGCGCGCCGCGCCCCGGACGTGGTCCGCGGGGCGGCCCGCAAGGGCCCGGGGCCGGCGCACACCCACAGCGATGCCCTCGCCGTGCTCCAGCAGGCGGTACGGGACAAGGCGCTGGTCTGGGTCGGCTACGTCGACGCGCACGGGGGGACCGCCTCCCGGCTGGTCCGGCCGGTGTCGATCGGTGCCGGCTACCTGCGCGCCGAGGACGAGCGCACCGAGATGCTGCACACCTTCGCGCTGCACCGGATCACGGCGGCGGTGCTGGAGGACTAGTCGCCGTTGCGGCGCAGGGTGCCGACCACCGAGACGGTGAGCAGCAGGGCGAACGCGGCCCCGGCCGACTCGCCGACCGAGTCGACGAAGCCCTGCCGCTGCACCAGCAGCCCGAACAGGAACCAGCCGAAGATGCCGGTGGCGGCGGCCGCGTAGCCGAACAGGGCCGCGGGTGAGACCTCCGGCTGGCGCGCCCGGTCGTCCTCGGGAAGCACGTCGTGGTCGACGGTCATCTGCAGCCCCTCCCCCGCACCGTGGTGGACCCCCTCCAGCGTGGCACCGGAGGGGGTCACCCGGACAGGGGATAAAACCCTGATCCGGGCGCGGGGGTCACGCCCGGCCGGGTATCAGGTGCCGGGGCGGCGGCCGAAGACGACCACGCGGGTGCCGACCGAACCCAGCTCCCAGAGCCGCACGGCGTCGCGGTGCAGCAGGTTCACGCAGCCGTGCGAGCCGATCGAGGAGTTGTGCAGGTACGTCGTCGTCTCGTGGAACCCGATCCCGCCGTTGAACCGCTGCCAGTAGGGCAGCCACACCTCGTACGGGTTGGACCACTCCCGCATGTTCTTCCCGCCGACCGAGTAGGTGCCGGTCGGGGTGGCGTAGCCGGACATGCCGGTGCGGGTCACCGTCGGGCCCATCACTACCTTGCCGCCGCGCATCGCCCAGACGGTCTGCCGGGTCAGGTCGACGCAGAAGGTGGTGCCGGAGCCGGCGCGGCAGCGCCCCGTGTCGGTGCTGGCCAGCCGCTTCGCCACGTCGTACGTGCTGGGGCCGGCGCGACCGGAGGCGGGGCTGATCCCGTACCGGATCTGGAACTTCTTGATCGCCGTGCAGTCGGCGGCGGACTGCTCACCGTCCACGCTCAGCGTCCCGAAACCGCCCAGCCGGCTCAGATACGTCTCGACGGCCCGCTGCTGCTCCCCCTGTGGGCACCCGGCGGGCTTGGACGGCTTCGGCGTGGCCGGCTTCGGGGTGGTGCGGCTGGGCTTGGGCGTCGGGCTCGGCTCCGCCGACTCCGACGGCGCCGGCTGCTCCGGCGCGGGCGGCGCGCTCGCCCCCGATGCCTCCTCCGTCACGCCGACGGGCTGCGGGGCGGCGGCCCCGGACCCGTCGCCCTGCGGATCGTGCGCGCACGCACCGACGCCGACCAGCACGACCACTGCCAGGCCGACGGCCCGGGCGGCGAAACGGACACGCTTCATGGGCCCTCCCCCTGGACAGTTGTCCCGCTTGCTAGACGTCTGTGAGCAGTGTGACGTTGCGTGTCCAGCGAGACTTTTTCCGGACACCCGTCGGCGTGCAACACTGGATGGTCCGCCTTCGGCAGGTCAGCCGCCGTGCGGGCGAGAATTTCCGGCTCTTGGAGAGGACACTGGCGTGAGCGGTGGACCACTGATCGTGCAGTCGGACAAGACCCTGCTGCTGGAGATCGACCACCCCGACGCCCAGGCGTGCCGGATGGCCATCGCGCCCTTCGCCGAGCTGGAGCGCTCCCCCGAGCACGTGCACACCTACCGGCTCACCCCGCTGGGGCTGTGGAACGCCCGCGCCGCCGGCCACGACGCCGAGGGCGTGGTGGACACGTTGATCAAGTACTCCCGCTACCCGGTGCCGCACGCGCTGCTGGTCGACGTGGCCGAGACGATGGACCGCTACGGCCGGCTCCAGCTCGCCAACGACCCGGCGCACGGCCTCGTGCTCCGCGCCCTGGACCGGCTGGTGCTCATCGAGGTCGCCAAGAGCAAGAAGCTCGCCGGGATGCTCGGCCCGAAGCTCGACGACGACACCATCCAGGTGCACCCCTCCGAGCGGGGCCGGCTCAAGCAGGCGCTGCTCAAGCTCGGCTGGCCCGCCGAGGACCTGGCCGGCTACGTCAACGGCGAGGCGCACCCCATCGAGCTGGCCGAGGCCGGCAAGGACGGCAGCAAGCCGTGGACCCTGCGGTCGTACCAGCGGGAGGCCGTCGAGGCGTTCTGGGCCGGCGGCTCCGGCGTGGTGGTGCTCCCCTGCGGCGCCGGCAAGACCCTCGTCGGGGCGGCGGCCATGGCCGAGGCCAAGGCGACCACGCTGATCCTGGTCACCAACACGGTCGCCGGACGCCAGTGGAAGCGCGAACTCATCGCCCGGACGTCGCTCACCGAGGACGAGATCGGCGAGTACTCGGGCGAGCGCAAGGAGATCCGCCCGGTCACCATCGCCACGTACCAGGTGCTCACCTCCCGCAAGAAGGGCGCGTTCACCCACCTCGACCTGTTCGGCGCCCGCGACTGGGGCCTGGTCGTCTACGACGAGGTGCACCTGCTGCCCGCGCCGATCTTCCGCTTCACCGCGGACCTCCAGGCCCGCCGCCGGCTCGGCCTCACGGCAACTCTGGTACGCGAGGACGGCCGCGAGGGCGACGTGTTCAGCCTGATCGGCCCGAAGCGGTACGACGCGCCGTGGAAGGACATCGAGCAGCAGGGCTGGATCGCCCCGGCCGAGTGCACCGAGGTCCGGGTGACGCTGACCGACGCCGAGCGGATGTCGTACGCGACGGCGGAGGCCGAGGAGCGGTACCGGATGGCAGCCACGGCGCGGACGAAGCTGCCGGTGGTGCGGGCGTTGGTTCAGCGGCACCCTGGTGAGCAGGTGCTGGTCATTGGCGGGTACATCGACCAGTTGCACCAGCTTGGGGAGTATCTGGACGCTCCGATCGTGCAGGGGTCTACGACGAACCGGGAGCGGGAGCGGTTGTTTGACGCCTTCCGGTCGGGTGAGGTCAAGACGTTGGTCATCTCCAAGGTCGGAAACTTCTCCATCGACCTGCCTGAAGCCGCTGTCGCGATTCAGGTGTCGGGGACGTTTGGGTCGCGGCAGGAGGAGGCGCAGCGGTTGGGGCGGGTGCTGCGGCCGAAGGCTGATGGGCGGCAGGCGCACTTCTACACGGTCGTCTCCCGGGACACGATCGACACGGAGTACGCGGCGCACCGGCAGCGGTTCCTGGCCGAGCAGGGGTACGCGTACACGATCGTGGACGCCGACGACGTCCTCGGCCCGAAGCTGCCGACGATCGATTAACTGGCCCGCTAATTTCGAGTCGCCTCCCAGTGCTGCTCGGCCATACGAATCTCCTGCGCCGCGTGCTGGCCCCGTCCGCGCTCGTTCGCTGCGGATCCCCGGCTTGGCTGCTCCCTTGGCTGCTCAGCCTTCGGTTGCTCTGGGGATGCCTAGCCGGGACTGCACCTGCTAGCCTGCTTGGCGGCGCCTCAGCGCTGCAAGGCCGGATGGTGTAATGGGCAAACACACCCGAGGAGGCTCGATGTTCGCGTCGCGCGTTGCGCATCGAGCCGTTGACGCGGGAGTTTACGAGTTCGACTCTCGTGCCGGCGGAGGAGACGGCCACCCGTATCTTGCGCCGACACGAGAGTGAAAATGCCGACACCATTATTCATGGCGATTGACGCCAATGTCCGCCAAGGCACCTCGGCTTTCGTTCATACCGTGCGACTAGCCAAACGACAAGTGGCCGTGAACCGGCCGGCCGAAGTGGCCGTAACTGAACGCCTTGCAGCACTCTTGCTAGCAGCACAATATGAAAGTCGGCTGCACTGGCTGCTGAACCACCCCGCTTCACGCCTATCGCCCTCCGACATCAGCGCAATACAAAGGAAGAAGGGGCTCGCTTCCAAGTGGGAGGAGCTACTTCGTACGTCGCTGGCCATGAGGAAGAGCAACCAAGACGGCACGTCTTACAAACCCCGCGATATTCCGGTTGCGCTTAACAAGGTCGAGCGCAGGCGGTATAACGACATCAATCGCTTCACTCGTGACCACCTAAATCCTCTAATCGATATTCGTAATTCGCTCGCACACGGCGAGTGGAACACCGCCTTAACCAAAACGGCGGATGGGATAAACTTTGACCGGAGCGTCAAGCTCCGATCCTTAAGCCTGTTC
This sequence comes from Micromonospora sp. NPDC005305, assembly GCF_040607315.1. Classification (NCBI taxonomy): domain Bacteria; kingdom Bacillati; phylum Actinomycetota; class Actinomycetes; order Micromonosporales; family Micromonosporaceae; genus Micromonospora; species Micromonospora sp. NPDC005305. Next base: position 33,381 of record NZ_JBEXGL010000010.1, on the reverse strand, counting down.
CGTGTCGTGATTCTGGCCAACATGCTTGATCACCTGTGGCGCGCCCACTTCGATGCTCAAGTGACTTATTATGCATTCGAGCGCGACTTCGATCGTCATTATCGGGGGATGGCCAATGCGTCCCGGCGCCTAGAGCGAGCCGATGAAGCGCGTTGGTTAGAAGTAATGCGGCATCGCTATAAGGGCGGGAGAAAGGCGCGAGTAGAACTCGGTACGCCGCCGCCGATACGGCGCTGGCATCAGTGACCGGGCACCGACGACGGGCGACGGGCGACGTGGAAATGCCCCCGCCCGAGGCGCAGTAACCGCAACCCCGTGACCGCAGCCAGCTCGCCTACGCGGCCAGCGTGCGCTCCCCTACGCCGCGCGGGCTCGTAGCCTCGCGGCCCGGCCGGCTGCCGGCCCACCAGCCTGCGGGCAGCGGCCTGTCGTTCCGCGGCGGCCCTCTGGGCTTCCCGCTGTCCGCGCTAGCCGCCGGGCGTCAGGCATGACGGCCGCAGAGCGAGAACAGCGGCACCACTATCCCAGATCAGCGCCGGGGAGACTCCGCGACGAAGACTCCGCGCCCCGGACGTCCGACCAGCACACCCCGCTCCCGCAGCGTCGCCACCGCGCGGTGGATCGTCGACACCGACACGTCGTAGTGATCGGACAACTGCTGTGTGGACGGAATCTGCGACCCGGGCTGGAACTCACCCTCCTTGATCCGCCTCAGCAGATCCTCGATCAACTCGTTCATGGTCGGCGGAATCGGCACGTGGAGGCCCCTTGCAGTCGGTTGGCCCTCCCAGTATCGAGCAACAGGTGAAACAGCGGCAATAACTGACGGAGGAGAAGCAGGTCAGGGGCTTTCAGCGAGATCCGACAGGTAAGAGAGCGTTGACAGAGGTGAGAGGTATCGGTAGCGTCGCTCTCGGTGATGCGGTGCTGCTGCGGTCGGTTGGCGCCTCTCGTACCGGTCTCGCATCGCCGTCGAGACCTCACCCTCCGCGCTCCCGCAGCGCGGCCCTGTCGCCGTACCCGAATCAAGGCCACAGGGCAGGGCGGCCTCCGCCGACTGCAACCCGACGGAGGCCGCCCCACCACACTTCGACGCGACCCGACGAAGGGCGGTCCCCCGTGCGCAACCTGATCCGTCGCGTGGCAGGCCGATCCAACGAAAAACAACCAACCGCACAAGCCAACAGAGCACAGCCGCTCCGCCCCTGGCAGATCCGCGAGCGCTGCTTCAACGTCCGCCGCCGGGGCCTGGACCCCGTCGAGATCCGCACCTTCCTCCACCAGGTCGCCGACGAACTGACGGTCGCGCAAACCGCCCTACAAGCGGTCCAGGAGGAGAACGTCCGCATCAAGAACGCCCTGCGCTCCTGGCAGAGCGCCCAATCCGCGAACCGCCTCTACCGATGACCAACCGCTGGGTGATCCACCTCCCGGTCACCGCCCCCGACCTGCGCCGCGCCCGGATCTTCGCCCGCACGGCAGCCCGCCTACTCGCCCAGCTCAGCGCCCGCGTAGAGCCCGGCGGCGTAACCGTCTCGCCCGAGGATCAGCAGTCCCTACGCCACTGGGTGTTCTGCGACCGCCCACTGCCCCCTGGCGGCCGCTGCGCCCTACCGGTCGACCACACCTCGCCCTGCGCCCGCCGCGCACCCTGGCTCACCCGCCGCTAAGCAGGACCGATGCCGCGGCCAGTGCTGACGGAATGGCGACGGACCCAGCGGGTACGCGCACTGGAGGCAGGTCGGTAGACGCCCTGCGCCGGAAGCACCATCTCTGAAGAGAAGCGAGGAACGCGATGAAGGACAGAATCCTCACCCCGATCAAAAGGGCTACAAAGAGCATCCAGGTGCGCCGTAGACGGGGAGACTCCTTGGTCACCAAGGCGAAGGCCACCCGTCCCGGCCGGCTCTTCCAGTAAGCCGACACCCCGGGATGGCTGCCCCATCCCGTGAGGACAAGCGCGCTCGGCCTCCACGAAGGCCGAGCGCGCCCAAGAGCTACGAACGGCGCAGGTAGCGGGCCCGCCGGCCAAAGTCCTGGAACCCGAGCCGCCGGTACAGCTCAGCCGCCGGGTTGTTGTCGTTGACGCAGAGCCACACCTCCTGCGCCCCGTCGGCCGCGAGACCGACCAGCGCACGAGCCACCAGATACGCCCCGACCCGCCGCCCCCGCCACCCCGGGACGACACCCACCTGGTCGATCCAGTTGTCGATGACGTTGACGAAGCCGACAGCGGCACCATCGGGACCACGCGCGATGAGCGACAGATCCGCCCGGTACTCGTCGTCCTCCCCCAGCTCATCCAGCCACTCCTCCGCGGTGGGCGAGGCAAACCCGGGCCGGTCGGCGAACGACGCCCGGTAGGTCTCGAACAACTCCGGCCCGAGCGTCACCGGCTCGGCGGTCACGTCGACGGGCCGGGCGACCTCCGGGAGCGCCCCGAGGTCGTGCCGCTGCACCCACTCGGCGAACGTCCGCTCGTAGCCGCGCGCCGTGAACAGCGCGTCCGCGCCCGCGCTCCACGACTCCGTGGTCACCAGCAGGTCCGCGTCGCCCGCCTGCTCCTCCGCCCAGCTCAGCAGCCGCCCCCCGAGGCCCCGCGCCCGCCAGTCCGGATGCACCAGGCCGGTGCTGGTGGCGGTCTGCCCGCCGAGGCCGACCCCCACGGCCGCGACGAGGCCGCCGTCGTGCCAGGCGCCGAGGGTACGGGTCTGGAGCAGCCGCGCCCGCAACAGCGGGGTACGCGCGAACAGCGGCAACCCCCCGTCGACGGCCAGGCACGCCTCGACCAGCCGGGCCAGCTCCGGGAGATGTTCCTCGCCAAACTCTTCCCAGGTCGGCGCGTCCGTTCCGGCCATCCCTACCCCTGTCCTCACGTGCCCACCGGCCGGCCACCCGGCGGTGATGAAGCCCGGCAGCAGTAGGCACCGCACCCACGGCGGGTGTCAATCAGATTCAGGACCGTATGAGCTGTCATACCCGCCTGGGAGCATCAGCACATGGCGACCTCGAAGCAGCCGGTGACCGTACCGACCGACGCCAGCGTCGACGATTTCCTGGCGGCCGTGCCTGATGACCGCCGGCGGGCCGACGCCGAGCGCCTCTGCGCCCTCCTGCGCGAGGTGACCGGCGAGTCCCCGGTCCTGTGGGGCCCGAGCATCGTGGGCTTCGGCACCTACCGCTACACCTACGAGAACGGGCGCACGGGCGACTGGCCCCTGGTCGGCTTCTCGCCGCGCAAGCAGCAGCTCGTCGTCTACCTGGTGGGCGGCTACGAGGAGCGCTACCCGTCGGTGCTGGCCCGGCTCGGCCCGCACAAGACCGGCAAGGGCTGCCTCTACCTGAAGCGGCTCGACGACGTCGACGAGAGCGCCCTGCGCGAGCTGGTCGACCGCACGGTCCGGGTGCACAAGGGCGTCGACCGGGCCAGCGAGCGCTGACCAGGCCAGGGGTTCAGCTTGCGACCTGCAACACCGCGTCGGCGAACGCCTGCGGCGCCTCCTGCGGCAGGTTGTGCCCGACGCCGCCACTGACGGTCCGGTGCTCGTACCGGCCGGAGAAGCGCCCGGCATACACGGACGGGTCGAGATGGGGTGCGCCGTTGGCATCGCCTTCGAGGGTGATGGTGGGCACCGCGATGCTCGGGTTCGCGGCCAGCTTCTGCTCCACCTCGTCGTACTGCGGCTCGCCGGGAGCGAGCCCGAGGCGCCAGCGGTAGTTGTGGATGACGACGTCGACGTGGTCGGGGTTGTGCAGCGAGGCCGCGCTCCGGTTGAACGTCTCGTCGTCGAAGGCCCACTTCGGGGACGCCGTGCGCCAGATCAGCTTGGCGAAGCTGTCCAGGTTCTTCTCGTACCCGTCGCGACCGCGGTCGGTGGCGAAGTAGAACTGGTACCACCACGAGAGTTCGGCCTGCGGCGGGAGCGGCGTGCGCCCCGATTCCTGCCCGGCGATCAGGTAGCCGCTGACCGAGACGAGGCCCTGGCAGCGCTCCGGCCACAGCGCGGCGATGATGTCGGCCGTGCGGGCGCCCCAGTCGAACCCGGCGAGGGTCGCCTTCTGCACCCCGAGCGCGTCCATGAGGGCCACGGCGTCGGAGGCGAGGGCCGCCGGCTGGCCGTTCCGCATGGTGTCGTCCGACCGGAACCGCGTCGTGCCGTAGCCGCGCAGGTGCGGCACGGGCACCCGGTGGCCGGCGGCCGTCAGCCGGGGCACGACCTCGGCGAAGCTGTGGATGTCGTACGGCCACCCGTGCAGCAGGAGCACGACCGGCCCGTCCGGTGGCCCGGCGTCGACGTATCCAACGGTCAGCACCCCGGCGTCGACCTGCCGCAGGTCCGTGAACGACGGTGCGGATCCGCTGGCGTTCATCCCGTCCGCTCCTCGTGCTCGCCCCACCGACGACTGCACGCTAGAGGCGGGCGAGGGCCATCGGCGGCGTTCCCGGAGAAGGCGTCTCCGGCGGCTCCGGGATGGCTAGGATCAGCGGCCGACCGCCCCCGCCCTCACAGCACCCGGGTGACCCGCTCCCCGGCGATGCGGGCGTCGCGGTCGGCCGGGTCGAGGTTGGCGCACAGCACCACGGACGCGCCGGCCGCAAGCGGGGCCAGCAGCCACTTCAACGGCTGCTCGTGCTCGCCCGCGTCGACCAGCAGCCGGTCGCCGGCACGCAGGTCGAGCTGCTGGGCGTACTCCCGGGCCACGGCCCCCCACTCGCCGTAGCTGGTGCCGTCCGGGCTGGCCGGATCGGACGGGCGGAGAGCGCCCAGGTCGGGGGCGATCTCGGGGTGCCGCAGCACCTCGGTGGACCAGTCCAACCAGCCCAGCGGCACCGAGGACAGCGGGCCGGGGCCGGTGCCGACGAGGTAGCGGTGCGTCCCCTCTGGCACGTCCTCCAGCCAGTCGTCGAGGCGTTCCGGCGTGACGAACACGGCGTCGTACGGCAGGTCGGCGCCGGGTTCGAGGACCGGCAGCCCGGCCAGGGCCCGGGGCCGGAACGAGACCGCCAGCCCGACCGACCAGGCCCCGATGAGCACGGCTGCGGTGCGCCAGTGCGGCGGCAGCAGCACCGCGACCCGGTCGCCGGGGCGCAGCCCGCAGCCGTCCCGGAGCAGCCCGGCGCTGCGGGCCGCCCACGCGCCCAACTGCTGCGCGGTGAGGTCGGTGCGCTCTCCGGTGGCGCCGTCGAGGTAGCTGAGCAGCGGCTCGCCGGTCGCGACGGCGACGGTTGTGTGGTCGGCCATCGGGTCCACTCCTCCCTGGCGGTCAGCTCACCCTAGCCGGGTGAACCGGTCGACCAGGATGGCCAGCCGCCGCTCGTGTTCCTCCCGCCGGAGCCGGCCGTTGCGCATCAGCGTGACCAGGCCGTGCAGCCCGCTCCAGAAGGTCTCGGTGAACGTCTCCAGGTCGTCGTCGCCGGCGAAGGGGCGCAGGGTCTGGGCCAGCTCGGCGAAGGCCCGCGCCAGCTCGACGGGCGTTTCCTGGGTGCCGAAGGACAGGTCGACGGGGAGGGTGAAGATCGCGTCGTAGAGCGCGGGCCGGCGTTCGGCGAACGCGGCGTACGCCGTGGCGATGCCGGCCACCGCCTGTCGCGGGTCGGTCGCGGCGGCCCGAGCGGCGGCGAGTTCGACGGCCAGATCGGCGCAGCCCTCCACGGCGACGGCCGCCATGATGGCGTCCTTGCCCTTGAAGTGGCTGTAGAGGACGGGCTGGCTGTACTCGATCTCGGCGGCGAGCCGGCGGGTGGTCACCGCGTCCCAGCCCTCCGACTCGGCCAGCTCCCGGGCCGCGGCGATGATCGCCCGCTCGCGCTCCGCCCGCTCGCGCTCCCGGCGCGCCTGAATCGACATGACCAGAACTCTAGCACCGCTAGCCAATCTGCCGCCGCTCTGCTAGCTTCGCTCTCAGACCTAGCAGCGCTAGAACTTGGAGTCGAACATGCTCAGCGCCATCGCCTACGGGCTCGCCGTCGTCCTCAGCCTCTTCTGTGTCTTCATCGGCGCCCGGTTCCTCCTGGCGCCCCAGGCCTCGGCCGCCGGCTACGGCGTGCCGGTCAAGCCGGACGAGGACCCCGCCTACCTCACGATCAAGGGCCTGCGCGACCTCAGCTACGGCCTGCTCGGTCTCGCGCTGATCGCCTTCACCAACGCCGAGGCGGTCGCCTGGTACATGCTGATCGTCGCGATCAACCCGCTGGGAGACACCCTCATCGTGCTGCGCCACGGCAGGAAGGCCGTCGCGTTCGGCGTCCACTTCGCCACCGCCGTGGTCGTCCTGCTCAACGCCGTCCTGCTGTTCGCCCTCTGACCCACACCGCCACGACAGGAGTAGCGCGATGTCCCTGATCACGCCCGACTTCGACCGGTCCGTCATCGTCCGTGACGCGGACGCCGAGGTGGTGGGCCGCGCCCCCACCACGATCCGGCTGCTCGCCGACAGCAGCGCCACCGGCGGGGCCCTCTCCACCCAGCGGGTCACGCTGACCGACGGCGCGGACGGCGCCCGGCCGCACCACCACGGCAACTCCGCCGAGCTGTTCTACCTGCTCGACGGCACCGCGCAACTGCTCTCCGGGGAGCAGCCGAGCGCGGCGACCTCGTGATCGTGCCGCCCGGCGTGGCGCACGCGTTCGCCGCCGCACCGGGCGAGAGCGCGGACATCCTCATCGTCATCACCCCGGGCGTCGAACGGTTCGAGTACTTCCGCCACCTGGAGCGGATCGCCTACGGCGAAGTGCCGCCGGAGAGCCTGCTGGAGGTGCAGGAGCTGTACGACACGTACTTCCGGAGCAGCGCCGCCTGGGACGCCGCCCGTCGCTGACACCGACGACCGGACCCGCGACCGTCGACTTTGGTCGCGGGTCCGTCGGCCGATGGCCGTTTCGGTGGTCCGGGCCGGCCGGGCACGGTACGGCCATGACAGCCAAGCGCCGCCGCCTTCCGCCCGCCATCGCGCTCCTGCTGCTCGCCCCCTGGGCTGCCGAGTGCGCCTGGGGCGGCTTCACCCTCACCGGCATGCCGTTCGTGGTGCTCGTGCTCGCCCCCATGTACGGGGGCGCCGCCCTGCTGATCCGCGAGACGGCCCGGCGGCTCGGCCTCGGCTGGCCGGGGATCGTGGCGCTCGCCGCCGCGTTCGGCGTGGTCCAGGCCGGCCTGGTCGACCAGTCGCTGTTCAATCCGGGGTTCCTCGACGACACCGAATTCGCCGACACCCAGGCTGTCGCGCAGCAGACGACGGTGCCCGGCCTCGGGTTCAGCGCCCGGCAGGCGGTCGACTACGTGGGCAACCACGTGGCCCTGAGCATCTGCGGGCCCATCGCGCTCGTCGAGTCCTACCTGGGAGCGGACCGGCGGCTGCGGCCGTGGCTGGGCCGGCCGGGACTGGCCGCCGTCGCCCTGCTCTGGCTGGCCGGCAGCCTGCTGGTCTTCGCCGACGACGGCGGCCGGAAAAACTTCCTGGCCGCCCCGGCACAGCTGGCGTTCGCCGCCGTTGTCGCGCTGGCGCTGATCACCGCCGCCCTGCGACACCGACCGCGACTCATGGCCGCCGCCACGTCGATCGCACCAAACCCGCCAGGAGCACTCACCCCCGACACCCGGACCGCGCGAGACCAGCCGCAACCCGTCCGCTCGACCACCCCGCTCGCGCCGCGTCCGATCTGGGTCGGCCTTGCGGTCGCCGTCGCATACGCGGGCACCGGCCTTGTGCCAGGCTGGCCGGGCATCGGCCTCGCGCTGGCCCTCGCCACCACCACCGCCGTCCTGCTCGTGCGCTGGTCGCACCGGCCGGGCTGGGGGCAGCGGCACGTGCTCGCCGCCGGCTCGGCCAGCCTGCTCGTCGCCGCCGCGTACGCGTACGCCGTGCCCACCTATGCCCCGGCGACGCCGGCGGCGGCCCTGCTGGGCGACGTGGCGATCAGCGTGATCGTCCTTGCCCTGGTCGGCGCCGGCTGGTGGCGGCTGCACACCCCCTCGTCGGCTGCTCACGCGCCCGCACGCTGACGACAGCAAAGCTGCCCGCGACCGGTCGGGTCGCGCGCAGCTCGTCGCCGGTGGGAGACCGCTACTTCTTGACCTTGACGACGTCGGCTGGGCGCTTCACCGTCACCGTGACGCCGTAGTCGAAGAGTTCGAGCGTCGAGCTGAACGTGCCCGTGTCGAGCCGGCCCTTCGCCGTCGACTGCCAGGTGCCGGTGAGGACCACCGTGGCGATCCGGCCGTCGCCGTCGAGCGTGACGTCACCGGACGTGGTGGTCGACCCGGCCTTGTCCGACGTCGTGTAGCCGAAGTGCAACGTCCCGTCGGGCTTCTCGGAGATCGTCGCGTTCGCGCTCTTGAGCGCCGTGAACAGGGCCGCCGGGTCGGGTGCCGCGGCACCCAGGACACTGTTCCCGTCGCCGTAGAGGGACAGCCGGTCATACCTGCCCGGGTACTGGCCGTAGCGGCCGTACATCTCACCCGGACCCACCTTGTCGGCCGGCAGTTTGCCCCGCGGGCGTTCCGCGCCCTCGTACCGGGTGCCGTTGATCAGCAGCTCGGTCATGACGGAGTCGTCCTGCGCCACACGGACGTACCCGATGGCAGTCCTCGGGTCGAACGCGCCCTCGTACGTCAGTCCCTGCGGCCCCGAGTTGGTCAGCCGCATCCGGTAACTGATGTTCTCGCTGGCGGTGACGGCCGAGACCAGCTGGAGCGCCGGCGAGGCCGGCTCCGGCGGCGACGCCTCGGCGGTGACGCCGGGACGGCCCGGCGCCGGTGTCGTCGCCACGGTCGCCGCGGTGGCGACGCCCAGCGCCAGCAGCGCGCACGTCGCACCGACCATCGTGGTCGTCCGGCGACGACGCGCCCGCCGACCGCGATCGAGCAGCGCACCCACCGGGGGTACGGAGCCCGGCTCGTCGTCGACGATGTCGTGCAGTCGGTTGGCGAGCCGCTCATCGAGCGTGTTCATGACTGAATCACCTGCTTACCGTGTGGGAGGGTTCGTCGAGGAGGTGGCGGAGCTTGTCCAGCGCCCGGGCGTTCTGGCTCTTGACGGTGCCTACCGAGCAACCCAGCAGCCGGGCGACCTCGCGCTCGGTCAGGTCCTCGTAGTGGCGGAGCACCACCACCGCACGCTGCTTCGCGGGCAGCGACATCAGCGCCCTGCGCAGGACGACGGCGTCGGGGCCGACGTCACCGGCCCGGGCGGCCCGGTCGGGGACGTCCGCGACGAGGCTCTCCCGGCGGCGCCGGCGCCATCCGGACGTGTGGTTGTTGACCAGGACGCGGCGCAGGTAGGCGTGCGGGTCGTCGAGCCGGGACAGCCGCCGCCATCGCTCGTACACCTTGACCAGGCTGTCCTGCAGCAGTTCCTCGGCCCGCCACCGGTCGCCGGCCAGCAGCATGGCCAGCCGGATATGTCGCTGCCAGGCCACCTCGACGAAGGCGACGTACGACCGGTCCGCCGCGGACAGTGATTGCGTTTGGTCGGTCACGCCCCTAACACGTCGCGGTGGCACGGAAGGTTGTCACGGACGCCGGCGAGACGATGCTCCTGCGGCTCGGCACCAGCCGGCAGGTGTTCGGCCGCCGCTGACATCCGGCCCGGCGTCCACCTCGGGAGTGGGCGCCGGGTCAGCGCAGCGGCAGCTCGGGACCGCCGTCGAGCAGCGGGGCCAGCAGGTCGCCCTGCTTCTCCACCCGCTTCAGCACCTCGGTGGCCGTGTACGGCTTCGTCGACGGGCGCTTCCCGGCCGCGCCCGCCTCGACCTCGTCCCAGGTCAGCGGGGTGGACGCCGAGGGCACGTCCTGGGCCCGCAGCGAATATGGCGCCACCGTCGTCTTGGCCGCGCTGTTCTGGCTCCAGTCGATGAAGACCTTCCCGGGGCGCAGGTTCTTCGCCATCTTCGAGACGATCTGCTTCGGCTGCGCCTTCTCCAACTCCTGCGCGATCCGCTTCGCGTAGGCCGAGACGTCGTCGGAGGACTGCGTGCCCGCGATCGGACAGCAGAGCTGCATGCCCTTCTTCCCCGACGTCTTCGGGTAGCTGTCGATGCCGTCCTGGGCGAGCCGGTCCCGCATGAGCAGCGCCACCTGGCAACACTGCCGCAGCGCGGCCGGTGCGCCCGGGTCCAGGTCGACCACCATCATGTCCGGGTGTTGGCCGATCTTCCACTGCGGCGTGTGCAGCTCCAGCGCCGCGAGGTTGGCCAGCCAGACCAGCGTGGGCAGGTCGTCGGCGACCACGTAGTCGATGGTCTCCCGCCCCTTGCTCGACCCGGGGGCGGGCAGGTTCTCGGTGCGTACCCACTCGGGGGTCGCGGCGGGCGCGTTCTTCTCGAAGAACGAGCCGCCGTCGACGCCGTTGGGGTAGCGGATCCGCGTCAACGCCCGGTCCCGCAGGTGCGGCAGCAGCACCGGGGCGATGCGGGTGTAGTAGTCGATCACCTCGCCCTTGGTGAAGCCGGCCTTCGGGTAGAGCACCTTGTCCAGGTTGGACAGCTCCAGCGAGCGGCCCTCCACCTCCACCTTGAAGCGGTCAGCTGGCATCCTCGACCTCCTCGGGGGGCTTGTCCGGGCGCAGGCGCAGGATCCGGGGGAAGCGCAGCCGGCCGTCCGGCGTGCGCTGGCCGTACTTGACCTCCACCACGACCTGGGGACTTACCCAGATCGCGCCGCGGGCATCCTCGCGCGGCACGTCGCCGGCGAACGGGGACCCGGCGGCGCGCAGCGGTTCCAGCTCGCGCAGCAGCTCACGCTCGATCGCCGCACCGATCCCGCCGCCCACCCGGCCCCGGTAGACGAGCCGCCCGTCCGGGCCGGGCACCCCGACCAGCAGGCCGCCGACCTTCCGCGCGCCGGGCCGCCAGCCGCCGACCACGAAGTCGCCGGTGACCTCCAGCTTGACCTTCACCCAGTCCGGCGAACGCACCCCGGGCCGGTAGACCGCGTCGACCCGCTTGGCCATCACCCCCTCCAGGCCGTGCTCGCCGGCCGCCGCGTAGGTGGCCGGCCCGTCCGCGAAGACCGGCGGCACCGCCCACCGGGCCGCGCCGAGCCCGAGGGACTCCAGCGCGGCGCGCCGCTCCCGGTAGGGCATGCCGGTCAGGTCCGCGCCGCGCAGCCGGAGCACGTCGAAGATCATGTACGTGACGGGGACGGTAGCCGCGAGCCGCGCGGCCTTGGCCGCGTTGCGCACGTGCATCCGCTCCGCGAGCGCGGTGAACGACGGCTGGCCGTCGGTGAACAGCACCACCTCGCCGTCCAGCAGGGCGTCGTCGACCTGCTCGGCCAGGGGAATCAACTCGGGGTACGCCGTGGTGATCTCGACGCCGGAGCGGGCGTAGAGGTGCGGGTGGCCGCGGCTGATGTCGGCGAGCGCGCGGACCCCGTCCCACTTGAACTCGTACGCCCAGCCATCACCGGCCGGGAGCTGCCCGGTCATTGCGAGCATCGGCTTCAACGGCGCGCCGGGCACCTTCTGACTGTAGTTGCACGCGGAAGCGCGTGCGTCCCGTTCGATCATTTGCGATTCTGGTCAGAACCGGGGAGAGGAGCGCGTCATGCGGGCGATCTGGAAAGGAGCGGTGTCGTTCGGCCTGGTGTCGATCGGGGTGAAGGTCTACTCCGCGACCGAGGAGAAGGACATCCGCTTCCATCAGGTGCACCGCGAGGACGGCGGCCGCATCCGCTACAAGCGCACCTGCTCGGTCTGCGGCGAGGAGGTGACCTACGACGACATCGCCAAGGGCTACGACATCGGCGGCGGCGAGATGGTCATCCTCACCGACGAGGACTTCGCCGAGCTGCCGCTGACCACCTCGCACGCGATCGACGTGCTGGAGTTCGTGCCGGCCGAACAGGTCGACCCGATCCTCTACAACAAGGCGTACTTCCTGGAGCCGGAGGGCACGGCCACCAAGCCGTACGTGCTGCTGCGCGACGCGCTGGCCGACTCGGAGCGGGTGGCGATCGTCAAGGTGGCGCTGCGCCAGCGGGAGCAGCTCGCGACCCTGCGGGTCCGCGAGGGCGTGCTGCTGCTCAACACCATGCTCTGGCCCGACGAGGTGCGGCAGCCGGACTTCGGCTTCCTGGACGAGGACCTCAAGGTACGCCCGCCGGAACTGGCGATGGCCAGCTCGCTGATCGACTCGATGGCCGGTGAGTTCGAGCCGGACGCCTTCACCGACGACTACCGGGCGGCGTTGCAGGAGGTCATCGACGCGAAGGTCGAGGGCCGCGAGGTGGTCCAGCCGGAGGAGGAAGAGGCCGCGCCGGCTGCCGCGGTGGACCTGATGGCCGCCCTGAAGGCGTCGGTCGAGCGGGCCCGCGCGGCCCGGGGCGAGGCGCCGGAGGGCGGGGCGGGCGAGCCGACCCCGATCTCGGCGGCGCGCTCGGCGCAGAAGGCGGCCAAGGCCACGAAGGCGCCGGCCAAGAAGGCGGCCGAGAAGAAGGCCCCGGCGAAGAAGGCGCCCGCCAAGAAGGCGGCGGAGAAGAAGGCCGAGCCGGCCAAGAAGACCGCCGCCAAGAAAACCCCGGCGAAGAAGGCACCGGCCAAGAAGACCGCCGAGAAGAAGGCCGCCCCCCGCAAGACCGCCTGACCTGCCAATCCCCGCCGACCGTTTGGATCTTGCAGGACATCAACCCGCTGACGGTGACTGGCCAAGCGGGGGTTTCGAGCAGTTGCTTGAGCTCGCAAAGATCGCTCGGTGACAACCGAGCCCCCCACCTCGCCCTGGCCGTCCCCGCACCAACCACCGGCGAGCCAGCCCCCGCCGCCGTTCCTGGTCCCGCCCCCGCCCGCACCCCGACGCAAGCTCGGCACCGGCGCGATCATCGGCATCGTGATCGGCGCGGTCGTCCTCGGCTGCTGCGGCCTCACCGGCGTGGCCGCGCTGGTCGGCGACGACGACCCGGCATCCACGTCGGCCAAGAAGGTCGCGCCGACGGCTGCTGCCGCTCCGGTCGTCCCGTCGCTGCTTCCCACGACCGCCGCGGCTCCCACCACCGCCGCGCCGACCGTGTCCATCGCACCGACCACCCCGGCAGCCCCACCGAAGCCGACCACCGTCGTCATGCCCAACCTGGTGGGGATGAACGCCGCCATCGCCCAGGACAAGCTCGAGAAGCTGGGCCTGACCGACATCCAGTTCGGCAGCCAGGACGAGAACGACACCGTCGTGCTCCTCGCGGCCAACTGGACGGTGACCAAGCAGTCCCACAAGAAGGGCACCCGCGTCGCTCTCGACGAGTTGGTGGTCCTGACCTGCACCAAGCAGCGCTGACGCGGACATCCCGCCGGCCCAGCCGGCGGGATGTCACAGCTCGTCAGCCCCGGCCGAGCTTTTCGGTCGGGGTGATGCGGACGATCACCCGCTCCTCGCCGGGCCGGCGGAAGGGGTAGGTCTCCTGCCCCAGGTACTTCTGCGCCATCCGGTCGATGTGCGCGTCGGCCCCCTCGGTGACGAACTCGGCCCGGCCCTTGACCCACAGGGTGCGGAAGTCGTCCGCCTTGTCCACCACCGAGACCGCGACCACCGGGTTGCGGGCCATGTTCAGGTACTTCTGCCGGCCCTTGGCCGTGTTGAAGACGATGTTCTCGCCGTCGGTGTCCACCCAGACCGGCGTGACGTGCGGGGTGCCGTCGGACTCGATGGTCGCCACGTGGGCGAGCTGCGGCTCGGCGAGCAGGGCCAGGTCTTCTTCGGTGAGGATCGCCATGGTGGAGAACCTACCCCCGTGGGCCCGGCCGTCACCCTTGTTCGCTCCGGCGCCAGCTTGTCGGGATCGGGTCGGCCGAGGGAGCACCGCGGGCGTCCGGGCGGGTACCGTGTGCGCTGGCTTCGGCGGCGGCCCGCCGGAGGCGCACCCACCCCACCCAGCAGGGAGTCGACGTGAGCGAGCGCGTGGAGAACCGGTCGGCGGGCCAGAGCCCGGGCACCAAGGCGGAGCGGCGGCTGGCCGCCCAGCTGGCGGCGAAGAAGGCCGCCGAGGCGAGGCGCCGCCGGCAGTCGATGCTGGGCGCCGCCGCCGGTGTGATCGCCGTGGCGGCCCTGATCGGTGGCATCGTCTGGCTCAACAACGGCGACGACGACAAGCCGGCGAGCCCCACCGCGTCGGCCAGCGCGACCGCCCCGGCCGAGCCCACCGCCGCCCCGGAACAGCAGTTGCCCGCCGACCTCGACCCGGCGCTGAAGAGCAAGCCGGCCGTCGAGGCGGGCAAGGGCGAGCTGACCAAGCTCTCCGTCACCACGCTGGTCAAGGGCAAGGGCCCGGCGGTGAAGGCCGGCCAGCAGATCACCACGAACTACGTGGGCGTGTTCTACAAGGACGGCAAGGAGTTCGACGCCTCCTGGAACAACGGCCAGCCGGCCACCTTCCCGATCGGCGTCGGGCAGGTCATCCCGGGCTGGGATCAGGGCCTGGTGGGCGTGCCGGTCGGCAGCCGGGTGCAGCTGGACATCCCGGCCGAGCTGGCGTACGGCAAGGACGCGTCGGGCGGCCGTCCCGCCGGGCCGCTGCGCTTCGTCGTTGACGTGCTCGCCGCGCAGTAGGTCACAGCAGGCTTCCGCCCGGTCACCCAGCGGCAGTAGGTTCATGGTCACCGCGGGCGGTCCCCCCGCCCGCGGCGACCCGCCCACCGACGCGGAGGTACACGTGGCGGCGCTGGACGACACCGGGCTGACCCGGCTGATGTGGACGCTCTTCGAGCCGGTCCACGCGGTGACCTACTTCCACCCCCGGGCGCGCTCGGCGTACGAGGCGGTCGGGTTGCGCGGCTACTGGCGGGGCTACTTCGCCGGGCGGGCCGCCCCGCTGGGGCCGGTCGGCGCGCCGACCGTGGTGGCCGCGTTCTTCAGCTTCGCGCCGTCGATGGTGGCCCGGGCGCTGCCCTCGGTATGGCGGCTGGCCACCCCGGAGGAGGCGCTGCGCGCCCGGCTGACCGGCGCCGTGCAGGCGCTCGCCGAGTTCACCTACGAGCTGCCCGAGTCGCACCTGGTCGAGGCGGCCGACCTGCTGGAGGAGGCGGCCGCGCGGGTGGAGACCGCCGGCCGGGTGCTCGGCGCGGTAAACGCGGCGCTGCCGCGGGGCGAGTACCCGCTGGCCCGGCTCTGGCAGGCCGCCACCACGCTGCGCGAGCACCGGGGCGACGGGCACGTGGCCGCGCTGGTCACGACCGGTCTGGCGCCCATGGAGGTGGTGGCCTGGCGGTGCCGGGTCGACCAGTCCCGCGAGTTCCACCAGCCGGCCCGGGGCTGGACCGACGAGGAGTGGGCCGCGGCCGAGGAGCGGCTGGTCGAGGCGGGCTGGCTGACGGCCGACCGGTCGCCGACCGAGCACGGCACCGCGACCTTCCGGGCCGTCGAGGAGGCCACGGACCGGGCGGCCCTCGGGCCGTGGCGGGCGCTGGGCGCGGAGCGGACCGCGCGGCTGCGCGAGCTGCTCGAACCGATCGCCACCCGGTGCCGCACGATCATCCCGCCGAAGGCCCCGATCGGCCTGCCGGCGCAGCGCAGCGTCAGCACGGAGGCGGCGAGCCCCACCCGCTGAGCGCCGGGCGGCGTAGCCTTCCGGGCATGTGGATCGTGGAACTGGCGTTCACCGAGGCGCCGGAGCGGCTCGCCGCCCGCCCCGCCCACCGCGCGCTCCTCACCGAGCTGCACGGGAAGGGCACCATCCGGATGGCCGGCCCGCTGGCCGACGACGCCGGCGCCGTGCTCGTCTTCGACGTGCCGGACCGGCCGGAGCTGGACCGGCTGCTCGCGGCCGACGCCTACTTCACCACGCCCGGCGTCGAGGTCACCCGGATCCGGGAGTGGGCGCCGTTCCTGACCTGACCCCGGGCCGTCCGGCAGGATGGGTACGTGGTGGACGCGGTGCTCTTCGACCTGGACGGCGTGATTGTGGACTCCGAGCCCGTCTGGGAGGAGGTCCGGCGGGCGTACGTGGCGGAGCACGGTGGCACCTGGCAGCCGGACACCCAGCGCCGGCTCATGGGGATGAGCACCGGCGAGTGGGCCGCCTACCTGAGCGGTGAGCTGGGCGTCGACCGCAGCGCCGAGCAGGTCGCCACGGAGGTGGTGGCGGAGATGACCCGGCGGTACGCGCAGCGCGTACCCCTGATCGACGACGCCGACGCGGTGGTGCGCCGCACGGCCGCGCGGTGGCCGCTCGGGCTGGCCAGCTCCTCCCCCACCCGGCTGATCGCGGCGGCGCTGGATGCGACGGGTCTGGCCGGAGCGTTCGGCGCGACCCTGTCGACCGAGGAGACCGCCCGGGGCAAGCCCGCACCGGACGTGTGGCTGGCCGTGGCGGCGCGGCTCGGCGTGGACCCGTCGCGGTGCGTGGCGGTGGAGGATTCCTCGAACGGGGTCCGCTCGGCGGCCGCCGCCGGCTGCCGGGTGGTGGCCGTGCCGCACGGCTCCTATCCCCTCGATCCGGACGCGGAGGCCCTGGCGGCCGTGCTGCTGCCGTCGATCGACGCGCTCACCACCGAGGTGGTGGAACGGCTCGACTGAGGCCGGTGTCCGCGCATGCCCCGGTTGTACGGTTTCCGGGGCGCGCCGGATCGGAATGATCGCGGGGCGTCCGGGTAGCGCAGCCGGCAGGACGGCGGAGGGGACGGGCGATGAGGGCGATCGTGTACGAGAGCAACGGGGACGCCTCGGTGCTCCAGGTGGTGGACCGGCCGGTGCCGGAGCCGGGCCCCGGCGAGGTGCTGGTGCGGATGGCGGTGGCCGGGGTGAACCCGACCGACTGGAAGGCCCGCCGCGCCTGGCCGCTGCCGCAGGGCTGGCAGATCCCCGGGCAGGACGGCGCCGGTGTGGTCGAGGCGGTCGGCGAGGGCGTCGACCAGATCCTCATCGGCGAGCGGGTGTGGCTCTGGGAGGCGGCCTGGCAGCGGCCCTGGGGCACGGCCAGCGAGTACACGGTGGTGCCGGTCCGGCACGCGGTGAGCCTCGGCTCGGCGTCGTTCGACCTGGGCGCGGCGCTGGGCATCCCGTTCATGACCGCGCACCGCTGCCTGACCGCCGGTGAGTTCATGCCGGACAAGCTGCACGCCGGCGCGTTGAGCGACCACGTGGTGCTGGTGCAGGGCGGGGCGGGCGCGGTGGGGAACGCGGCGATCCAGTTGGCGCGGTGGGCCGACGCGTGCGTGATCGCCACCGTGAGCAGCCCGGAGAAGGCGCAGCTCGCGGCGGCGGCCGGGGCCAGCTTCGTCATCAACTACCGGGAGCAGGACGTGGTCGAGGAGGTCCGCAAGATCGCGCCCGACGGGGTGCACACGATCGTGGAGGTCTCGGCCGCGCGCAACGCCGCCGCCGACGTGCAGGTGCTGCGCACCGGGGGCGCGGTCTGTGTCTACGCGGACGACGGCGGCGAGCAGGTGACCCTGCCGATCCGGCCGCTCATGATGCCGAACGCCCGCTGGCAGTTCGTGCTCATCTACACGGCGCCGAAGGTGGCCAAGGCGCAGGCGGTCACGGACATCGCGGCGGCGGTGGCCCAGGGGGCGGTGCGGGTGGGCGAGGAGGCCGGCCTGCCGCTGCACCACCACACGCTGGACGCGGCGCGGGCGGCCCACGAGGCGGTGGAGAACTCGGTGGTCGGCAAGGTGCTCATCACGACCAGCGACACGTGAGAACGCGAAACGTATTTAGCCATCATCGGGACAGAGACGAACAAGTTTCGCGAGAATGACATTGCGGGTCGCCCCGCATGGACGGGCGGCCCCGGCGCGGTGCGAACGCCGGGGCCGCCCTCTGGGGAGGAATGCTCCTACCCGTGTTGGCGACGCTACGCCGGAAAGTGTTACGGCGCGGTCAGTTCCCGGACGTCCAGGCCACCGTCCGCGTAGCGGGAACGCACCACTTTCTTGTCGAACTTGCCGACGCTGGTCTTCGGCACCGAATCGATGAACGCCCACCGCTCCGGCAGTTGCCAGCGCGCCACCGACGTCGCCAGGAACTCGCGCAGCTCCTCTGCGGTGACCGTGGCGCCCTCCCGGACCACCACGGTGGCGAGGGGCCGCTCGTCCCAGCGCTCGTCCGGCACGCCCACCACGCACGCCTCCAGCACCGCCGGGTGCGCCATCAGCGCGTTCTCCAGCTCGACCGAGGAGATCCACTCCCCGCCCGACTTGATCACGTCCTTGGCGCGGTCGGTGAGGGTGATGTAGCCGTCCGGCGAGAGCGTGCCGACGTCCCCGGTCCGCAGCCAGCCGTCGCGGAACTTCTCCTCGTCCGGGGTGTCGTCGCCGACGTACCGGGCGGTCACCCACGGCCCGCGGACCTCCAGCTCGCCGACGGACGTGCCGTCGGCGGGCAGCGGCTCACCCAGCGGGCCGACGATCCGCGCGGCCACCCCGGCCGGCACCCGGCCCTGGGTGTAGCGGTAGCGCCACGCGGCCTCGCCGGTCGCGCCGGCCGGCGGCCGGGAGACCGAGCCCAGCGGCGACATCTCGGTCATGCCCCAGGCGTGGATGACCTCGATCCCGTGCCGCTCCTGGAAGGCGTGCATGAGCGATGGCGGGCAGGCCGAGCCGCCGACGATCACCTCCGTCAGCGAGGAGGTGTCCACGTCGTGACTGTCGAGGTAGGCCAGCAGGTCGGTCCAGATGGTCGGCACCGCGCCGGCCAGGGTGGGGCGCTCGGCGGCGATCATCGCGGCGATCGGCTCGGCCTGGAGGAACCGGTCCGGCATGATCAGCGACGCGCCGGAGAGGAACGCCGCGAAGGGCAGGCCCCACGACATCGCGTGGAACATCGGGACGATGGCCAGCTCGCGGTCCTTCGGGCCGAGGCCGAAGCCCTCCGGCATGCAGACCTGGAGCGAGTGCAGGTAGATCGAGCGGTGCGAGTAGGCGACCCCCTTGGGATTGCCGGTGGTCCCGGAGGTGTAGCAGAGCGCGGCGGCGTCGCGCTCGTCCACCTCGGGCCACTCGTAGACCTCCGGCCGGTCGGCCAGCAGGGCGTCCCAGTGGTGGACGGCGATCCGGTCGCCGGCCGCGGCCACCAGCGGGGCCGGGTCGCCGCCGCCGACCACCACGACGTGCCGCACCGTGGTCATCTCGCCGATCACCCGGGCCAGCAGCGGGATGAGCGTGGTGTCGACCAGTACCACCCGGTCCTCGGCGTGGTTGGCGATGTAGGCCACCTGGTCGGGGAAGAGCCGGATGTTGAGGGTGTGCAGCACCGCGCCCATGCTCGGCACCGCGAAGTAGGCCACCAGGTGCTCGTTGTTGTTCCACATGAAGGTGGCGACCCGCTCGTCGCCGGTCACCCCGCACTCGTCGCGCAGCGCGTGGGCCAGCCGGGCGGCCGTCCTGCCGACCTCGGCGTACGTCATCCGACGGGGCTCGGCGCCGGTCCAGGTGACGACCTCGGCCGTGCCGTGCACGGTGGTGCCGTGTTCGAGGATCCGGGCGACCTGGAGGGGGGCGTCCATCATCGTGCTACGCATGGGTAACAACGTAGTGTCGCCGGTCACACGAGCGGAACCCCCGGAACGGCCGAGCCGGCCGGGGAAGCTGCGTAGATTGTCCGGGTGAGCATCTCGTGGGCCGACTCGTACGTGGGCCAGCTCCGGGCCCTGGCCGGTGACCGCACCCTGATGTTCGTCGGCGCCCGCGCCGTGGTGCGCGACAACGCCGCCCGGGTGCTGCTGATCCGACGCTCGGACAACGGCCAGTGGGCGCTGCCGGCCGGCGCCATGGAGCTGGGCGAGTCGATCGCCGACTGCGCCGTCCGGGAGGTCCGCGAGGAGACCGGCCTGCGTGCGCTGCGGGTCTGCGCGTTCGCCCTCTACACCGGCCCCGACTTCACCAACACCAACATGTACGGGCACACCTACCAGGTCTTCACCACGGCGTTCCGGGTCGAGGAGTGGGACGGCGAGCTGGCCCGGATGACCGACGAGACGACCGACGCGGGCTTCTTCCACCGGGGGGAGCTGCCCACCCCGCTCTCCGGCAGCGTCATCGAGACCCTCGCCGACCTGGACGTCTTCGAGCAGACCAACCGCCTCATCCTCAAGTGACGGCGCCGGCCGCCACGGGCCGCTCGTCGGGGGCCGCCCCGGCCTGGCTCGACCGGGCGCCGGACCGTTCCGCGCCGATCCCGGCCACCACCACGAAGGCGATGCCGGCCACCGCGCCGACGCCCGGCACCTGATTCAGCGCGACCAGGCCGACCACCAGGGCGATGGCGGGCTCCAGGCTCATGAGCGTGCCGAACGCGGCCGTGGTGAGCCGGCGCAGCGCCAGCATTTCCAGCACGAACGGCACGACGGGCAGCAGCACGGCCAGCCCCAGGCCGGCCAGGAGCACCGGCCAGGTCAGGTCGCCGAACACCGACGGGCCGGCCACCACGGTGGCGACCAGGGCGGCCACCGGCATGGAGACCGCCAGGCCGCGGATGCCCGAGACCTCGTCCCCCACCCGCTGGGTGAGCAGGATGTACGCGGCCCAGCAGGCCCCCGCCCCGAGGGCGTACGCCACCCCGACCGGGTCGGCGCCGCCGTGCCACGGCTCGGTGAGCAGCAGCACCCCGACCGCCGCGAGCGCCGGCCAGAGCTTGGCGCCGCCCCGGCCACGCGCCACGGCCACGCCCAGCGGCCCGAGGAACTCCAGCGCGCTGGCCGTGCCCAGCGGCAGCCGGGCCACCGCCGCCATGAACAGCATGGTGACGCCGGCCGTCACGACGCCGAGCGCCACGCAGGCCCACAGGGCGGAGCGGGTGAAGGCCGACGGACGGGGCCGCACCACGACCGCCAGCAGCACCCCGGCCCAGGCCAGGCGCAGCCAGGCGGCGCCCTCCGGACCGACGCGGTCGAAGAGCCCCACCGACGCGGCCAGCCCGAGCTGGACGCAGGTCATCGCGGCGACGGCCATGGCGGTGCCGGCGCGGGCCGGAGTCACGGTGCTCATGCGGACAGTAGAACCGGTCCGGACCGCTCACGTCCACATGTCAATCCTGGACGAACCATTCGCTGATCATGAACAATCACTCGTATGGACCTGCGTCGCCTGCGCCTGCTGCGGGAACTGGCCCGGCTCGGCTCGATGCGCCAGGTCGCCGACGAGCTGCACGTCACCACGTCGACCGTGTCGCAGCAGCTCGCCGTGCTGGCCCGCGAGGTGGGCACCGAACTGGTCGAGCCGCACGGCCGCCGCGTCCGGCTCACCCCGGCCGGGCGCCGGCTGGCCGAACACGCCGTGACGATCCTCGCCGCGGTCGACGCCGCCCGGCTCGACCTGGACCCGCGGGCCGAGCCGGCCGGCACCGTACGCGTCGCCGGCTTCGCCACCGCCGTCCGGCGCTCGCTGCTGCCGCTGACCGCCCGGCTGGCGGCGGACCACCCGGGGGTGCGCCTGCGCATCCACGAGCACGAGCCGGCCGAGGCGTACGCGGCGCTCGCCGCCGACGACGTCGACCTGGCGCTCACCTACGACTACAACCTGGCCCCGCTCTCGCCCGACCCGGCGCTGGACGCCACACCGCTGTGGTCGGCGGCCTGGCACCTCGGGGTGCCGGCCGACATGCCGCCCGGCCCGGCGGCGGACGCGCCGGCGGTGTTCGACCGGTTCCGCCACGCGGACTGGATCGTCAACTCCCGCAACACCGCCGACGAGGTCGTGGTCCGGACCGTCGCCTCGATGGCCGGCTTCGAGCCCCGGATCGTGCACCGGGCGGACAGCCTCGACCTGGTCCAGGACCTCATCGTCGCGGGGCTCGGCGTCGGCCTGCTCCCCGCCGACCAGCCCACCGGGCCCGGCGTCCGCCTGCTGCCGCTGACCGGACCGCCGGCCCTGCTGCGCGCCTACGCCCTGACCCGGCGCGGCCAGGCCGCCTGGCCGCCGCTGGCGCTGATCCTCGACCTGCTCACCACCCCGCCGCCGGACACCCCGTGACCCATGACCGCGCCCGCCCGCGAGGGCGGCCGGTCAGAGCATCGTCTGCGACTTGGACTCCATGTCGGCGGCCGCCTCCTCCTTCGACTCCCTGGTGAGGGGCTTGCCGCCGGGGGCGGCCGCCGGGCCGCCGAGCGGGTCGGCGCCGCCGGTCGAGCCCTGCGGGCCGGCGCCGCGCAGCTGCTCGTTCGGCATCAGCAGGGTGACCAGCACGGCCAGGATGGCGATCAGCCCGGTGGTCAGGAAGACCAGGTGCAGGGACTCGACGAACGAGGCCTGGATGGCGGCCCGCACCGGCCCGGGCAGCGCCAGGACGGTCGCCGGGTCGTTGATCGAGATGTTGGCGCCGCCGCTCGCCGCCACGGCGGCGCGCTGGTCCGGCGGGAGCTGGGCGATGGCCCCCGGCAGCCGGCCGGCCAGCTCCCCGGTGAGCCGGGACGACAGCAACGCGCCCAGGATGGCCACTCCGAACGAGCCGCCCAGCGAGCGGAAGAACGTCGCCGAGGAGGTGCCCGCGCCCAGGTCCCGCGGGTCGACCGCGTTCTGCACGGCCAGGATCAGCGACTGCATGCACAGGCCCAGCCCGACGCCGATCACCACCATGTAGCCGAAGGCCGCCCACAGCGAGGTGGCCACCTGGAGCTGCCGGAACAGCAGCATGCCGGCGACCAGCACGGCGGCGCCGGCCACCGGGAACCACTTGTACCGGCCGATCCGGCTCATGGCCCGCCCGGTGATGATCGAGGTGAAGATGATGCCGGCCATCATGGGCAGCATGAGCAGGCCGCTGCGGGTCGGCGAGGCGCCCTTGACGATCTGGAGGTAGAGCGGGATGAAGATGATCGACCCGAACATCACCAGGCCGAGCACGAAGCCCGCCGAGTTGGCCAGCGCGAAGGTGGCGCTGCGGAACAGCCGCAGCGGCAGGATGGGCTCGCGTACCCGGGCCTCCTGGAGCACGAAGAGCGTGCCGAGCACCGCGCCGGCCACGAACAGCCCGATGATCACACCCGAGCCCCAGGCGTACTCGTTGCCGCCCCAGCTCAGCGCGAGCAGCAGGCAGCTCACCCCGGCCACCAGCAGCCCGGCGCCGACCCAGTCGACGGTGTGGTCCCGGCGCTGGAACGGCACCAGCCGCATGACGTGGTAGCAGACCACGATGGCGAGGATGGCCAGCGGCACGTTGATGTAGAAGATCCACCGCCAGTTGGTCTCCGCGAAGTAGCCGCCGACCAGCGGGCCGGCGACCGAGGAGATGCCGAAGACCGCGCCGAACAGGCCCTGGTAGCGGCCCCGCTCCCGAGGTGGCACCACGTCCGAGATGATGGTGAACGCCAACGTCAGCAGGCCGCCCGCGCCGATGCCCTGCACGCCCCGGGTGACGATCAGCTGGGTCATGTTCTGCGACAGCCCCGCCAGCAGCGAGCCGAGCAGGAACGTGCCGATCGAGAAGAGGAAGACCGGGCGGCGCCCGTAGAGGTCGGCCATCTTGCCGTACAGGGGCGTCGAGGCCGTGGAGGCCAGCAGGTACGCGGTGACCACCCACGAGTAGTGGTTGATCCCGCCCAGCTCGCCCACGATGGTGGGCAACGCGGTCCCGACGATGGTCTGGTCGAGCGCCGCCAGCAGCATGCCGGTCATCAGGCCGAACATCAGCAGGCGGATCTGGCGGGCGTGCAGCACGGGACGAGCGGCCTGGGCTGTCATCCCGCTTCCTTTCCCACCGGGGGCGGATCATGCCCCCGGTAGGAGAAGAAGTGTCAGTGCTTTCCCTCGGCGAACTCCTCGACGATCTTGTCGCAGAAGGCCGGCAGGTCGTCCGGCTTGCGGCTGCTCACGAGGCCGTTGTCGGTGACGACCTCCTGGTCGACCCAGTTCGCGCCCGCGTTGGTGAGGTCGGTGCGCAGGCTCGGCCAGGAGGTGATCGTGCGGCCGCGCACCACGTCCGCCTCGACCAGCGTCCACGGGCCGTGGCAGATCACCCCGACCGGCTTGCCGGCCTCGAAGAACGCCTTCACGAACCGCACCGCCTCCGGGTCGGCCCGCAGGAAGTCCGGGTTCGCCACGCCGCCGGGCAGCACCAGCGCGTCGTACGCCCCCGCGTCCGCCTCCTTGGTGGTCACGTCGACCGGGTACTGCTTGCCGTGGTCCAGGTGGTTGAAGGCCTGGATCGAACCGGACTCGATCGAGACCAGCTCGACCCGGGCGCCGGCGTTCTCCACCGCCTCGCGGGGCTTGACGTACTCGACCTCCTCGACGCCGTCGGCGGCCAGGAACGCGATCCGCTTGCCCTGCAGTGTCGCTGCCATGGTGGTTCTCCTCTCCGGGGTGTGCCTGCACCCGTTCCCGGGCGTGACCGGCCGAAACCGGACGCCGTGGGTGGCCCGCACCGCAGGTTTGGCCGGTCCCGCCCGGGGGACCCGAAGGGGCATGGCAGGAGCAGCAGCGGAAGAGCGCCGGCTCGCCACCGTCGTGGCCGGTTGGCAGGGGCGTCCCGTGCTGGTCGTCGGCGACGCCATGCTGGACGAGTGGCGGTTCGCGGAGTCGGAGCGGCTCTGCCGCGAGGCGCCCGCGCCGGTCCTCACCCTGCGCCGGCGGATCTCCGCCGCCGGAGGGGCGGCGAACACCGCCGTCAACGTGGCCGCGCTCGGCGGCCGGGCCGCCCTGGTCGCCCCGGTCGGCGCCGACGTCGCCGGTGACGAGCTGCACGACTGCCTCGACCGGGCCGGCGTCTGGGACCGCACGGTCAACCAGCCCGGCCGCCCCACCCCGGTGAAGCGGCGGATGCTCGCCGGCAACCAGATCCTGCTCCGCGAGGACTCCGGCGACCCGGACGACGCGCTCGACGACGACGGGGTGGCCCGCCTGCTGACCGCGCTGCACTGCGCCACGGAGGAGCTGCGGGCGGCGGCCCCCGGGCAGCCGCCCACCCTGGTCGTCTGCGACTACGGCCTCGGCGCGCTGCCCCCGGGGGTGCGCGCCTGGCTGGTCGCCAACCGGGACCGGTACGCCACCGTGGCGCTCGACGCGCACGACCTGGCCGACTGGCGCGGCCTCAACCCGACCGTGGTGACCCCGAGCTTCGCCGAGGCGACCCGGCTGCTGGCCCGGGCGGCCGCCGGCTTCGGCGGCGGGCACCGCAACGCCCCGCGCGGCGCGACCGCCGCCGACCTGCACCTGGACCACCTGGCCGACCCGGCCGACGGCCCCTCCGAGCTGGTCGTCGGCGCCGCGCCGGGCGGGGCCGGGGAACGGGAGCCGGGCAGCCCGCACCCGACCTCCGGGGCCCCCGCCGCCGAGCACGACGGCGGGGTCGCCGGCCCGACCGGCGAGCCGACGCCCGCCGAGGAACGGGTCGCGCTGACCGGGGACGGGCTCACCGTCACCGGCACCGGGGTGACCGTCAACGCGGCGGCCGGTGCGGGCGTGGACCGGGCCGTGCTGGCCGAGTCCCGCCTGGACGAGCTGCGCCAGCACACCGGCGCGGACGTCGTGGCGGTGACCCTGGACACCGAGGGCGCTGTGGTCGGCGGCGCCGACGGCGAGCCCCGGCGCAGCCACAGCACGCCGGTCCCGGCCAGCCACGCCGTGGGGGCCGGGGACGCGTACCTGGCGGCCATGACCCTGGCGCTGGCCGCGGAGGCGAGCCTGCCGACCGCCGCGCAGCTCGCCCAGCTCGCCGCGACCATCACCGTCTCCGACACCGGCACCTGCGTGTGCCGGCGGGAGGACCTGCTCGACTCGCTGGGCACCGGGCCGGAGGAGGTCGGCCGCCCCACCCAGGTGGGCGCCGAGGAGCTGACCGCCATCGTCGCGGAGCACCGCCGGGCCGGCCGGTCGATCGTCTTCACCAACGGCTGCTTCGACGTGCTGCACCCCGGGCACGTCCGCTACCTGACCCAGGCCCGCGCGCTCGGCGACCTGCTGATCGTGGCCGTCAACTCGGACGGCAGCGTACGCCGGCTCAAGGGCCCGGACCGGCCGGTCAACCCGGTCGAGGACCGCACCGCCCTGCTCGCCGCGCTGGAATGCGTCGACCATGTGGTGGTCTTCGAGGAGGACTCCCCGGCGAAACTCATCGAGGCGGTCCGCCCCGACGTCTACGTCAAGGGCGGCGACTACCCGCCCGAGATGGTCCCGGAGGCGCCGCTGGTCCGCCGGCTGGGCGGCCAGGTGCGCACCCTCGGGTACGTGCCGGACCGCTCCACCTCGGCGATCATCGACCGGATCCGGGCGCACCCGGTGATCCCGCCGGTCGGCGAGGGCAGGCCGGCGTGAACCGACCGCTCGACCTCGGCGTGCCCGACGGGTTCCGCCGCCCCCGGCAGCTCGACGTGCTCATCCCCACCCGCAACCGGCCCGCCGAACTGGCGGTCACCCTCTCCGGGCTGGCCGCGCAGGAGGGCGTACCCGACTTCGGCGTGGTGGTGAGCGACCAGTCCGACGGCGACCCCGCGTACGGGCACCCGGCGGCGGCCACCATGGTCCGGGCGCTGCGCCACCGGGGCCACCCGGTGCTGCTCACCCGGCGGCTGCCCCGGCGCGGGCTGGCCGAGCACCGCGCCTACCTGCTGGACCGGTCGGCGGCCCGGTACGTGCTCTGCCTCGACGACGACGTCTGGCTGGAGCCCGGCACGCTGTCCCGCCTTGCCACCGCCATCCGGGAACTGGGCTGCGGGTTCGTCGGCAACGCCGTGCACGGCCTCTCCTACGCCCACGACGTGCGCCCGGAGACGCACGGGCACTACGAGGAGTGGCAGGGGCAGCCGGTGCCCGAGCGGATCCGCCCCGGCAGCCCGGAGTGGCAGCGGGCGTCCATCCACCCGGCGGCGAACCTGCTGCACGTCACCGAGAAGCTGCGGCTGCCGGCCGGGGCGTGGCGGGCGTACAAGGTCTCCTGGATCGGCGGGTGCGTGCTCTACGACCGGGCCAAGCTGGTCGACTCCGGCGGCTTCGACTTCTGGCGCCGGCTGCCGGAGCGGCACCAGGGCGAGGACGTGGCCGCGCAGCTCGCGGTGCTGGAGCGGCACGGCGGCGCCGGCGTGCTGCCCAGCGGGGCCTACCACCTGGAGTCGCCGACCACGGTGACCGAGCGCGAGGTGGAGGCGTGGGAGGTCGTGGCCGCCGGGTCCGACACCCCGCAACCGGCCTGAGCGGCTACTCCGCCAGCAGCTCGCGGGCCGCCTCGACCACCTCGGCCACCGGCACTTCGGCCACGAACGAGTCGCGGTGCGGGCACTCCCCGCCGCCCGGCCGGTGCGGATAGATGTCCCGCGTGCAGTCGATGCCGCACACCGGGCAGTGGGTGGTCCACGAGGCGATCGGCCGGTGCCGGACGCGCAGCGGGGTCGCCCCGTTGATCAGGTTGCCGATCCAGTAGATGCCCACCGTCGGGGCGCCCACCGCGGCGGCCAGGTGCAGCGGGCCGGTGTCGTTGGAGACCACCAGCGCGCAGCCGGAGTACGCGGCGCCCAGCCCGCCCAGGCTCAGCGTGCCGACCTGCGGCCGGACCGGCACGCCCGCCGTGGCGACCACCTCGTCCACCGTCTCCCGCTCGGCGGGGGTGCCGGTGACCAGCACCTCGTACCCGTCGCCAACCAGCGCCCGGGCCACCTCGCCGAAGCGCTCCGGCGGCCAGCGCCGCCGGCTGTCGGTGGCCCCCGGATGCAACGCCACCCGGGGCCGGGTCGGCTCGCCGAGCACCTCGCGGGCCTCGGCCCGGTCGGCGTCGGTCACCGCCAACGCCGGGGTGATCGTCACCGCCCCGGCACCGACCAGGGCCACCGCCTCCAGGTAGCGGATCACCTCGTGCTGGTAGTAGACGTACCGGATCCAGCGGTCCAGCGGCGGCGCGTCCTCGGCCCGCAGGCCCGCGGTGACCCGGGCGCCCAGCCCCGCGATGATCGGGTTGGAGTTGGCGCCACCGCCGTGCAGTTGCAGGGCTAGGTCGAACCGCTCCTTGCGGGCCGCCGCCACGAAGTCCGCCAGCTCGGCGGGCGCCTCGTCGGGACCGAGCTCCCGGATGCCGGGCGCCGGCGGGACCACCAGGACCCGGTCCACCGGGCCGGGGCGGTCGCGCCAGAGCTTCGCGTGCCACGGCGCGCCCAGCAGCACGATCTCCGCCGACGGGTACGCGGCGCGCAGCGCCTCCAGCGCCGGCAGCACGAAGATGAAGTCGCCGAGCGCGTTCGCCCGCAGCACGGCGATCCGCTCGACGTCGGGGACGCGCTCGCCCACCGGGCCGAGCACCGACGACGGCTCCAGGTCACGGCGCGGCGACAGACGCGCCGAGCTGGAGTCGTCGGACGAGGTGGTCACGCCACCCCTACGGCCGGTCGATCTCGTCGGCCGTGGTGTCCGGGTGATGCAGCTCCCGGTCGGCGGCCGGGTCGACGAAGGTCCGCGTACCCCCGGGGGTCGTGCTCGGGCCGGTGCGGCCGACGGTGATGGTGCGCGGCGCGGGCCGGGCCGCCCGGGGCAGCCGCACCCGGAGCAGGCCGTGGTCCATCACCGCGTCGATCCCGTCCGGGTCCACCCGGGACGGCAGGTCCACCCGGTATTCGAAGCCCCGGGTGGTGAAGCCGCCGGGGATGCCCTGGTCGGCGTTGACCTCGGCCTCCGACCGGGCCCGCACGCACAGCTCGCGGTCGTCCAGCTCGACGGCCACCTCCTCGGGCGCCACACCGGGCAGCCGGACGACCACCTCCCAGCCGTCGGCGACCTCGGTCAGCTCGACGTCGGGGCTGCCGCCGCGGCCCCCGACCAGGCGGCTCAGCTCGGCGCGCAGCGACTGCAGCTCGCCCATCGGGTCCCAGCCCTGCTGGCGGCCCCGCCAGCCCCGGCCGCCGCCACTCTGTTCCGTCATCGCACGTCTCCGATCCGCTGGGTCGCCGAAGGGGGGCGCAGCGAGCTGGGGGCGTTCAGGTCGTGCTCCGGGTCGACGCCCACGCCCAACCGGTCCACCAGTTCGCCGCCGAGCCAGGCGCTCACGCCGAGGATGGCCACGGCGACCACCTCGATGGCGATCAGCGCGCCGCCGGCGGCCCGGGAGTCGGCGTTGAGCCGGACCACCCAGACCGCGGCGAAGAGCAGGATCACCGCGACGTTGGCGGCGGCGTGGGTGAGCCCGACCCGCTTGGCGCGGGTGCCGGTGGGCAGGGCGAGCAGGTCGAAGGCACCGGCCGCCGCGGCCAGCAGGCCGCCGACGAGGCCGACCGTGATGTTCCAGTACGCCACCTCGCCGAGGAAGTCCGGCCCGCCCACCGTGTCGATCACGTCGAAGATCACCGCGGTCACGAGGAGGCCCACCGGGAACATCACCAGCATCGGGTGCACGGGATGGCCGAGCACCTTCAGTCGGCTCTCCATCTCCGCCTCCATCGATCGCGTCCGGGCGCGCTGCGGCTCAGTCCGTACCCGTGGGCTCCGGGGGCAAACCTCGCCGTCGACGCGCTCTCCTAGGCTGACGATGGCGGAAACCGGCCGTTCCCGCGCCGGAATCGCCGTCAAGGTCAACGGACGGGGGAGGCAGACGTGACGACACGGGAGATCACCAGCCCGGAGGAACTGGCGGACCTGCTGGGCGCGCCGACGCCGCGCGCGCGGGACAAGGAGCGCACGGTGCTGCACCAGCGGGACCGGGAGTGGCTGGCCGCCTCGCCGTTCTGCCTGGTCGCCACCGCCGGCGCGGACGGCAGCTGCGACGTATCCCCGAAGGGTGACCCGGCCGGCTTCACCCTGGTGCTCGACGAGACCACCATTGCCATCCCGGAGCGGCCCGGCAACCGGCGGGCCGACGGCTACCGCAACATCCTGGCCAACCCCCACGTCGGGCTGATCTTCCTGATCCCCGGCCGCACCGACACGCTGCGGATCAACGGCCGGGCCCGGCTGGTGGTCGACGCGCCGTACTTCGCCGACATGGTGGTCAAGGGACACCGCCCGGTGCTCGCCGTCGAGGTGGCCATCGAGCAGATCTTCTACCACTGCGCGAAGGCGTTCTTCCGCTCCGAGCTGTGGCGGCCGGAGACCTGGCAGCCCGACGCGCTGCCCACCCGCGCCCGGCTGGTCAAGGAGGTCGAGGCGCCGACGGAGAACCTCGCCGACCTGGAACGCCACTACGGCCCGGACTACGTCAAGACCATCTACACCTGATCCTCCTTACTCGACCGCCGCCCGCCGAGGACGTGTTCGATTGGGACCGCTTCCCCTGCGGTACCTTTCACCTCCCTGCCGGAGCGAGCCCGGTGGACCGGCCAACCGCGCCGTGCCCGCCGGGCTCGCTTCGTGTGGCGCGTATCGTTGCCGCCCGTGACCGACCTCGGACCAGGCCCACCGGTGATCACCGTTGCCACCCCGGCGGACCGCGGGCGGGTGGTCGACTCGCTGGTCGCCGCCTTCGCCGCCGACCCCGTCCTGACCCACCTCTTCCCCGACCCGGCCAGCTACCCCCGGCACGCCGCCGCCTTCTTCGGGCACCTCTTCGACAAGCGCGTCGCACGGAAGACGATCTGGACGATCGGCGGGGGCGCCTCGGTGGCGATCTGGGAGCCGCCCACCCCGTCCGAGCCGGGGCCGGCCGACCCGCTCGCCGGCCGGCTGCCCGCCGACGCGCTGGCCCGGGTGCGCGCCTACGACGAGGCCGTGCACGCCGCGCTGCCCGCCGGCCCGTTCTGGTACCTCGGCGTACTCGGCACCCATCCCGGCAGCGCCGGCCGACGCTGGGGCCACGCCGTCATGCGAGCCGGGCTGGGCCGGGCCGCGGCGGACGGGCTGCCTGCCGTGCTGGAGACCAGCAACCCCGCCAACGTCAAGGTCTACCGCCGGGCCGGCTGGCACGTGGTCCGCGAGGTCGCCGAACCACTGCCGACCTGGATCATGCGACAGCCGGGCTGACCGCGGTCAACTCCAGGTCAACCTGCTGACTTCCCGCTTGAACTGGGTGAGGCTCACGGTGGTCCCCTCCGCCGGCGTCAGCCGCAGCGAGTAGGTGACCTCCCCCACCGCCCACCACAGGGTCCACGAGCGTTCCGCCGCGCCGGTGATGACGCCGTCGTGCGCACCGATCGCGACGGCCGTGCCGCTGGCGGGTCGCCTCACCTCGGCCGTGCGGCCCGCGCTCACGATGAGTTGCAGGCCTTCCGGACCGTTGTAGCCCTGGTACCAGCCCTCGTTGGTGGAGTCCCACTCCCCTGGGTGCGGGCTCCACCGCTTGTCCGAGCCCAGGTCCGGCAGGTCACGTGCGAAGTAGGTCGGCGGGAGTTCTGCGGAGGCGGCATCGCGGAGCACCCGGTCGCCGAGAGGCTCCGGCAGCGACAGCGCGACGGGAACGGCTGAGCCACTCCTGGTGCAGTCGGCCGCACTCAGGACGCGGGCCTTCACCGCCACGACCACCTGGCCGCCGTCCTGCCCGGTGATCGCCGCCCCGGGCTGCACGAGCTGCTTGCACTGCACACTCGTTCCGGCGTACACGGTGACGGACGTGCCGTCCCGGGCGACCATCGCCGACAGCCACGGCAGGGCCGATGGCGCGTCGGTCGGCGCCGGCTGCCGGGGCGCCACCTGATCGGTCCCGCGCTGCTGCCTGACGAAGAGACTGCCGACCAGCGCCAAGCCGATGGCGGCAGCCGCGACCACGAGGGTGACCCACTTTGTGCGGCGTGCCCGGTCGGTCGGCAGGGATGCCCGCGTTGCTTGGCCGCTGACCGTCAGCTCGGGCCGTCCGTCGTCGGTTTCCATCAGCCGCCTTCACGTCGTGTGCAGGAGCGGATCGTACGCGAGCATCCGGGTGCAACCGGTGACGCGTTCGATGGCGGGATCGGCCTCGAACCCAGGCCAAGGACCCTGGCTTCTGCACCGAGCCCGAACCGTCGACCTGCCCTTCACGAGGTCAGATAGCCGCGTCGCCACCACGAGGCGCCATGGCTGTTCTTCCCCCTTGTGCGGTTGCTTCTTCCGGCACGGCACTGGGTGGGGTGAGACGTCGGCGCTCCCGGGGTGTCGCGGCTGGATCTGCCGCGGCGTCGGGTGACAGTGGCTGTGGCGTCTGCGTGCCGTTGCGCAACGCCAACTTCCGGTCGCGGGGTGACGTGATCGACCTTGGAAAACGGCGAAGTCCAGGCCGATTGACCTGGGCTTCTGTACCGAGCCGCCTGACGGAATCGAACCGTAGCGCTCCCCCGCCGTTGGTCGACCTCTTGCGGACTAGATGCGGACTGCCAGATCAGGCGGCAGAGAGCGTCAGTTTGGAAGAGTGCGATCAACGGGCTGAGATGCGCGTAAACGCCTGCGGCCGGCGGTGGAGCTGCTGGCCCCTCGTGCCCGCTCATGACCGCTGCCCGCCACGGTTACTGGCCCGTGGATGGCCCCGAGGGGTGGGCGAGGAACACCACTTGGTCGTCGGCCAGCTCGTACGCCATCATCGGCGGGCAGCTGTGATCGCCTTCGGGGCTGTGATCGCCTCCGCCGTATACGAGCACACGCTTGTCGAGGGTCTTGCCAAGTGTCCGAAGGAATCCGCAGAAGACGTCCAGGCGTTCCTGCCCCTGCATCTCGAACAGGCTGACGTCGCTGT
Organism: Micromonospora sp. NPDC005305; assembly: GCF_040607315.1. Classification (NCBI taxonomy): domain Bacteria; kingdom Bacillati; phylum Actinomycetota; class Actinomycetes; order Micromonosporales; family Micromonosporaceae; genus Micromonospora; species Micromonospora sp. NPDC005305. The sequence goes on along the minus strand of NZ_JBEXGL010000010.1, from coordinate 917 downwards.
CAATCTCATCCGGGCTTGACGGTCGAACGGTCCACTCCATGGCAGGGTCTGGCCAGACACGCAGGGGCCAATCTTCGGGGTCGGCGGTGAACAGATCGGCTGCTGACGCGGGCGGCGGAAGCGTCTGCTCCCGGAAGTCGTATTCACACCGCCAACCCTGGGACCGAATCAGCCGGAGCAGGGTCTCCTAGTCGGTCAGAGTCATGCCAGGCACGACGACGTCGGGCAGGCTGCCGTTTTCGTACGGGTCGAACCACTCTCTGACGTCGTCCCACCGGAGATCGCGCATCCGGCCATTATCTGGATCAACGCCGAGATGTCACACGCTGCGGCTCACGCTTCGCGAATCTCCTCGTCGGGCAGTCGTAGACCGTTCAGCCTCCCCGGACGGGGACAAGGTGGAGCGCCCTACCGGACGAACGACCTGGACCCCATCCGGGGAGGCTGGACGCCCTTGTGGTGCCCGGCGAGGGGATCTGCGGCTGATCTCTGAGGAGGGTCGGGGTTCGGGGCGGAGCCCCGAGGTCTCCTAGCTCCTGGTCGTCCCCATGCATGGCCGGCCGGCCCGGCCGATGCCGGCCGGAGGTCGCCAGCAGGCCGGGGCCGGGTCGGCGCGGCCCGCTTGCGGGCCGCCTTGATCCATAAACGAACAATTCGGCAGTGCGCGAGCCTCGGGAGCCCGTCCCTTCGGCAGTGCCCTCCGTCGACTGATACGCGACAGTCGTCCGGCAACTGATATGCGACACCCTCAGCGCGCTGATCGCGGCTACTTAGAGACTTTCTGCAGGGTCGATGTCCGGCCAGACTCGGTCCAGGTGCCCGGCGAGACGCTCCCACATTGCGGCTGCCCACCGGTGTCATTGGTGTGGCTCTCTCATGGCCTGCGGTCTCGCCGGGCACCGCGCGAGGAGTGGCTG
>NZ_JBEXGL010000009.1:254744-273032 GCF_040607315.1 Micromonospora sp. NPDC005305 | reverse complement strand
CGGACCTGGTCGGCGGTGTCCTGGCCGAAGGTCTCCACCAGGCGCTTGCGCACCTCGCCGCAGACCTCCTGGGCGTCCTCCGGGGTCGCCCGGCGGGCCGGCGGGACCCGTCAGCGGAAGTCGGCGACGTGCCGCGCCGCCCAGTCGGCGAAGTCGCGCGGCGCCCGGCCGAGCAGCCGCGCGACGTCCGGGCTGACCCGCTGCTCAGCCGGCGACGGCGTGCCCAGGATGCCCAGGGTCGCCGCCACCACCGGCTCCGGCATGAACGCCAGCAGTTGCTCCCGCGCCTCCTGCCGGGTCTGCTCGACGAACCGGACCGGCTCGCCGAGCGCCGCCGCGAGCGCCGCCGCCCGCTCCCGGGGCGAGACCGCCGCGGGGCCGGTCAGCTCGTAGGTGCCGCCGGCGTGGCGGCGTTCGCGCAGCGCGATCGCCGCCACCTCGGCGATGTCGGCCGGGTCGACGCTCGGCAGCGCCACATCGCCGAAGGGCGCGTGCACGACCCGCCCGGAGCGCACCCCGGGCGCCCAGGCGAGGGCATTGGAGTGGAAGCCGGCCGGCCGCAGCACCGTCCACTCCAGCCCGGACGCGCGGACCGCCTCCTCCTGCTCCGGTGGATAGCGCTTCGTGGCGACGCCCTGCGAGGACAGCAGGACCACCCGGCGTACGCCGGCCTGCCGCGCGGTGTCGAGGATGGCGCCCGGGTCCGCGCCGCCGGTCACCTGCTCGCCGGTGAACAGCAGGAACAACGCCTCGGCGCCGTCGAACGCCGCCTTCAGCCCGGCCGGGTCGGCCAGGTCGGCGCGGACCGCCCGTACGCCCGGTGGCAGATCCGCCGCCGAGACGCGCCGGGACACGGCCGTCACCGGTTCACCCGCCCGGGCCAGAGCCCGCACCAGCGGCCGTCCGACGTTCCCCGTCGCGCCGGTAACCACGATCATGATGTGCCCCTCTCGGTGTCTGATGTGAACACCGAGCACGGTAATCTCCTCGGTATAGTAGGTACCTAGAGGAAAGTAACGGCTTCGGGAGGAACTGTGAGCAGCAGCACCATCGGGCAGCCCCGGACCGGCGGTGACCCGGAGCAGGCCTGCCCGATCGCCCCGGTGGTCGACCTCGTGTTCAGCCGCTGGACCACGCCGATCCTCTGGGCCCTGCACGAATACGGCCGGCAGCGTTTCGTCGAGCTGGAACGGCGGCTCGTCACCATCACCCCGAAGGTGCTCACCCAGCGGCTGCGGCAACTCGAACGCGACGGCCTCGTGCGGCGCACCTACCACGCCGAGGTCCCACCCCGGGTGGAATACGAGATCACCGAGCTGGGGAGCAGCCTGGCCCCGCTCTTCGCCCACCTGGCGCAGTGGTCGGCCGGCCACCTCGACCGGGTCGAGCAGGCCCGCCAGGACTACGACGCCCGCCAGCGGCCGTCGCGCGGGCGCTGAACGGTCAGCGCAGGGGACCGCGGGCGACCGCGGCCCGCATGTCGGTCGGGTCACCCGCCGGGACGTACTCCAGCCACCACGTCGCGCCGGCCGCCGCCAGCTCCGCCAGGTAGGACCGCTCGGCCCGCTCGTCGGGTCGCCGCCGCCGGCCACCGATCGCCACGTCGAACGGCTGGCCGTCGGCGCGGGTCGCCGGCAGCGCGGCGACCAGGTCGCGCACCTCGTCGGGAGTCACGTCGGACCAGCCGGCCGTGTCGGTCAGCTTGTAGGGCACGATGCCGTCCGCGCGGGCGGCCCGCCGCAGCACGGCCCCGGCCTGCAGGCTGCCACCGACCCAGACCGGCACCCGGGGCGACTGCACGGGCGCGGGCCGCAGCGCCACCCCGTCGGCCCGGTAGTGCGTGCCCCGATGCGTGACCCGCTCGCCGCCGAGCAGCCCGACCAGCAGGTCGAGGCCCTCGTCGAGCATCGCGGCGCGGGTCTTCACGTCGGTCGGCTCGCCGAACGCGGCGAGCCCCCGGTCGGCCGGGTCACCGACACCCACCGCGACGCCGGCCCGCCCGCCGGAGAGGTGGTCGAGGGTGAGCACCTCGCGGGCCAGCTTGGCCGGGCGGCGCCGGGGCAGCGCGGTCACCGTGGTGCCCAGCCGGACCCGGTCGGTGCGGCCGGCCACCGCCGCCAGCACCAGCCAGGGATCCCAGGTCGGCGGGTCGTCCCCGGCGTGGTGGATGAGGTAGTCCTCCAGGAACACCCCGTCCCAGCCGGCCAGCTCGGCCAGCTCGCCGAGCGCGACCAGGTCGGACACCGTCACCGAGGCGCCTCCGCAGGAGATCTCCAGCCCGTGCCGCATCCCGGCACCCTACGGCCGGGGTACGACGGTCAGGCCGGTGACATCACCTCGAAGAGGTTGCCCGCCCCGTCGCGGAAGAACAGTCCCCGGGCGCACAGCGGATGGTCGGTGCGCCCGTTGTCCGGCTCCCCCGGCTCGCTGCCGTAGGGCACGCCGGCGGCGCGCAGCCGGGCCAGGATTCCGTCGAAGGTGGCCGGGTCGACGTCGAAGGCCAGGTGGTGCCCCTCCGGCGCGGGAACGCTCATGAAGTCCAGGGTGAGCTGGTCGTTGACCCGGACCGGGGCGAAGTGGCCGTGCCGGCCCGCGGGCGGCAGCACCGGCAGACCCATCACGTCGGCGAAGAACCGGGCGGCGGCGTGGTGGTCGCGGGCCGGGACGATGGTGTGGTTGAGGGTGACGGTCATCATCGACTCTCCTCGGGAGCGGCCGGCGCGAGCGCGCCGTGCAGGAACAGGTCGACCAGCTCGGTCGGGGTGGGCCGGTCGTCCCCCAGTGGCGGACGGCCGGGCAGCAGGACGGCGAGGAACAGGGCGGCCAGCCGGTCGGCCGGCAGCCGCAGCCGATCCCCTTCCGGGGCGAACAGGGCCGCGACCGCCGCCCGGGTGGCGGTCACCGACTCCTGGCGGGCGGCGCCGTCGGGCGGCGGTTGGTCCCCGGTTGCGGCCCGGCGGCCCCCGGCGGCGCTGTCGGGCGGCCGGTGATCCCCGGCCGCGGCCCGCCGGCGACGGCCGGGGCGGCCGGCGGTGTGGGCGACGGCGAGCACCGCGCCGAGCCGGTCCAGGTGGGCCAGCAGCGCCGTGGCGGCGGCGGTGAGCCGGTCGGCCAGCGGCTGGTCCAGCGGGATCGCGGCCAGCTCGGCGAGCGCGGTGTCGGGGCGCAACGCATCGGCGACGGCGGCGTCGAGCAGGGTGCCCTTGTCGGGGAAGGCACGGAAGACGGTCGCCTCGCCAATGCCGGCGGCGCGGGCCACCTGCGCGGTGGTGACCGCCGCCCCGTGCGTGGCGAGCAGGGGCAGCGCGGCCCGCACGATCATCGCCCGGCGCTCGTCGGGGCTCATGCCGGGGGCGCGGCGCCGGCATGGCTGTGGATCGGTCATGCCGGACAGCCTGCGGAGTGAGTACTCACTCCGTCAAGCGGTTATCCGCGCCGCCGGGCGCGGGCGGCCCAGATCGCGTACGCCGGGTCACGGTCCAGGTTGTGCCGGTCCCGGTCGTAGCGGCGGGTGGTGCGCGGGTCGGCATGCCCCATGGCGTCCTGCACGTCCTCCAGCGGCACCCCCTCGGCGCGGGCCGTCGTGGCGAACGCGTGCCGCAACGAGTGCGGGGACAGCTTCGCCCAGGCGGGGATCCCGGCGGCCTGGGCGAGCCGGCGCACCAGCCGGAACACCGCGTGCCGGTCCAGCCGCCCGCCGGTCGCGGTGGCCAGCAGCGGACCGGTCAGCTCCGACACGCTCACCCCCTCGGCCGCGGCCCGCCCCGCCAGGTAGGCGTCGATGGCGTACGCGGTGCCGGGGGTGAGTGCGCGCCGGCGGACCTTGCCGCCCTTGCCGACGAACCGGACGCTGCGGTGCCCGCGCTCGGCGCCCAGGTCGGCGAGGTCCAGCGAGACCAGCTCGCCGACCCGTAGCCCCAGGTCGGCCAGGAGCGCGATGGCGGCCCGGTTGCGGGCGGCCGTCGGACCCGTGTCCGCGTCGGCGGCGGCCAGCAGCGCGTCGACCTCGTCGGGGGTGAGCCCGATCGTGGCCGAGTGGTCCCGGTCGACCCGCGGACGGTCCGCGGCGGCCACCGGGTTGGCCTCCAGGGCGCGCAGCTTGACCAGGAAGTCGTACCAGCTCGACAGGGCCGACAGGCGGCGGGCCACGGTGGCCGGGGTGAGCGGCCGGCCGCCCCGCCCGCGCGGCGTGGACTCCAGCTCCCGCCCGTAGGCGTTGACGTCGAGGAAGCTGGCCCGCAGCGGGTCGAGGCCCCGGCCGGCGCACCAGCTCAGCCAGCCGGCGACGTCCCGCCGGTACGCGTCCCGGGTGTGCTCGGACAGCCTCCGGTTGCGCAGCCACGCCTCGGTGAAATCGGTCGGCCCGCCGCCCAGTGCGGCGGGGACCGATCCGCGGGGCAGCACCTCGGGACGCAGCATGTGAGAAAGGCTCTCAGCCCGCCGGGCGATTCGCGACAAGGCGCGCCCGACGATCTCCCCGCCGCCTCCACCGGCCGGGCCGCCTCCGCGCGGCGGTCGGTCGGCTTCGACCGGCCGGACCGCCGGGAGTCCTCCGAAGCGGGATACCGTCACGGCGTGCGTGCCAGCCGCCTGGTCTCCCTGCTGCTGCTCCTGCAAACGCGAGGCCGGATGACCGCCCAGGAGCTCGCCGACGCCCTGGAGGTGTCGGTCCGGACCGTCTACCGCGACGTCGAGTCGCTCGGCGCCGCCGGCGTCCCGGTGTACGCCGACCGGGGCCCGGCCGGCGGCTACCGGCTGCTGGAGGGCTACCGGACGCGCCTGACCGGGCTGACCGCGCCGGAGGCCGAGGCGCTGTTCCTGGCCGGCATGCCCGGCCCGGCCGCCGACCTGGGCCTCGGGCCGGTGGTGGCGGCCGCCGAGCTGAAGGTGCTCGCTGCGCTCCCCGACGAGCTGGCCGACCGGGGTGGCCGGGCCCGGCAGCGGTTCCACCTGGACGCGCCCGGCTGGTTCCGGCACCCCGAACTCACCCCGCACCTGGCCGCGCTGGCCCGGGCCGTGTGGGAGGACCGGCTGGTGGAGATGCGTTACCGGCGCTGGCGTGCCCCGCGCGAGGTGACCCGGGTGGTCGCCCCGCTGGGTGTGGTGCTCAAGGCGGGGCGGTGGTATCTGGTGGGCCGCTGCGACGAGCAGCTGCGCACGTACCGGGTCGGCGCGGTCCTCGACGTGCTGATCCGCGACGAGCGTTACGAGCGGCCCGCCGACTTCGACCTGGCCGACTACTGGCGGGAGTGGACCGAGCGCTACGAGCGGGACGTCTACCGGGACCGGGCCCGGATCCGGCTGACCGTGGCCGCGCTGGAGTTCATGCCGTACGTCTTCCCGCCGGAGATGAGCCGGGCGGCCCGCGCGGCGGCCGGCGAGCCCGGACCGGACGGCTGGCTGGAGACCACCGTGCCGATCGAGTCGGTGCGGCACGCCCACACCGAGCTGCTGAAGCTCGGCGCCGAGGTGGAGGTGCTGGCGCCGGCCGAGCTGCGCGAACGCCTCACCGCCACGGCGCACGCCCTGGCCCGGCTCTACCCGGCGGCCCCGCAGACGCCGGCGGGGGCGGCCGTGTCTCCGGCCACCCCCGCGCCCACGGCACCCTGACGGTCCCGCGCCCTCACCTTCCCCGGCGCGCTCCGTCAGGTCCTTCGTCCGCCGGCGGCGCCACATCGGGCTCCCGCCTCCCGGCGGGCCTCGTCAGGCGCGGATCTCGCGGCGGCCGTTGCCCGCCGCGGTGACCGCGATCCGGCGCGGCTTGGCCCGCTCGGAGATCGGGATGCGCAGGGTCAGCACCCCGTTCTCGTAGCCGGCCTCCAGCCGGTCGGTGTCGAGGGTGTCGCCGAGGAAGAGCTGACGGGTGAAGGTGCCCATCGGCCGCTCGGCCGCGACCAGCTCGACGTTGTCGCCGCCGGCCCGGCGCCGCTCGGCGCGGACGGTCAGCACGTTGCGCTCCACCGTGCAGTCGATGCTGTCCGGGTCGACGCCGGGCAGGTCGAAGGCGGCGTAGAAGAAGTCGCCGTCGCGGTAGGCGTCGAGGTGCATGACCGCCGGCCGGGCCGTGGTGCCGAAGAACTGCTCGGTGAGCCGGTCGATCTCGCGGAACGGGTCGGTACGCATCAACATGGTCGTGCCTCCTCGGTTCTCCTGGCCGAAGGTGTCGAGTTGAGTCAGGCTGACTCAAGTTCCGATTCCTGTTTTAGCGCGCCACGGCGGCGCCGTCAACCCGGGCCGGGAGCGGCTTCTCCGACCGCCGCAACGGGGTGCTCACCGGCCGCGGGTCAACGCTCACGGTCGCCAGTAGACGCCCTGCTCGCGGGTGAGCAGCAGGTCGTCGACCAGGTAGCGGCGCAGGCTCACATGGTCGGCCTCGCCGCCCTCGCACCACCGGCGCAGCGCGTCGTCCACGGCCCGTTCCGGATACCGCACACCCGGCTCGAAGGAGCGCTCGGTGATGTGTTCCAGCAGCACCCGGCGGCGGCCCCGCTGGGCGGGCAGCCGGGTCAGCGTGCCGTCCCGCAGGAACGTGCGCAGGATCGTCTCGCGGGGGTTCGCGGCCGGCGCCGGGGAGGGCGGGCCGCCGGCACGGGCGAAGTCCCGCAGCCGCTGGCCGTCGACGCGCAGCCCGGTCCCGTCGTCGGCCAGCACGCCGACGTCGGTGAGCCGGCGGACGGCGGTGGCGGCGTCCCGGGCGGACAGCCCGGTCCGGGACACGACGGCGGGGATGTCGGCGGCGCCGAGCACGATCGCGGCGAAGACGGCGCGGCGGCGCTCGTCGGCGAGCGCCCCCGCGAGGGCCTGTGCACTCATGACGGGCAGCCTGCCAGCGCCCGCCCCCGCGCGGCCACGGGTTTTCCGCCGGTCGCGCGGCGTCCAGCGGGGTGCCGGCGCGGCGTGGCGGCCCGGCTCAGGCGGGGACCGGCGCGGCGAAGTCGACGTCGGCGGTGTCGACCGTGCCGGCGGTGCGGCCGGGTGCGGAGTGGTAGCGCCAGTAGAGGTTGGTGTGGGCGATGACCTGCTCCGGCGGCGGGGCGCCGTAGGCGGAGAGGTCCTCGGTGGTGTGGGCGTCGGCGACCAGCGTCGCGTCGTAGCCGCGGGTGATCGCGCCGTGCAGCGTGGACCGGATGCACGCGTCGGTCTGCGCGCCGGTCACGACCAGCCGGCCGACGCCGCGCGTGGCGAGGACCGACTCCAGGTCGGTCTCCTCGAAGGAGTCGCCCCAGGCTTTGTGCACCAGCGCCTCGCCGTCGCGGCGCACCAGCTCGGGCACGTACTGCCACTGTTCGCTGCCGGTGGGCAGGTCCTCGCTGCGGTGCTGCACCCAGACCACCTCGACCCCGGCGGCGCGGGCCCGGTCGACGAGGGCGGCGATGTTGCCGACCACCCGGTCCCGGTCGTGGGCGTGCCGCACGACGCCGTTCTGCACGTCGATGACGAGCAGGGCGGTGTGCGGTCGGTCGACGAGCGTGCTCATGGCGCCTCCCCGGGCGGGTGTCGGCTCGTGGTGACCAACCTAGCCCCGGCCACCGACACGTCGGCCGGTCAGATCCGGCCCGGGGGCGGCCCGGCCGCCAGGGTGACCCGGCGGAGCAGCCCGGACAGGGTCCGCCGCTCGTCCGGGGTCAGCGCCCCGAAGACCCGGAGCTCCTCGTCGCCGACCACCCCGATGGCCCGCCGCCAGGCGGCCCGGCCGGCGTCGGTGAGTTCCACGTCGATCCGGCGGCGGTCCACCTCGGACGGGATCCGCCGGACGAAGCCCCGGCGGACCAGCGCGTCCACTCGCGCGGTGATCGAGGCGGGCGCCATCCGCAGGTCGCCGGCGATCTCCGAGGGCGCCGCCCGGCCGCCCCGGCCGGCGAGGGCGTGCAGGGTGCCGTACTCCTTCTCCTGGAGGTCCAGCTCGGCCAGCGCCCGGTCCTTCACCTCGCGCAGGTGCCGGCTGAGCAGCAACATCCGGACGACCGCCCCCTCCACGTCGGGGTCCAGGTCGGGCACCACGGGCAGCCAGCGTTCGATGTGCTGGTCGACGGGGTCGCGGTCGGTCACCCGATCAACGGTACGCCGACGCTGAAATATTCGTTGTCTAAATATTCGACGTCGAAGTACTCTACCCGGGTGACGCATCCCCTCCGGCTCCCCGCCTTCCGCCTGCTGTTCCTCGGCCGCACCGTCTCCGCGGTCGGCGACGCCGTGGTCCCCACCGCGTTGGCCCTGGCCGTGCTCCGGGCCACCGGCTCGACCGCCGCCCTCGCCGTGGTGCTCGGCTGCGCGATGGTGCCCCGGCTGCTGCTGCTCCCCCTCGGCGGGGTGGTCGCCGACCGCTTCGACGCCCGCCGCGTCGCCCTCGGCACCGACCTGGTGCGCTGCGTGGCCCAACTGGTCGTCGGCATCGAGCTGCTCGGCGGCGCCCCCGCCCTGGCCCACCTCGCGGTGGCCTCCGCCGTCGGCGGCGCGGCCTCGGCGTTCGCCATGCCGACATCGTCCCCGCTGGTCGCCGGCACCGTCGACGCCGACGGCCGGCAGCGGGCCAACGCGCTGATGGGCGCCACCGGCAACGCCAGCCGGCTGGCCGGCCCGGCCCTGGCCGGGCTGCTGGTCTGGACCGCCGGACCGGGCTGGGCCTTCGTGCTGGACGCCGCCTCGTTCGCCGTGAGCGCCGCGCTGCTGGCCGTCATCCAGGTACGGCACGTGCCCGTCCCGCACCGGTCGCTCCGCGCCGACCTGGTGTTCGGCTGGCGCGAGGTCCGCGCCCGCGACTGGTACTGGACCAGCCTGATCGCCCACGGCGTCTGGAACGGCGCCGCCGCGGTGCTGCTCACCTTGGGCCCGGTCGTCGCCGTGGACCGCCTCGGCGGCGAGGGCGTCTGGGTGCTGCTCCAGCAGGCCGGCGCGATCGGCCTGCTCGCCGGGTCGCTGCTCGCCGCCCGGGCCCGCCCCCGCCGGCCGGTGCTGCTCGGCAACCTGGCCCTCGCCACGTACGCGGCGCCGTTGCTGCTGCTCGCCGCCGCCGCGCCCGCCCCGGTGACCATCACCGCCTACTGCCTCGCGCTGATCGCCCTCGGCTTCCTCAACCCGATCTGGGAGACCGTCGTGCAGGGCCAGTTCCCGCCCGAGGTGCTCGCCCGGGTCACCTCGTACGACTGGCTGATGTCGCTGGGCGCCATGCCGCTCGGGTACGCCCTCGCCCCGCTCGCCGCCGGGGCCTGGGGCGCCCCCGTCCCGCTCGCCGTGGCCGGGGTGCTGGTCCTGGTCGCCTGCGTCGGGACGGCCGCCGTCCCCGGCGTACGCCGGCTGGGCTGGCCGGCCCCGACCCCGCCGGCCGCCGCGGAGCCCGCGCCGGCGGGGCGCTGAGGCGGGCCGGTCAGAGGCGGTGCCCCACGGTGGCGTCCACGTGCCCGGGCACCTCGTCGTGCCGCTCCCCGACGCTGGACGTGCCGGACGGCTCGAACATCAGGATCGACGCGCCGTCCGGCGCGGACGGCCGGTGCTCCACCCCGCGCGGCACCACGAACACCGCGCCGCGCGGCAGCACCACCTCGCGCTCCGCACCGCCCGCCCCGTCGCGCAGGGCGATGCGCAGCTCGCCGTCGAGGACCAGGAAGAACTCGTCGGTGTGGTCGTGGGCGTGCCAGACGTGCTCGCCGGCCACCTTGGCGATCCGGACGTCGTAGTCGGTCAGCTTCTCGGCCCTGAAGGACCGAGCTTGCGGATCGTGATGGTTCGTGGTGATGAGCACGAGATCACGCCGCGTTCGGCAGGCTGACTGCTGCCCAGCCGGCAACGCCGCGCTTGGCGATGTTGCGGGCTGCGTTCACGTCGGCGTGCTCAGCGAAGCCGCACGACGTGCACCGGAAGGTGGATTGGTTAGGCCGGTTGGCTTTGGCGATGTGCTCGCAGTGCGAGCAGCCCTGCGAGGTGTACGCCGGGTCGACGTAGACGGTGGCCACGCCGGCGCGGGCCGCCTTGTAGACGACGAACGTGCCGAGCTGGTGGAACGTCCACGAGTGCAGCGTGACCCGCTGGGGCCGTCGGAGCCGTACCCGGTCGCGGATGCCGCCCAGGTCTTCCAGGGCGATGCCGCGGCCGGTGCGTTCGGCGTCGGTCACGATGCGTTTGGCGATGGTGTGGTTGGTGTTGGCGGCGAACCGGGCTTCCTTGCGGGACCGCTTCTTCAGCAGCCGTTTGGCGGACTTGGTGCCGATCTTCTGGAGCTTGGCGCGTAGGCGCTGGTTGCGGTGCCTGACCCGGTTCAGCCCTTTGCCGCAGAACCGGGTGCCGTCGTCGGTGGTGGCGATGTTGGCGATGCCCAGGTCGACGCCAAGGAACCCGTCCGGTTCCTTGGTCTCAACCTCGGGGATGTCGCAGGTGGCGTACAGGTACCACTTGCCGTCCCGGCACACCAGGTCGGACTCGCCCTTGCGGTGCACAGTCAGGGTGGCAAGCTGGGCGTCGGAGCAGGCGAACGGGACCTTGTTCAGCCGGCCGCCGACAGCCCAGATCGACACGGTGTGGTCGGTGAGCTGCCAGGACAGGCAGCGGTCGTCGAACGGCTGCGCCGCGTCCCGGCGGAATGTGATCGGTTTGCTCTCGGCCTTCACTCGCCGTTTCGAGCCGGGCTTGCCGAGGTTCCCGGCCCGGATGTTCGCCTTCAGGGTGGCGTACGCCCCGGCGACCTTGCGGGCCACGTGGATCGCCGGCTGCGCCGACAACCCCATGTCCTTCAACCCGCCGTAGGTCAGCCGCTGCAACGACTGCTTGGCGAACACCCGCCGCTGGAACGCCTCGGCCGAGGCCAGGTCGGCGGCGGCGTTGCACAGGTCCAGCGTGGCCCGCAACGCCGCCTTTTGGGCGACGTCGGGGAACAACCTGACCTGCACGACGATCTTCACCCGGCGTAGCCGTCCTTGTATGCCCACAGCATCCGCTGGGCGCGGTCCGACTCCTGTTGGTCGCGCCTCTCGCGCAGGGCGGCGGCGTCACGCTGCTGCCGCTTCCTGGCGGCGGTTGCTGCTTGCCCGTCGATCAGCCACTGCGGCTTGTCGCTGAGTAGATCGGCGATCTGCTCGACGGTCCGGCTGAAGTCCTGTCCGCAACGTCGCAGCGTTCCCCGGCTCACTCCCAGCCGTTTCGCCACCTCGCGAGGGTGGACAACGGCGGGCTTGGCCGCCTTGGTGGTCATGTGGTCCACAGTACACGATGCTACCGTCTTGTCTGTGTCACCTAGATGGGTTCCTGATCCGGACGTTCGCCGAGGTCGCAGCGTCGTATACAACCTGCACGTACATCTTGTCTTTGTCACGAAGTATCGACGGGGCATGCTCAACGACGCCATGCTCACCTACTGCGAACAGGTCATGCGGGACGTGTGCGAAGGGCTCGGCGCCGAGCTACGCGAGTTCAACGGGGAAGAGGACCACGTCCACCTGCTCGTGTACTACCCGCCCAAGCTGCCCATCTCCACCCTGGTCAACCGGCTCAAGGGCGTCTCGACGCACTACCTGCGCAAGGAGTTCACCGGCCAGGTCAACCAGGCCATCATGCACGGGCACCTGTGGTCCCCGTCCTATTTCGCCGGCTCGTGCGGCGGAGCACCCCTCGCAGTGATCAAGCAGTACATCGCCGACCACAAACGTCCCAGTCCGTGACGCGATTCCTCCCGGCCCTGAAGCCGCCAGCTCGATCGGCTCAGGGCTCATCGGCCCGTCCTCGCGCAGCGACGGCGCTCACAGGGGACGGTGCATGACGTGCAGCCCCACCCGCCCGAGCGTGGGGTGCGCGAAGGACTCCGGCACGGTGCCGACCACCGTGAAGCCGAGCCGCCGGTACAGCGCGACTGCCGTCGTGTTGGTCTCGACCACCGCGTTGAACTGCATCGCGGCGAAGCCCTGCCGCCGGGCCCAGTCCAGGGCGTGCTCGCACAGCGCCCGGCCGACCCCGCGGCCCCGGGCGCCGGCGGCCACCATGAAGCTCGCGGTGGCCACGTGCGCGCCCGGCCCCGGCCGGTTGGCGCCCATCTTGGCGGTGCCGAGCACCGTGCCGTCCTCCTCGGCGACCACCGTGCGGCCCGGCGGCCGCTCCACCCACACCTCGTGGACCACCTCGGCCGGCCAAGCCGGGTCGTAGGGGAAGGTCTCCTGGGCGGCGATGACGTCCTCGACGATCGGCCGGACCTGGTCCCAGTCGGTCTCGGCGTACTCCCGGATGCGCATCCCGCGCACGCTAGCCGGGCGGGATGCGGCCGGATACCGATTTCCGTCCCGGCGGCGCGGGGCAGCGCGAGATGGCGCGGCGGGACCATCATGGACAGGTGGCCGAACCCGTCACCGACCTCGACCGCCCCGACGCCGGGGCGTCCGCCCCGCCGACGACCCCGCCACCCGGGCCGCGCACCGCCGCGCCCTGGCTGGTCGGCGGGGCCGTCACCGCCGTGCTGCTGCTGCTCGCTGGCCGCTACGGCTACCACCGCGACGAGCTCTACTTCCTGCTCTGCGGCCGGCACCTCGACTGGGGCTACGTCGACCAGGGCCCGCTCGTGCCCGCCCTCGCGCGGCTGGCCGACACCCTCGCGCCCGGCAACCTGGTGCTCCTGCGCACCCCGTCGGCGCTGATCGCCGGCGCGGCCGTGGTGCTGGTCGCGGCGATCGCCCGGGAGTTCGGCGCGGGCCGCGGCACCCAGCTGGCCGCCGCCGTGCTGGCCGCCGCGGCCGGGGTGGTGCTGGCCGCCGGTCACCTGCTCAGCACGACCACCGTCGACCTGCTGGTCTGGCTCGTCGCGGCCTGGTGCGCGGTGCGGTTGCTGCGCACCGGCGACAGCCGCTGGGCGCTCGGCATCGGCCTGGCGCTCGGCGTGGGCATGGTCAACAAGCTGCTGCCCGGGCTGCTCGCCGTCGGTCTGCTGGCCGGGGTGCTCATCGCCGGGCCGCGCCGGCTGCTGCGCGACCGGTGGGTGCTGGCCGCCGCCGGCGTCGCCGTCCTGCTCGCCGTGCCCTACCTCGCCTGGCAGGCCGCGCACGGCTTCCCCCAGCTCTCGGTGGCCTCGTCCATCGCCGGCGGCGACAGCTCCTACAGCGGCCGGGTCGACGCGATCGTGCTCCAGATGCTCATCATCAGCCCGTTCGCCACCCCGGTGTGGATCGCCGGCCTCGTGGCGCTGCTGCGCCGGCCCGGCTGGGCGGCGTACCGGGCGCTCGGCTGGGCCTGGCTCGTGGTGTTCGCGATCGTCGTGCTCGCCGGCGGCAAGGGCTACTACGACGCCCCGCTGCTGCTGGTGCTCACCGCGGCCGGCGCGGTGGTCACCGCCGACTGGGCCCGGCGCGGCGCGGCCCGGGCCCGGCAGGCGCTGCTCGCCACGGCCGCCGCCCTGATGGTCGCCAGCAGCGCGATCCTGCTGCTGCCCACCCTGCCCGCCGACCGGCTCCCCGGCTTCGTGGTCGACGTCAACTACGACGCGGGCGAGACCATCGGCTGGCCGGCGTTCGCCGACTCGGTCGCCGCCGTGCACCGGGGCCTGCCGCCCGGTGAGCGCGACCGGGTGGTCGTGCTCACCGGCAACTACGGCGAGGCCGGCGCGCTGGCCCGCTACGGCCCGGCCCGCGGCCTGCCCCGGGCCTACTCCGGGCACAACAGCATGGCCGGGTTCGGCCGGCCGGCCGACGACGCCGACGTGGTGATCGTCGTCGGCTGGGAGCGCCCCGACCCGCTGCGCGCCTGGTTCACCGAGGTCACCGAGGCCGGCCGGGTCGACCAGCGCGTCGACGTGGACAACGACGAGAACGGCGGGCCGATCTTCGTCTGCCGCGGCCTGCGCCGCCCCTGGTCGCAGATCTGGGACAGTGAGGTGAGCCACGCCTCCTGAGCGGCGGGCGCACGGGCGCCGGGCGACCGGTGGGGCCGGGCCATACTTGTCGCCATGCTCTGGGGTGTCAGCGGACCGCTCTTCCTCCTCGACTACCTGGGGGCGGTCGCCGTGGCCGTCGCCGTCGCGCTCGCGGCCCGGGAACTGACCGGCCGGCGGGCCCGCGGCGACCTCCCGGACGCGGTCGAGCTGGCCTACCTCACCGACCGCGCCCTGCTGGCCTGCCAGGTGGGCGTGGCCGCGCTGCACCGCGCCGGCGTGGTACGCCTCGGCGAGCTGGCCACCCTGTCGGTGGACGGCCCGCCGCCACCCCGGTCGCCCGCGCTGGTCCGCGCCCTGCACGCCGCGCTGCGCCGGCCGCAGACCTGGGCCGCGGTGCTCGCCGACCCCGGTGTCGGCCGTGCGCTGCGCCGGCTGGTCGGCCGGCTCCTCCGGGACGGCTGGCTGCTCACCCCGGCGCAGCGACGACGCATCGCGCTGGGCACCCTGCCGCTGTTCGCGGTCGCCGCGGTCGGGGTGACCCGGCTGGTGGAGAGCGCCGTCGAGGGGCGGGACGCCGGTGGCCCGGCCTCCGTGGTGGGCCTGCTGCTGTGCTGCCTCGCCACCGCGCTGGGCGGCTGGTGGCTGTGCGAGGTACCGGAGACCGGCGCGGCCGCCCGCCGACTGCTGCGCCGGCAGCGCCGGGAGCACGCCGAGCTGGACCCGCAGCGGCGGCCGACCTGGCGGGAGCGGGGCGCCGACCAACTACTGACCGCCATGGCGCTGTTCGGGCCGCGCCCGCTGCTCGCCGTCGACCCGAGCTTCGCCCTGCAGGTCGGAGTCGACCCGGAACGCAACCGCCCCGCCCCAGAGCCGAAACCCGCCCGCCGCTGACCCGACGGGCCGGCGCCTCCCCTGCCCGGCGCCGGCCCCTCACCCCTCAGCGCAGCTCGTCAGCGGACCGGATCACCCGCGCCAGGTCCCGCACCTCGGCGTCCTCGGTGGCGGCTGCCGCCCCGTCCGCGATGGCGGCGAGGTCGGCCAGCCGGACCGACCCGTCGGACTCCGCACCCCGCAACGTCTCGGCGAACCAGGCCGCCGCGTAGCAGGCCCGCAGCCGCGGCGACGCCGTGGCGAAGCCGCGCTGCACGTCGGCGACGGTCACCGACCCGTACGTCTCGGCCGGGGTCCGGTCGGCCGGGTCGGTCCAGCGCACCTGCACCTGAGCGATCCGGTCGGAGGGGGCCGCGCCCTCGGCGAGCCGGACCGCGTACAGCGCGGTGACGCTGTGCCCGGGGCCGACCTCGCCGCCGTCGACCCGGTCGTCGCGGAAGTCCTCGTCGGCCACGGCCCGGTTGTCGTAGCCGACCAGCCGGTAGGAGCGCACCGCCTGCGGCGCGAAGGTCACCTGCACCTTGGCGTCCAGCGCCCGCACGCTCAGCGTGGCCGGCAACTGCCGGACGAACACCTCACGGGCCTGATCCCGCTCGCTGACGTAGACGGCGAAACCGTCGCCCCGGTCGGCGAGCTGCTCCATCAGCTCGTCGCCGTAGCTGCTGCCGACGCCCACGCCGAGCAGGGCGATCTGCTTCTCCGCCTCGGCGCGTACCCGGCGCAGGATCGGCTCGGCCTCGGTGCTGCCGACGTTGGCCAGCCCGTCGGAGAGCACGATCACCCGGTTCGTCCGGCCGTGGCGGAAGCCGTCCCGGGCCACCCGGTAGCCGAGCACCAGGCCGGCCTCCAGGTTGGTGCTGTCCCGGGTGTGCAGCGAGCTGATCGCCGCGTGCAGCGGCCGGGCGTCGGCGACCGGCGTCATCTCCCGCACCACCCGGGCCTCGTCGCTGAACTCGACCACGGCGATGGAGTCGGTGGGACGCAACTGGTCCACCAGCGTGTGCAGGGCGTCGCGCACCAGGTCGAGCCGGCCCGGCTCGCCCATCGACCCGGAGACGTCGATGACGAAGGTGAGCGCCGCGTCGGGGCGGCGATCCCCGTCCTCGGCGCGGGTCTGCAGGCCGACCCGCAGCAGCCGCTCGTCGCCGCCGGCCTCCTGGGTCTCCGGCAGGCGGGCGCCGTCGACGTGCACGGCGAAGCCGTCCCCGGCGGGCTGCGGGTAGTCCTGGCGGAACGAGTTGACGAACTCCTCCGGCCGCACCGTGCCGCGCTCCGGCAGCCGGCCGTCCATGATGAGCCGCCGGGCGTAGCCGTACGACGCGGTGTCGACGTCGACGGCGAAGGTGGAGAGCGGGTCGTCGGAGGCCCGGGTCTCGTCACCGGACCAGGGGGCGCCGGAATCCGGGCGGACCGGCCCGTGGGCCGCGTCGCTGCGCTGCCCGCCGCCGTCGGCCGTGCAGGCGCCGGCCGTCACGGTGGTCGCCAGCGCCGCCAGCAGCAGCACCGACCGTCTCAGGTGGACCATGGTTCCTCCAAGGGGCTGGGGACGGGTCATGGCCATTGACGCAGGGCGACGACGCGGCGGATCCCGCCGTGGCCGAGCCGATACCCAAGCGCGACCCTCGTGACCGATCCGTGCGCGGGCCGTTACCTGAGCGCCCGGGCGGGCGGCCGCGCCGTCCATGGGGCAGAGTGGGCGCACGGCCGGCGGCGGCCGGTACGAGCAGGAGGTGAGCCGTGGACGGCCCGACCGGGGTGGTGTTCCCCGCGACCGGCGACGGCCGGCGCAGCACGACCGCGCTGGGGCGGGCCGTGGTCGCCGACGCCCTGCGCGCGGTGGACCCGGTCGGCGCCCGCTCCGCCGAGCACGAGACCGACTGGCGGCACGGCTACCTCGGTCACTTCCGCCGGCTCGTCGAGGCCGGCCTGCTCTCCCGCGAGGCCGCGCTCACCGTCGCCCGGGACGGGCTCGCCGGCCTGCACGCCCGGATGCGCTACGTTCCCGCCGACGGCGGCGAGGTCGCGCTGGACGAGGCGTTCGCGCTGCCCGACCGTGAGCCGCCGCTGGAGACCGCCACGGTGACCGGCGCCGGCCCGGTGGAGCGTGAGCTGTCCGTGCCGTACCGCGGGCAGCGCCTGCGCGGCGACGACCTGCGCCGCCGCCTCGACGCCTGGGTGGACGCGGGCGTCATCGAGCCGAGCTGCGCCGAGGCCGTCCGGGCGGTGCAGGCCAACCCGGACTGGTTGGACCTGCGCGACCAGCGGCTCGTGGTGCTCGGAGCGGGCGCCGAGATGGGCCCGCTGCCGTCGGTGCTGCGCTGGGGCGGCGACGTAATGGCGGTCGACCTGCCCCGCCCGGAGATCTGGCGCCGCCTGCTGCGCAGCGCCCACCGGCACGGCGGCCGGCTGCACCTGCCGGTGCGGCCCGGCACCGGCGACGGCGAAGCCGCCCTCGCCGCCGGCGCCGGCGCCGACCTGCTGCACCGCCTGCCGCAGGCCGCCCGCTGGCTCGACGGCCTGGACGGCCGGCTCGTGCTCGGCAACTACGTGTACGCCGACGGCGCGACCAACGTCCGGGTCGCCACCGCCGTCGACGCGCTCACCGTCCACCTGGGGCGCCGCCGCCCGGACACCGCGCTGGCCTTCCTGGCCACCCCCACCGACGTGTACGCCGTGCCCGCCGAGGCCGTGGCCCACGCCGAACGCGGGTACGCCGCCCGCGGACTGGCACGCCGGTCGCTGCGGCTGCTCTCCGGCGGCCGGCTGCTGCACCGCAACTACCCGCCCGGCGCCGATCCCGGGATCAACGACAGTCTGGTGCCGCAGCAGGGGCCGAACTACGCGCTGGCCAAGCGGCTGCAACGCTGGCGGGCGGCCGTGGCGCGGGACGCGGGCGCCACCGTGTCGTTCACCGTGGCCCCGCCCACCCGCACCCGCTCGGTGCTGCGCAACCGCGCTCTCGCGGCCGCGTACGCCGGGGCGCACCGGTTCGGCATCGAGGTGTTCGAGCCGGCCACCAGCAACACCCTGATGGCCGCGCTGCTCGTGCACGACCTGCGCACCGGCGGCGGTCCGATCCAGGACCACCCGTGGCGGGACGAGGCGTACGCGGCGGCGCACGGCGGCCTGTGGCGGGTGCCGTACGCCCCGCGCAGCGCGCTCGGCCTGGCCGTGCTGTTGGGACTGGGTGGCGCACGGGCCTGACAGGTTTCCTTCTCTCGGGCGCCGGGAAGGCACCGGCATGGCCGAGACCTTCGCAGATCAGGACCTGACCACCCTGCGGTCCATCGCGCGCGGGGCCGGAATAACGGACACCGAGCGCATGCCGCACGACGAACTGGTCGACATGTTGCGCCGCGCGGGGCTGGCCGACCCGGACGGCCGGCCGGTGGATACGAGCCTGGCCGATCCGGGTGACCCCGGTGTGCCCGGCGTGTACCACGCGCAGGGCGTCGGACGGCGGGAGTCCGTCGGCGGCGCGGGCGGGCAGACCGCCGACTGGCCGGATCAGCCGACCGAGGATCCGGCCGGGCTGTCGGGTCTGCCCCGCAGCAGCC
>NZ_JBEXGL010000009.1:134226-254644 GCF_040607315.1 Micromonospora sp. NPDC005305 | reverse complement strand
TGGACCTGGGTGACGAGAGCACCGGCGGGCGGGCCGCCGAGGAGGCGATCGGCGCCCGACCCGGGGAGTCCGGCACCGAGATCGACGACCGCACCGAGGACGACTGGCCGGACCAGCCGACCGAGGACCCGGCCGGGCTGTCGGGTCTGCCCCGCAGCAGCCTGGACCTGGGTGACGAGAGCACCGGCGGGCGGGCCGCCGAGGAGGCGATCGGCGCCCGACCCGGGGAGTCCGGCACCGAGATCGACGACCGCACCCAGTCCTGACCGACCGACCGCCGCGGGCCACCCCGGAGCGGGGTGGCCCGCGGCGCATTGTAGACGTTAATCCTGTTTGGCCGCTCAACGCACGTTTGGGTGGTCTGGGGCTGACCGTGCCTCTTGCTCCG
This sequence comes from Micromonospora sp. NPDC005305, assembly GCF_040607315.1. NCBI lineage: Bacteria > Bacillati > Actinomycetota > Actinomycetes > Micromonosporales > Micromonosporaceae > Micromonospora > Micromonospora sp. NPDC005305. Next base: position 254,256 of record NZ_JBEXGL010000009.1, on the reverse strand, counting down.
GATATGCGAATGGCGAAAGATCCGCCCCTTCTCCTCACCTCCAAACCGGGACATACACTCACAACCTCCCCAATAGCCTCAGCCAGTGGCTTCTCGCATCTCGTTCGACGGGTTCCCCGGCGATCCGCACCCTCCGATGACAACGGTCCCGCCCCGCCCCGCCCGACCGGTCTTCGTCGACGCCACCGGCGCCCGCCGGCAACGGATCCGGCGCGCCGGCGTCCTCGTGGCGGTGGCCTCGCTGAGTTATCTGCCGATGGCCGCCGCCGCCCTGCTCCCGGGCCCTGCGACGCCGATGCTGCCCGGCCCGATCTCGGTCGGCGGCGCCCCGAGCGGCGGAGCCACCCGCCCACCCGTCCTCGTCCCCTCGCCCGGGACCACTGCGCCGCGCCCCGCTCAGCCGTCGACGAAGGCCCGGGAGGCGCCGGCGGCGCCGGCCGCCGCGCAACGCCCGGCCCGCAACGCGCGCCTGGCGCCCCGGCAGGTCAACCCCGCCCCGGTCGCCGCGCCGCCGAAGGACCCACCCGCCGCCCCGACCACGTCGCCGACCCCGTCGCCGCAGGACCCGACACCGCCCGTCACCCCGACGCCGTCCGCGACCACCGAGCCCGGCACCACCTTGCCCGGGATCGGTCCGGAGGTCGTCGGATGACGCTCCCGAGTCGTCGCACCGCCGGCCGGTTCGTCGTCGCCTCGCTGGCCCTGGTGGTCGGGTCCGTGCTGCTGGTCGAGGCGTACGCGAACGCCCGCTTCCGCCCCGACCACGTCCGCGATGCCGAGGACCAGGTCACCGTGCCCACGGAGATCCTGGACGGCGGGCCGGTGCTCGACGCCCGCGGTGCGCAGCCCCGGACCTACCGGCTGCCCACGCGGACCATCGCCCTCACCTTCGACGACGGGCCGGATCCGACCTGGACCCCCCGGGTCCTCGACGTGCTGCGCCGGCACCACGCCCCGGCCACCTTCTTCGTCATCGGGTCGGAGGTGGCCCGCCACCCGGACCTGGCCCGCCGTGCGGTGGCCGAGGGACACGAGCTGGGCGTGCACACCTTCACCCATCCCGACGCCAGCCTGCTGCCCGCCTGGCGGCAGCGGATGGAGTACGCGCAGACCCAGATGGCGATCGTGCACGCCGCGGGGATCCGGACGAGCCTGCTGCGCTTCCCGTACTCCTCGGTCCCCAGCGCCGTCGACGACGCCAACTGGCCGGTGATCCGCCGGGCCGCCGGGCAGGGCTACCTGACTGTGGTCAACGACCTCGACGGCGAGGACTGGGCGCGGCCCGGGGTGGACACCATCGTGCGGAACCTGACGCCGGCCGGCGACGCGGGCGCCGTGGTGCTGCTGCACGACGCCGGGGGAGACCGGGCACAGACCCTCGCGGCCCTGGACCGGTTCATCCCGCTGATGCAGGCCCGCGGCTACACCTTCACCACGGTCAGCGGAGGGATCAACCGGGCGCGACCGGACGCGGCCGCGTTCGCCGGCAACGTCCCGGCGTCCACCTCGGACCGCTGGCGGGCCGCCCCGATCTGCTGGGCGATCCGGCTGGCCGACGGGATCCTGCGCGGGCTCGCCCTGGTCTTCGTGGTGGTCGGCCTGCTCATGCTGGCCCGCACCGTGATGCTGCTCCTGCTGGCCAACCGGCTCGCCCGACGCCGGCGGGCCCACCGCTGGCCGTGGGGAGTGACCAACGCGCCGGTCTCGGTCATCGTGCCCGCCTACAACGAGCGGGCCGGCATCGTCGCCACCGTCCGGTCCCTGGTCGCCAACGACCACCGCGGCATCGAGGTGATCGTGGTCGACGACGGGTCGACCGACGGCACCGCCGACCTCGTCGACTCCCTCGGCCTGCCCGGCGTCCGGGTGATCCGCAAACCCAACGGCGGCAAGGCGACGGCCCTCAACACCGGACTCCTGTACGCCTCGCACGACATCATCGTCACCGTCGACGCGGACACCGTCTTCGAGCCGGACGCGATCCGGCGGCTCGTCGAGCCGTTCACCGACCCGCGCATCGGCGCGGTGGCCGGGAACGTCAAGGTCGCCAACCGGCGCCGGCTGCTCGGCCAGTGGCAGCACATCGAGTACGTCATCGGCTTCAGCCTGGACCGCCGGTTCTACGAGAAGCTGGGCTGCATCCCCACCGTGCCCGGCGCGATCGGTGCCTTCCGCCGTCGGGCGCTGACCGGGGTCGGCGGGATGAGCGGCGACACCCTCGCCGAGGACACCGACGTCACCATGGCGGTCCTGCGCGCCGGCTGGCGCGTGGTGTACCAGGACCGCGCCCGGGCCTGGACGGAGGCGCCCGCCTCGGTGGGCGACCTGTGGCGGCAGCGCTACCGCTGGAGCTACGGCACCCTCCAGTCGATGTGGAAGCACCGCGGCGCCCTGCGCGACCGGGGCCCGGGCGCCCGGTTCGGCCGCTTCGGGCTGCCCATGCTCGCCCTGTTCGGCGTGCTGCTCCCCCTGCTCGGGCCGGTGCTCGACCTGCTCGCCGTCTACGGACTGTTCTTCCTGGACACCACGAAGACGGCGGTGGCCTGGCTGGTCATGCTGGCCGTGCAGCTGCTCACCGCGGCGGTGGCGTTCAAGCTGGACCGGGAACCGCTGCGCCCGTTGCTCACCCTGCCGATCCAGCAGTTCGCCTACCGCCAGCTGATGTACCTGGTGCTGGCCCGGTCCGTGGTCACCGCGCTGACCGGGGCGCGGCTGGGCTGGCGCCGGGTCAAGCGGGCCGGCGACGCGGTCGAGGAGACGCCCGCGCCCGGGGCGCGGCCGGGGCGCGACCGCTGGTTCGACACCCTGCGGGCCCTCGCGCTGGGCCGGGTCGTCGCGTACCACATGTTCGGGGCCGCCTGGCTCAGCTTCGTCTTCCCCGCCATGGGGGTGATGTTCGCCCTCGGCGGGTCGCTGATGGCCCGCTCGCTGGACCGTACGCCGGAGCGGGCGGTCAGCGGCCGGCTGCGCCGCCTGCTGCCGGGGCTGTGGGCCCTGGCCGTGGTGCTCGTGCCACTCATGCTCTGGCACGGCTGGTCCGACCGGCCCGCCTGGCCGGCGCTGCTGAGCTGGGCGGTGCCGCTGGTGCAGCCGCCGGGCAGCGCGTGGGCGGCCGACGTGACCGGGGTGCTCTGGTACCTGGTGACGTACCTCTGGCTGGTGCTGCTCTCCCCCGCGATGCTGGCGCTGCACCGGCGGTGGCCGCTGTGGTCGGTGGCCGTGCCGCTGGCCGGCGTGGTGCTGCTCCAGACCGCGGCGCCCGGGTTCGACGGGCCGGTGGAGTCGGTGCTGACCGACCTGGTCACGTTCGCCGCCTGCTGGCTCGTGGGCTTCGCGCACCAGGACCGCCGGCTGCGGCGGCTACCGCTGCCGGCGCTGCTGGGTTTCGCGGCGCTCTGCCTGGGCGCGGCGGTCGGCTGGCTCGCCACTCATCCCGACGCGGGAGGCGACCTCAACGACATCCCCGTGGCGCAGGCGTTCTGGTCGCTCGGGTTCGTGCTGGTGCTGCTGCGCGCCGCGCCGCCGATGGGCTGGCTGTCGCGGCTCCGGTCACTGGACCGGCTGGTGACCGCGCTGAACAGCCGGGCGCTGACCATCTACCTCTGGCACAACGCCGCCATCGCGGCCTGCTACACCGTGGGCGACCTGGTCGGCTTCTGGCGGCTCGGCCAGGTGGGCTACCTCACGGTCGCCCTGGTGCTGCTCACCGGCCTGGTGCTGGCCCTCGGGTGGATCGAGGACCTCAGCGCCCGGCGGTCGCCACGGCTGCTGCCCTGGCCCCGCCGCGCGAGCGGCCGGCACACCGCGACACCGCCCGTGGAGCGTCCCACCGCCGTGGAACGCGCACCAACCCCGGTGCGGACGTGAACACATACAACACGAACATTCAAATCGTCATAATCAGGCAAATATGTCTGATACTTGACTCAGTTGGCGGACGCGTTCGCACCGTCCACCTCGGAGACGACGTCATCGCGGGTCGGCAGCCCGCGGCGGCGCCAACGCGGTGATTGGGGTGATCACCGCGGCCGGCACGGGTCTCGCCCTCCTACGGGCCCGTGCCGGCCACCCCCGACCCGGGCGGCGCACCGGCCGCCCCGGACTCTCGACGCCTGACCCCCTCACAGGTCAGAAGCGGAGCGAAGATGGCAATGCGGCACCCGCCGACCCCGGCGGAACAGGAGCTGTGGAACGCGGTGGTGGCCGGGGTGCGGGCCGCCGACGAGTCGGACCTGGCCGGCGTCGACGACGCCGTCGACCGGCTGGCGCGGCTTCCGCACCCCTGGGTCCACCACGTGCTCGGCGACACCGCCGCGCTGCTCGTGGAGGAACTCGACCCGGACGGCCAGGACGTGTGGCCGCTGCTCGCCGCGCAACTCGACGACGACGCTCCCGCCTCCACGACGACCCGGCGCCAGGCGTCGCCGTACCCCGGTGGCCGGCGCCCGGCGCAGTCCGGGGCCCGCGAGCCCGGGGCGCTGCGGCGGCGACTGCTGCTCATCGCCCGGCTCGCCGACGCCACCGAGGTCGGTGTCGGCGCGTTCCTCGACGTCGCGCTCGCCGCCAACGCGGCCCGGGCCAGGCGAGCGCCGGCCCACGCACTCCCCCACTGCCGCCTCGGCCAGTGACGAGGACTCCCGCGGCCACCTCACCGCTGGCGGTACGCCGCCCCGACCGCGAGGCAGAGACCGACGGCGCCGGCGAAGGCCACACCGGACCGCAGGACGGCCTCGGCCAGCTGGTTGGTGCTGACCCAGACGAGGAATCCCGTCCAGCTGGCCACCAGCAGCGCGGTGACGAACACGAGCGCGAAGAACAGGGCCTTGTGGCCCGGGGCGAGCCGGCCGCCCGGGTCGCCGGGCGGCCGCGGCGCGGGCGCCGACGGGAGAGCGGTCATGGTGACGAGGTCCCTTCGATCAGAGGTGGTGCGGGCGGACTCGTTGGTGAGCGGAACCGGCTGCACACCGGACGTCGTTGGTCGCTCCCCTCTGGACCCACCGCGTCGTGGGTCACCGTGCCGCCAGCCTAGGACCGGCCGGTCGGGGGCTGTCCCAGGTGCGCGCCCGAGGTCAGGGCCAGGACCAGGACCAGGCTGCCGCATCTTCGGCCAGTCCTCGACGGCCTCCCGCACGTCGGTGAGCACCCGCTGCGGCTCCCGGCGCAGCTTCTCCCGCTCCGCCGCGTCGCGGACCGGGTCCATCTCGATCCGCATCCAGCTCTCGACCAGGCCGCCGGCGATCGCGTCGGCCTGCTCGGCTCGCGGCGGACCACCACCAGCGGGTGCACCACCAGGTGCACGTCGAGATGGTGCGCGTGCAGCAGCGCGGTCACCGAGTCGACCAGAAACGGCATGTCGTCGGTGACGATCTCGATCGCGGATGTGGGGCGCTCGGCGGCCACGACCCGCGCCGGCGGCCCCGCGCGCCCATAACTGTCATTATGGTGTCTCCTCGTTCTGCACCCTTTGTCCGGCTTGTTTGCTGGATTGGTGTTACCGGTAATCCGGAAATACGGCGGAATTCACGAGCCGGGAAAAGGGCTGGACGGGTGATGCTCAGGCTTGTAGCTTGCAGATGCCCGTGACACCGCCCGAGGAGGTGAGACCCATGAACGATGTATCGCTGTGGGTGCTCCCCATCCCGTCACGGCCGGGCGATTGACCTAGGTGTCGCCGGAGCGCCTCGCCACCAAGGCACTCCCGAAAGGCAACACCTATGCCGTCTCTGCGGTTCCCCGCCGAGCCGTCGCCATCCTCCGGCGCCGGTCGCGGGCCCCTCCCGTACGACGTGATCATTGCTGGGTGCGGGCCGACCGGTGCGATGCTGGCCGCCGAACTGCGGCTACACGACGTGCGGGTCCTCGTCCTGGAGAAGGACACCGAGCCCGCGTCGTTCGTCCGCATCGTCGGCCTGCATGTGCGCACCATCGAGCTGATGGCGATGCGCGGCCTGCTGGAGCGCTTCCTCGAACACGGAAGACGGCGTCCGGCCGCCGGCTTCTTCGCCGCGATCAACAAGCCCGCACCCGCGGGCCTGGATTCCGCGCACGCCTATCTGCTGGGCATCCCGCAGCCGGTCATCGTCCGCCTGCTCGAAGAACATGCGATCGAGCTGGGTGCGCAGGTCCGGCGCGGTTGTGCGGTGGCCGATGTCGCGCAGGACGACGACGGGGTGACCGTCGAGCTGGCCGACGGGGAACAGCTGCGTGCGCGCTATCTCGTCGGCTGTGACGGCGGGCGCAGTACGGTGCGCAAACTGCTCGGCGTCGGCTTCCCCGGCGAGCCCTCGCGGAACGACACGCTGATGGGCGAGATGCACGTGGGTGTGCCGCCGGAGGAAATCGCCGCCAAGGTGGCTGAACTCCGCGAGACCTATCAGCGGTTCTGGCTCCGGCCCTTCGGAGAGGTCTACAGCGTGGTGGTCCCGGCAGCGGGAGTCAGCGATCGCGCGGTACCGCCCACACTCGAGGATTTCCAACAACAGCTGCGCGCCATCGCCGGAACCGATTTCGGCGTGCACTCCCCACGCTGGCTGTCCCGCTTCGGGGATGCCACACGGCTGGCCGACCGGTACAGGGTCGGGCGGGTGCTGCTGGCCGGCGACGCGGCACACATCCATCCACCCATCGGCGGACAGGGCCTCAACCTGGGCGTTCAGGACGCCTTCAACCTCGGCTGGAAACTGGCCGCGCAGATCCGCGGCTGGGCGCCGGAAACACTGCTGGACACCTACCAGGCCGAACGCCATCCGGTCGCCGAGGACGTCCTGGACAACACCCGCGCCCAGATGGAGCTGCTGTCCACCGAACCGGGCGCGCAGGCCGTGCGCAGGCTGCTCACCGAACTGATGGACTTCGACGAGGTGAACCGCTACCTGATCGAGAAGATCACCGCGACCGGCATCCGCTACGACTTCGGCGCAGGCCCCGACCTGCTCGGCCGCCGCCTGCCCGACGTCGACGTGAAACAGGGCCACCTCTACGGTCTGCTGCATCGCGGCCGCGGCCTGCTGCTGGACCGCACCGAACGCCTGACCGTCGGCGGCTGGTCGGACCGGGTCGACTACCTCGGGGATCCCACGGCCGTACTGGATGTTCCGTGCGTCCTGCTGCGCCCCGACGGCCACGTCGCCTGGATCGGCGACGACCAGCAGGACCTGGACGACCACCTGTCCCGCTGGTTCGGCAAGCCCAGCTGATGTCCGCCTGAGGTGCACCGTGGACGCGACCCCGCCACCTGACGACAGGTGGCGGGGTTGCGGTCCACCAGATCGTTCGGTAAATACTTACTGCATGAGTGACAGCCGGGCCGCCCTGCTCGACGCCGCGGCGGAGGAGTTCGCCCGCACCGGCCTGCACGGGACCCGGGTGCAGGCCGTCGTCCGGCGCGCCGGGGTCAACGAGCGCATGATCTACCACCACTTCGGCAGCAAGGAGGGCCTCTACGCCGCCGTCGTCGACGAGCAGCGGGCGGAGCTCGCGGCGGCCTGGGCGCCGGTGCTCGACCGTGCTGCCGCCCTCGACCCGTACGCCGGCATGCGGGCCGCCTTCACCGGCTTCTACGACGTGCTGCGGGCCCGCCCTCGGCTGCTGGCGCTGATGCTGCACGAGTCGTTGAGCGGGTCCGGCGCCCTCTCCCTGCCCACCGCCGACCAACTCCCCGAGGCGATCCGGGACCTGTACGCGCGCGGCCAGGCGGAGGGTGTCTTCCGCCCGGACTGCCCGTTCGAGGTGGCGTACGCGACCGCGATGGGCGCGCTCGTGGCGTTGCAGGTCTTCGCTCCCCCGTTCGCCGGCGAGGCGGGCGGGCCCCAGCTGCGGGACCGGGTGATCGGGCAGTTGCTCGACGGGATGACCGGGCCGGTCGCGCGCCACTGAACCAGGACACAGCCACCGACGGCGGAAGCCCCACCAGCGCAGTAAGTGTTTACCGCAGGATCGAGGGAGGACCCGATGGATCGGACCGTGGAGCCGCCCGCGCCGGCGTCCGGGATGCCACCGGCGCTGCGCCGCCTTGTCGGGGTGGTGATGCTCGGGGCGCTCGCCGTGCAGCTCGACGCCACCATGACCAACGTCGCCGTACACACGCTGCTCTGGGAGTTCGGCGCGACCCTGTCCACCGTCCAGTGGGTCGGCACCGGTTACCTGCTGGCGATGACGGCGATGATCCCGCTGACCGGGTGGGCCGCCGACCGGTTCGGCACCCGCACGCTCTGGACCCTCGGCCTCGCCGGGTTCCTGCTGGGCTCGCTGCTGTCCGGGCTGGCCTGGTCCGCGGGCAGCCTGATCGTGTTCCGGGTCGTGCAGGGCGCCGGGGGCGGCATGCTCGTACCGCTGGCGCAGACCATCCTGGCCCGGGCCGCCGGTCCGGACCGGCTGGGTCGGGTGATGGCCGCCATCGGCGTACCCGCCATGCTCGGTCCCGTTCTCGGGCCGGTCCTCGGCGGCCTGATCGTCGACGACCTGGGCTGGCGGTGGATCTTCTTCGTCAACCTGCCGGTCGCCCTGGCCGGGTTGCTTCTGGCGCGCCGGGCGGTGCCCGACGACCGGGCGGCGGTCGCCGCCCCGCTGGACCTGACCGGGCTGGCGCTGCTGCCGCCCGGCTGCGCCGCCGTGGTCTACGGCCTGGCCGAGGCCGGCCGGCACGGCCGGTTCGACGACCCCGCGGTGCTCGTCGCGGTGGGTCTGGGCGGCCTGCTGCTGGCCGGGTTCGCCGGGCACGCGCTGCGGACCCGGCGCGAGCCGCTGATCGACCTGCGGCTGCTGGCCGACCGGACGTTCGCGGCCTGTGCGGCGGTCGTCTTCCTCTCCGGTGTCGCCCTGTTCGGGGCGATCATCCTGCTGCCGCTCTACCAGCAGCAGGTGCGGGGTGCGTCCGCGCTGGCGGCGGGGCTGCTGTTGGCGCCGCAGGGGGTGGGCATGGCGGTGGGGCTGGTGGCCGCCGGGCGGCTCACCGACCGCATCGGACCCCGGCCGATCGTGCTGGTCGGGCTGGTGGTGGCCGCCGCCGGCACGCTCACGTACACCCAGGTGGCGGCGGACACGGCGCAGCCGCTGCTCGCCGGCGCGCTGGTGGTCACCGGCGTCGGCATGGGGGCCACCGTGGTGCCGGTGCTGGCCAGCCCGTACCAGGGACTGCCGCCGGCGGCGATCCCCCGGGCGACGAGCGCCATCCGGATCTTCCAGCAGCTCGGCGGGGCCTTCGGCGGGGCGGTGCTGGCCGTGGTGCTGCAACGGCAGCTCGCCGGGCAGGGCGGCGCGGCCGGGCGGGCGGCCGCGTTCGGGGCGACCTTCTGGTGGGTGCTCGGGTTCACGCTGCTGGCGGCGCTGCCCGCGCTGCTGCTGCCGGCGACCAGGGTGCCGCGTCCCGGCGTCGGGCCGGCCTGAACAGCCGCCGTCGGGGACCACCGGCTCGGGGGTGGTGGTCCCCGACGGCGGCGAATCAGCGGCGTCGCCAGGGCCACCACGGGCGACGCCTCGGCGGGGCCGGGACGGTCGCCGGGTCCGTCGCGACGGCCACCCGCTCGGCCGCGGCCCGCTCCCGGGCGGCCCGCCAGTCACGGACCACGTCGTCGGCGTTGACCGGGCGTACCACCACGCGCGGCCCGGTGGGCGTGCGCAGCCAGGCCACCACCTCGGTGTTGAGGGCGGCCAAGTACGCCCGCACCGACTCCTCGGTGGGCAGGTCGCGCACCTCGTCGGGGAGCTTCTCGATGCGCCGGCGCAGTTGCAGCGGGGTGGGCAGGAGCAGGTCACCGGGAAGCTGCTCGCGCTCCAGGAAGCTCCGGATCCACCAGCCCTCGTCGTAGGGCAGGTCGCGGCCGGGGATCGGCTTGCCGGCCCCCGGCAGGTTGTCGAACTCGCCGCGCTGCTGGGCCGAGCGAATCTGCGCCTCGACCGCGGCCTCCCAGCCTGTCGTCACCGCCGTCACCTCCCGTTCCCACCGTATCCGCCGGTCACCGACCCGTTTCAGCGCCGACCTGGACCCGGCTGTTCCCGGGGCTGAAGAAGAGCGACCACGAAGCCCTGTCTGTCCCGTATCGGCGGGTTTCGGGGGTAGCCGGGCAGATCGAGTGGCCCGCCCGGCTACACCCCGGGGCTAGTCCCCGGCCGTCACCGTGAAGGTGAAGCCGGCACTCGTCGAACGGCGCAGCGAGATGTCGCACTTGATCCGGCGCAACACCTCGGTCCTGCTGAAGCCGAGACCCTGCGCGATCAGCCGTTCCGGGCGTACCGGTACCGGATCCTCGAAGGCGACGTCCACCCGCACCGGCCACGTCTCGTCGAGCCGTTCCGACAGGGTGTCCAGCCGCCAGGCTCCCGTCCAGTCCAGGGTGAAGCGGTTGCGCCGGGCGAGCAGCGGGTCCAACAGCCGGGAGGCCACCAGTTCCGGATCGTTGACGTGGTAGCCGTGCAACTCGCCCGGATCGATGGACCTGACCGCCGTCCGTTCGTGCACGGTGAGCTTGCTCGTCCGGTCGCAGGACACGCAGCGGACGAGCAGCCACACGTCCAGCAGCTTGCCGTTGGCGTTGACCCGGAATCTGCCGGCGCCGGTGGTCGCCGACTCCGACCGGCAGTCCACGCACCGCAACGACAGCAGCGGCAGCCTGGTCCGACGAACAACCCAGGGCAGCACGATATGAGGGGATGAAGACATGACTCGCTAGACCTGATCTCTAGACCTGACACGAGGCCGATCACGCGCGGCCTCAATCGCTGTACGACCGGGCGCACAGGGGCAGCCCGGCGGAACCGACGGGAGCGTCGGCTACCGGTGAGCGGAAGAAGGTGTCTGGTCTAGAGAGCAGGCGGGGTCACGCGGTTTTGTCCTCTGTCTTCAGTCCGACGGGTTGCGGGCAACCTACGGGAACCCGGAAGCAGGGCTCAAACGGTTTACGACTGACCCTCATGTATGGGGGCGTACATTCCTGGTGGGCCGGCGGCGGCCCGTACCCCCGGCGGGAGGGACCAGCGGCGTGCGTGACTGGCTCATCGGCCTCGGGGTCGCGGTGGTCTGCCTGCTGGCCAGCTGGGCACTGCTGGTGCTGCTGGCCCGGCGGCTGCCGCCGGGCATCCTGCGCGACCTCGCCGCGTTCATCCCGGACTGCCTGACCACCGTGCGCCGGTTGCGCCGCGACCCCCGGGTGCCGCGGCGGGCCCGGGTCGCGATCGTGTTCGCCGGGCTCTGGCTGGCCAGCCCGATCGACCTGATCCCGGAGTTCCTGCCGGTCATCGGCCCGCTGGACGACATCGTGGTGGTGGCGCTCGCGCTGCGCTACGCCGGCCGGCAGGTGCCCCGGCAGGTGCTGCTCGACGCCTGGCCGGGCGAGCCCCGGCTGCTGCGCCTGCTCGGCCCGGCTCCGACCGGCGAGAGCACCGAGGGGCGCCACCGCTGAGCGGCCTGCTGGCGGCCTCGGCGGCGGCGTTCCTGCTGGCCGTGCTGTCCGCGGTGACCGGCTTCGGTGGCGCGCCGCTGCTGGCACACGCGCCGCTGTCCGCCCTGAAGCGGCTGCTCGGGGTGTTCCTGCTGGGCGTGGTGGCCTGGCGTCGCCTCGGCCGGCCACCCGCACGGCCCGGTGCGCGGACCTTCGTGGCGGTCGGCGCGGTGTCCGGGCTCGGGTCGGCGCTGCTCGGGTCGGTCGGCCCGCTGACCGCGCCGTTCTTCCTGGCCTACGGGCTGACCCGGGCCGCGTAGGTGGGCACCGAGGCGGCCGCCGCGCTCACCCTGCACCTGGCCAAGACCGCCGGGTACGCCGGGGCGGGACTCCTCGACCGGCAGGTGCTGCTGCTCGGCGCGGCACGGACCCCGGCCACCCTGGCCGGCGCGTGGGTGGGGCGACGGATCGTCGGCCGGATCAGCGACCGCACCTTCGTCGCCCTGGTGGAGGCGGGACTGGTCGCGGCCGCCCTGCTCTTCCTGGCCGGCCGCTGAGCGCGTCCCGGCTCAGGACAGCAGGCGGACGTGGCGGTGGCCGTCGCGCGGGAACGGCGGCCGGGCCGGCAGCACCTCCGCGAAGGCGTACCCGCTCTTTTCCGCCACCCGGCAGGAGGCCGGGTTGTCCACCTGGTGCAGCAGTTCCAGGCGGGTCAGGCCGCCCGCGCCGAAGCGGGCGAACGCCCAACCGGTGACCGTCTCCACGGCCCGCGGCGCGACCCCGCGCCCGCGGGCCGGCGCGGCCGTCCAGTAGCCCACCTCGGCGGCCGGCCGGCCGGGCGTGACGTCCTTGAGCACCACGTTGGCCACGAGCCGCTCCCCCTCGGCCGCGGCCTCCAGCACGGCGAAGCTGAACCGGCTGCCGGCCGCCCAGCCCTGGCGGCTGCGGCGCAGGAACGCCCTGGCCTCCGCCCGGGTGGTCACCGGGTACCGGGTCCAGCTGCGCAGCACCGGGTCCCGGTAGGCAACCAGCAGCGCCTCGGCGTCGTCGTCGCGCCACGGCCGCAGCAGCAGGCCGGGGGCGGAGGGGGTGGCGGCGGCGTGGAGCACGATCGGCATCCCGGTAGTGTGGCGCGTCACGCCGCCGCGCCGCGAGCCCGCCCTCGCGTCGCCGCCGACCGCTCGCGCGCCGCCGTCGCCACCCCCGGACCGCTCACAGGTTGTCCGGCCGGTGCAGGGCGGGGTGGTGCTCGCCCGGTGCCGCGTACCAGGGGTGCGGGTCCTCGCGCAGCGCCGTGGCGATCCGCAGGCGGGACCATTCGTCCAGCTCGGGCAGCTCGCCCGGGGCGAACCAGCCGACCGCGAGGGACTCGTCGCCGTCGGCGGTGGGCACACCGCCGACGGCCCGGCAACGGAACCAGACGTTGAGGTATTCGCAGGCGTCCCCGTTGGGGTAGACGACCGGGTGGGTGGCCACCCCGCCGATCCGCTCGATCTCGACCTCGATGCCGGTCTCCTCGCGGACCTCGCGGACCAGCGCGTCGGCGGGCTGCTCGCCCGGGTCGACGGTGCCGGCCGGCACCGACCAGCGGCCGTTGTCGCCCCGCCGGGCCAGCAGCACCCGCCCCGCCTCGTCGGTCACGACGGCGCTGACCCCGTAGAGCATGAGCAGGTCGCGTCCGATGTGCCGGCGCATCCGCGCGATGTAGGGCGAGACAGGCATGGCGGCACCCTACCGGCGGGCCTCCCGGTGCCGCCGCACCATGCCGGCGGCCAGCGGCGCGGCGTCCAGGTCGCCGGCGGCGATCCGCCCGGCGACGGTACGCCGCACCAGCCGGTCGGCCAGCGCGGGCGCGTGCCGGGCCAGGGCCAGCTCCAGCCGGCCCCGGGGGGTGGTGGCCACGTCCCGGGGCGCCCGGCGGGCGGTCGCGGTGCGCAGGATCGCGGCGACGACCCCCTCGACGGTTTCCAGCCGGGACACCCCGCTCAGCGACAGCCCGGCCTCGGCGGTGGTGTCGTGGATCGGTGAGGCGACCATGCTCGGGTAGACGACGCTGACCCCGACGTGGGTACCGGCGGCACCCGGGCCCAGCCGTCTTGCGGAAACCGCAAAGATGACGGGGTGGAAGCCGACCTCACGGAACTCCTCGACGCCATCGGGCCCCGGCTGCGCGCGCTGCGCCGCGACCGCGAGCTCACGCTGGAGGATCTCGCGGCGCAGACTGGCATCTCGGTGAGCAAACTGTCCCGCCTCGAGTCGGGCAAGCGGCGCCCCACGCTGGAACTGCTGATCCCGCTGGCCCGCGCCCACCGCGTCGCGCTGGATCAGCTGGTGGCGGCGCCGGCCACCGGCGACCCCCGCGTCCACCTGCGGCCCCACCGGCGCCGCCGCGGCGGCGTGGTGGTGCCCCTGACGCAGTATCCGGGGCGGGTCCAGGTGTTCAAGCAGGTACTCGCGCCTCGGGAGCCGAGCCTCGTCACCCACGCCGGATATGAATGGCTCTACGTGCTCGCCGGGCGGCTGCGTCTCGTCCTCGGTGACCGCGAGTTCACCCTCGCCCCCGGCGAGGTCGCCGAGTTCGACACCGGCGAGCCGCACTGGTTCGGCCCGGCCGGCACGGACACCGTCGAGATCCTGCACCTGTTCGGGCCGCACGGCGACCAGGCCGTCGTCCGCACCGGGCCGTCGACGCCGTCGTGACTTCCGGCAACTAGACTTCGCCGCCGATGGACGCCCAGACCGCCCCCGAGACCCGCCCCTGCGCCCACTGTGGACGGGATGTGCCGCAGCGCGCCGGCGCGGGCCGGCCCTTCCGGTACTGCCGGGACAACGACGGCGCCTGCCAGCGGGCGTCGCGCAACTCCCGGATGCGCCACCGCAACGCCCCCGGCCTGCCCGGGCAGGTGGCCCGCACCTGGGAGGCCGTGGACCGGCTCGACCAGGTCGTGGAGACCCTCACCGAGGCGCTGCACGCCGAGCTGTCCCCGGCCGGGGTGGAGCGGCAGCTCGCCGAGGTCCGCGCCGAGACGGCCGCCCAGGTGGCGGCGGCGCACACCGCACGCGACGAGGCCCGCCGGGACGCCGAGGACGCCGCCGCGGCCGCCGCGCGCGCCCGCCAGGAGGCGCAGGCGGCGCTGGCCGAACGTGACGCCGCCCGGGAGCGGGCCGACCGCGCCGAGGCGGCGTCGACCGCGGCCGCCGACCGGGGCCGGCGCGCCGAGGCGGCCCGGGACGAGGCGCGGGGCGAGGCCGGGGCCGCGCAGGCGCTGCGGGTGCAGGCCGAGCGGGACCGCGACGCCGCCCGTCACGAGCTGCGTACCGTGCGGTCCGAACGCGACGGTGAGCGCCGGCGGGTCACCGACCTGACCGCCGAACGGGACGCCGCCCGGGTCGACGCCGAGCGGGCCACCCGCTCGGCGGGTGAGGCCCTCGACCGGGCCGAGCGGCTGCGCGCCGAGACCGACGGAGCCCGGGCCGACGCCGCGGCGGCCCGCGCGGAGGCCGAGCAGGCGCGGCAGGCCGCGCAGGAGACGGCGCAGCGGGCCCGCGCGGAGGCCGCCGAGGCGCAGGCCGCCCGGGACCGGGCCGAGGCCGGCCGCGGGGAGGCCGTGGCGGCGGCCTCCGCCGCCCGGGAGGAGCTGGCGGCCCGGACCGCCGAGCGGGACGCCCTGGCCGCCGAGCTGGCGGCCGCACGGCAGTCCACCGCCGCCGTCGAGGCCCGGCTGGCCGAGCTGACCGTACGGCTGGCCGCCGCCGAGACCGACCGCGACGCCGCCCAGCGGCGGGCCGGCCAGCTCGCCGACCAGGTCAGCGATCTGGCCAGCGCCCTGGCCCGGCTGGGCTCGCGCACCGGCTGAGCCCGCCGGCCACGGGCTGGGACGGGCGGGGACGGGTCAGCGGGAGGTGGCCTACGGCGAGGATGATCCGGGCGTGGGTAAGACGTACGAGCGCATCGACGGGCGGCTGCGGACCTTCATCGAGGCGCAGCCGATGTTCTTCACGGCCACCGCCCCCCTCGCGGGCGACGGCACGATCAACCTCTCCCCCAAGGGCCTGCGCGGCTCCTTCGCGGTGCTCGACGAGCTGACCGTCGCCTACCTGGACTTCGCCGGCAGCAACGCCGAGACCGTGGCGCACCTGCGGGAGAACGGCCGCATCACGCTGATGTGGTGCGCCTTCGACGGCCCGCCGAACATCGTCCGGGTGCACGGGCGGGGCGAGCCGGTGTTCCGCGACGACCCCCGCTGGCCGGAGCTGCTGGGCCACTTCCCCGAGATCGACCCGGACCCGCACGGCCTGCGGGCGATCGTCGTGGTCCGCGCCGAGCTGATCCGCGACACCTGCGGCTACGCGGTGCCGCTGATGACGTACGGGGCCGACCGCGACCTGCACGGGCGGCGGTTCGCCCGGGAGGACGACGCGTCGCTGAGCGTGTACTTCGCCGGCAAGGAGCACGTGGCGACCAGCATCGACGGGCTGCCGGGCCTGCCGTTGCCGCTGCCGCCGACACCGGCCCGGTGACGTCCGGGCCGGTCAGTGGATGCCGGCCATCAGCTGCCGGATCTGCCGGGTGAACATCACGGCGGCGAACCCGAGCACCACCGAGGCCAGCCCGAAGGTCAGGAAGTACGTGGGCTCGGACCAGCTGTCGGCGAGCCGGGCGACCTGACCACCGATCGCGTCGCCGACGGCGGTGGCGAGGAACCACAGGCCCAGCATCTGGCTGGCGTACTTCACCGGGGCGAGCTTCGTGGTGGCCGACAGGCCCACCGGGCTCAGCGCCAGCTCGCCGGCGACCTGGATCGCGTACACCGCGACCAGCCACCACGGGGAGACCAGGTCGCCGCCGACGGCGGCCTGCGCGGCGGCGGCCATCAGCACGAACGACAGGCCGTTGAGCACCAGGCCGACGGCGAACTTCGTCGGCGTGGAGACCCGGTGGCCGAGCTTCAGCCACAGCGCGGCGGCCAGCGGCGCCCCGATGATGATCAGGATCGGGTTCACCGACTGCAGCCAGGACGCCGGGAAGGTGAAGCCGCCGACGTTCCGGTCGGTCTGGTCCTCGGCGAAGATGTTCAGCACCGACCCGGCCTGGTCGTAGATCAGCCAGAACGCCGCGGCGAAGACGAACAGCCACACGTACGCCTTCATGCGGCTGCGCTCGGTGCCGCTGATCTCCCGGTCGGTCAGGATCCGGGCGAAATAGGCGATGGTGACCAGCACGGTGACGAGGGTGAGCAGGTTCACCACCGTGTCGACGGTGAACAGCCCGATCACGGCGAGCACGGCCAGCACCACGAGCACCACCACGGTGACGACGGCGATGCGGGTCAGCGCCCGCCGCCGGTCGGCGCCGAGCAGCGGGTCGGCCGGCCGGGCGCCGGCGTCACCGAGGTTGCGCCGGCCGAGCACGTACTGGATCACGCCGAAGGTCATGCCGATGGCGGCCGCGCCGAAGCCCAGATGCCAGTTGATCTTCTCGCCGAGGAAACCGGTGATCAGCGGGGCGATGAACGCGCCCAGGTTGATGCCCATGTAGAAGATCGAGAAGCCGGCGTCGCGGCGCGGGGAGTCCCGGTCGTAGAGGTCGCCGACCATGGTGGAGATGTTCGGCTTGAGCAGGCCGGTGCCGAGCACGATCAGCGTCATCCCGGCGAACACGCTCCACCGGGCCGGCACGGCCATCACGTAGTGCCCGGCCGCGATCACCACGCCGCCCCAGAGCACGCTGCGCCGTGCGCCGATCAGCCGGTCGGCCACCCACCCGCCGGGCAGCGCCATGAGGTAGACCATGGCGTTGTAGGTGCCGTAGACGGCGTTGGCGGTGGACTCACCGATGCCCAGCCCCTCGTCGGCGACCGACGCGGTCAGGTACAGCACGAGGATGGCGCGCATCCCGTAGAAGCTGAACCGCTCCCACATCTCGGTGAGGAACAGCGTGGACAGCGCCCGCGGGTGGCCGAAGAACGTCTTCCCGCCGGGCGCTCGGGCCTCGGCCGGCGCGTCACCGGTCATCGTCACCTCCGCACACGTGGAGGCGGCTAACATCCCCGTTGACAGTCGAAACACTCCACCGATTCGGCCCGGCCGGGGACGACCCCGCCGGGCAGCTGTCATGACCGGCTACTGTTGAGGATCCCGACCCCGTGCCGGGCCGTCGGCATGGCCGGGAATGGGGCGGCGGTGACGGGCCGTTACACCTGATGACCAGCACCACGAACGAGGGGAAGTCGATCATGGGCGAGCGTATGCTGCGCGGTAGCCGGCTGGGCGCAGTCAGCTACGAATCCGACCGCAACACGGAGCTCGCGCCGCGTCAGACCCGCGAGTACCTCTGCGCGAAGGGGCACCAGTTCGAGGTGCCGTTCGCCGTCGACGCCGAGGTCCCGACGACCTGGGAGTGCAAGTTCGACGGCAGCGTCGCCCGCCTGGTCGACGGCAACGAGCCGGAGCAGAAGAAGGCCAAGCCGCCGCGCACCCACTGGGACATGCTGCTGGAGCGGCGTTCGATCGCCGAGCTGGAGGACATCCTCGCCGAGCGGCTGCAGGAGGTCCGCACCCGCCGCGGTCGCGCCTGAGCACCCGTAACGACGAAGCGCCCCCGGGATCACCCCGGGGGCGCTTCGTCATGTCTGTCCGGTTTCAGCGGCCGGGTTCGACGATCTCCCCCTCGATGGCGCGGCCCGGCTCGGTGACCGGCGGCGGCTGCGGCGCCGGGGTGGGCTGGGGCGCGCCGCGACGCACCCGGACCCGGCGGGGCCCGAACAGGTCACCGGCGACCATCGACGACACCCGGCGCTCGGTGGCTCGGCGCACCCCGGAGCGGGCCAGGCGCCGCACCGGCGGCACCAGCAGGAGCAGCCCCACCGCGCCGCTGACCAGGCCGGGCAACGCCAGCAGCAGCGCGCCGAGCAGGCCCACCAGGCCGTCGGTGACCTGCTGACCCGGCGGCTGCCGGGACTCCACGGCGGCCCGGAAGCCGCGCCAGGCCCGCATGCCCTCCCGGCGCAGCAGCACCAGGCCCAGCAGCGAGGCCGCGAACACCAGCAGCACCGCGAACCCGAACCCGACGCCCCGGCCGACCAGGACGAACACGGCCAGCTCCACCAGCGCGAGCAGCAGCAGGGCCGGTGGTACGTACTTCAGTCCTCGGCGCATCTCACCTCATCCGCCCGGGGGTGTCATCACGCCCCTCCAGCATGACACGCCCGCGCTCACGGCCAGCGGGCCAGCGCGTCGGGGCGGCGCGCCGCGGCACGGCGGTCCCGCAGCCCCCAGGTGGTGATCCGCCACAGCGCCTCCGCCACGATCAGCGGGCTCATCTTGCTGTCGCCGTGCTCCCGCTCGGCGAACGTGATCGGCACCTCGACCATGCGCACCCCGGCGCGGTGCGCCAGCCGGGACAGCTCCACCTGGAACGCGTACCCCTGCGAGCGCACCGAGGCCAGGTCGATGGCGTCCAGCGCGGCGGCCCGGTACACCCGGTAGCCGCCGGTGGCGTCGGAGACCGGCACGCCGAGCGCGAGGCGCGCGTAGAGGTTGCCGGCGCGGGACAGCAGCAGCCGCCGCAGCGGCCAGTTCACCACCCGCGCGCCGCGGGTCCACCGGGAGCCGATCACCATGTCGGCGTCGCGGGCGGCGTCCAGCAGCGCCGGCAGGTCCTCCGGGGCGTGTGAGCCGTCGGCGTCCATCTCCACCACGGCGTCGTAGCCGCGCTGCCGGGCCCAGGCGAAACCGGCCAGGTAGGCGGCGCCCAGCCCGTCCTTGCCGGGGCGGTGCAGCACGTGCACGTGCGGGTCGGCGCCGGCGAGGCCGTCGGCGATGGCGCCGGTGCCGTCGGGGCTGTTGTCGTCGGCGACGAGGACGTCGACCCCCGGCGCCGCCTCCCGCACCCGGGCGACGATCCGGTCGACGTTGTCGGCCTCGTTGTAGGTGGGAATGACCACGAGGACCCGTCCCACCCCGGGATGGCCGACCGTCCGCCTGTCGGCTACCACGCCCACCGTCTACCGCCTCCCGCTCGTCGTCCTACCCCGGGTCGACCTCCCGGCGCCGGCGCAGCACGGCCGCGCCGGCCAGGGCCGCGACGGCGAGCGCCGCGAGGGCCACCTCCGGCCACACCCCCGCCGTGGTGGCCGGGGTACGCCCGTCGCCGAGCCGCATCTGCCGCACCACCACCGCGGAGGTGTTGAACCCGGTGGCACCGTCTACCCGCCCGTCCGGGGAAACGAACCCGGACACACCGACCGTGGAGGCCATCAGGGCGGCGCGACCGTGCTCGACGGCGCGCAGCCGGACCATGGCCAGCTGCTGGCGGGCCTCGGCCGCGTCGAAGGTGGCGTTGTTGGTCTGTACGACCAGCAGCTGCGCGCCGCCGGTGACGGTGTCCCGGACGATGCCGTCGTAGGCGACCTCGAAGCAGATCACGTCGCCGAGGGTGGCCACGCCGGTGTCCAGCACGCCGGGAGTGCTGCCGGGGACGAAGTCGGAGCGGACCCGGTCGACCTCGGAGCTGACCATCCGGGCGATCTCGCGCAGCGGCACGTACTCGGCGAACGGCACGGGGTGCCGCTTGGTGTAGAGCTGGTCGAGGTCGGCGCCGCTGCCGGGGCGCCACAGCAGGCCGGCGTTGCGGACCTCGCCCTCGCCGGGGCCGAGCAGCACGGCGCCGACCAGGATGGGTGCGCCGATGGTGTCGGCGGCCTGGGAGATCCGCTCGCCCGCGCCGGGGTAGCGCAGCGGGTCGATGTCGCTGGAGTTCTCCGGCCACACCACCAGGTCGGGGTGGCGTTGTGTGCCCTCGGCGACCTGTTCGGCCAGTTTCAGGGTGGCCTCGACGTGGTTGTTCAGCACCGCCTGCCGTTGGGCGTTGAAGTCCAGCCCGAGGCGGGGCACGTTGCCCTGGACGATGGCGACGGTGACAGTGTCGCCGCCGCCGCGTACCCCGGCCGGCACGGCGGGGCCGGCGGCGAGCACGGCGGCCAGGGCGGCGGCGAGGCCGGCCACGGGCCGCCACAGCCCGGCGGGCTGGCGCCAGTCCCGCCAGGCGAGGGTGAGCAGGATCCCGCCCGCGAGGGCCACGGCGAAGGTGACCAGCGGGGCGCCGCCGAGCGCGGCCAGCCGCAGCAGCGGGGAGGTGTCCTGGCTGAACGCCAGCCGTCCCCACGGGAAGCCGCCGAACGGGGTGCGGTCACGCAGCGCCTCCTGGCCCACCCACAGCACCCCGGTGACCAGCGGCCACGCCGCGCGGTGCCGGTCGACCAGCGGGGACACCCAGGCGGTGGCGGCGCCGAGCAGCGCCAGGTAGCCGGCCTGGAGCAGGGACAGCAGCAGCCACGGCAGGTAGCCGGTGTGCAGGTTGGTCCATTCCAGCAGCGGCGCGAACAGCGCCACCCCGGCGAGGAAGCCCAGCCCGGCGCCGGCGCGCAGCCGCCGCCGGTGCGCCGCGGCGGCGAGCAGCGCCACACCGGCCGGGGCGAGGGGCCACAGCCCGTACGGGGGGAAGGCGGCGAGCAGCGCCAGACCGGCCAGCAGGGCCGCCGGGACGGCCAGTTTCAGCGGCAGCGGTCCCCCGCCGGCGCCCAGGCGTGCCCCGCCGGTGGCCTGCGTCTCTTCCCGGTCCAGCGTCGTCACCGGCACCTCACCACGATCACGGGCCGAAGGCTACCCGGCGGACGGGCCCGTCGGCCCGTCCGGGCCGGGTCACCCGGGCAGGTGGATCACCGGCAGGTCGTCGGTGCCGTAGCGGGACTCGCCGGTGAGGATCGGCGCGTCGTGGTCGAGGCAGGCCAGCACGGTGGCGGCCAGGTCGACCCGCCCGGTGAAGCCCCGCCAGTACGCCAGTTCCTGCCAGGCCCCGCCGTCGGTGGGCAGGACGGCGCAGGCGTCGAGGGCGAGCAGCCGCCGTAGCGCCCCCCGGTCCTTCGGGTCGTCGACGGCCGCGTACGCCTCGGCGGCGGCGACCGCCGTCACCCCGAAGCGCACCCCGTCGGCGATGACCTCGTGCAGCGTCTCCCCCACGTGCACCGACCCGGCCACGTACGCCAGCAGCGCCGACCGGTCGAGGACCAGCCGCACGGGCGGGCCGTCGGGGTCGCTCACGCGGCGGTGACCCGGGCGGCGAGGTCCTCGCCGTCGGCGGCGACCTGCCGCGCGCGGTCCCGGATCGCCTGGTAGCGCTCGGCCGGCCAGGCCACGTCGACGGCGGCGCGCGTCGCCCGCGCCCGGGCGACGCCCTCCTCGGTGACGGTGACGCCCTGGTGGGCCAGCTCGGCGTCGAGGGCTTCCCGGCGCATCAGCGCCCGCGCGGCGTGCACGAGGAAGGCGCTGGCGTTGGGTTCCCGTTCGAGGCGTTCGGCGACGTCCGGCGGAACCGAGATCGACAGCTTCCGCACCGCTCCGGTCATACCGCACAGCATAACCGGTCGTACCGCCCTGGCCGGGGCTCCGGCGGGCACGAAAATCGGGGCGCGGCTCGCGCCGCGCCCCGATGCTCCCAGGCCCTTCCCGGCCGGTGGGGCGAGGACGATCGGCGCCGACCTTCGGACCGACCCGACGTGGACTGGCTGCCCCCGCCTGGCCGTTGTCTACTGGCCGTGCCTCTCACCCTGCCCGTACACCGGTAACCGCGGCCGGTTCGCGCCGCCCCGCCGACCCCCGCCCGCTGGACCTGGCCGCCGCAACCTTCCGGTCGCTCGGCCAGCGGACGAAGGGACGAAGCGAACAACAGCCGCTTCCCGTGGTAGGACTCAAAGACGGTACGGCGTGGACCCCCGCCGCTGTCAACCCACCCGGGCCTGTCGTGTGTTGCGACACGGCGTGTCGCGTCGGCGCGTCTCGATGCGAACGGGGGTCGTTCACGTGTGGTGGTGGTGCGCCGCCTGGTACTGCTCGTCGGGGAGGGGTTCGAGCCAGGTGGTGGGGTCCTGCCCGCCGGGCAGGGCTTCGAGCAGGGCCAGGTGGCTCATGAAGGTGTCGGCGGTGGCGCCGTGCCAGTGCTCCTCCCCGGGCGGGCAGCTGACAGTGTCGCCGGCGCGTACGCGCACCACGGTGCCGTCGCGGGTGCCGACCAGGCCGACGCCCTCGGTGACGTGCAGGGTCTGCCCGACGGCGTGGGAGTGCCAGTGGGTGCGGGCGCCGGGGGTGAACCGGACCAGGGCGACGGTCATCCGGGACGGCTCGGTGCCGGTGTGGATCGGGGTCAGGTAGACGTCGCCGGTGAAGTTCGACGCGGGTGTCCTGACGGTGGGGTTGACGGGCCGGAGTTCCATGCCTGCTCCTGAAGTGCGTGGGGTGGTCAGGGCCGCAGCAGCGTCTTGACGGCGCGGCGCTCGTCCATCGCCGTGTAGCCCTCGGCGGCCCGGTCGAGGGGCAGTTCGAGGTCGAAGACGCGGCCCGGGTTGATGGTGCCGTCGCCGATGAGGCGCATCAGGTCCGGCAGGAACCGGCGTACGGGTGCGGGACCGCCGTGCAGGTGCACCAGGGACCAGAACAGCTCCATGCCGGGCACGGCCACGTCGTGGGTGACGCCGACGAACCCGACGTGCCCACCGGCGCGCGTGGAGTGGACGGCCTGCAACATCGACTCCTGCGTGCCGACCGCCTCCACCACCGAGTGGGCGCCGAGCCCACCGGTGAGGTCCTTGATCCGGGCCACGCCCTCGTCGCCGCGTTCGGTGACGATGTCGGTGGCGCCGAACTCGCAGGCGAGCTTCTGCCGTGACTCGTGCCGGCTGACCGCGATGACGCGTTCGGCGCCCAGTTGCCGGGAGGCCAGGACGGCGAGCAGGCCGACCGCGCCGTCGCCGACGACCGCGACGGTCCGGCCGGGGCCGGCCTGGGCGGCGACCGCGGCGAACCAGCCGGTGCCCAGCACGTCGGAGGCGGCCAGGTAGCTGGGGATCAGGTCGGCGGGCGGCACCTCGGGCGTGGCGACGAGGGTGCCGTCGGCGAGGGGCACCCGCAGGTACTGGGCCTGGGACCCGAGACTGCCCATGGGCACCCGGTGCACGCAGGCGGACTGGTAGCCGGCCCGGCAGATCTCGCAGGTGTTGTCGGAGGCCCAGAACGAACCGACCACGAACTGGCCGGGCCGGACGGTGCTCACCTCCGCGCCGACCTGCTCGACGATGCCGACGTACTCGTGGCCCATCGGCGTCGGGCCCGCCACCTTCTGCACCCCGCGGTACGGCCACAGGTCCGAGCCGCACACGCAGGTCGCCGACACGCGGATGATCGCGTCGGTGGGTTGCTCGATCCGCGGATCCGGGCGGTCCTCCACCCGGACGTCGCCGGGTGCGTGCATGACGACGCCACGCATGATGTTCTCCCTTGCCGATCGTGTGGGTCCGGCGGTGAACCGCCGCACGGATGCCCCGATGACGGGCGCCTAGTCCCGCCCGGGGACCAGGTAACTCCCTTTCCGCGCCGGCAGGGAGTTCCTGGTGAGGGGTGTACCGGCAGTACATGGTTGCCGCGGTCCCCGCCGCGTACGGTCGACCGCGTGGACAACCATGAGCAGGTCCGCGACTTCCTCGTCTCGCGGCGCGCCAAGATCACCCCGGCGCGGGCCGGTCTGCCGGCCGGCACCCGGCGCCGCGTGAAGGGGCTGCGCCGCAGCGAGGTCGCCGCGCTCGCCGACGTGAGCGTCGAGTACTACGCCAAGCTCGAACGCGGCCACCTCGCGGGCGTCTCCCCCGGCGTCCTGGAGGCCGTGGCCCGCGCCCTGCAGCTCGACGACGCCGAACGCGCCCACCTGCTCCACCTGGCCCAGGCCGCCGAGGGCTCCGACGCGCTCGCCCGGCCACGTCGGCGGGCGGGCCGGCAGGCGCCGCTGCACCGCAGCCTGCAGTGGACCCTGGACGCCGTCACGGCCGGCCCGGCGTACGTCAGCAACGGCCGCCTGGATCTGCTGGCCACCAACCAGCTGGCCCGCGGCTTCTTCAGCGACATCTACACCGGCGGCGGCTCGCCGCCGCCGAATCTGGCCCGCTACCAGTTCCTCGACCCCGCCGCGCGCCGCTTCTATCCCGACTGGGAACTCATGGCCGACGTCACCGTCGACGTGCTGCGCACCGAGGCGGGCCGGGACCCCCACGACAAGGACCTGCACGACCTGGTGGGCGAGTTGTCCACCCGCAGCGACGCGTTCCGGACCCGGTGGGGCGCCCACAACGTCCGCCGGCACGGGACCGGCGTGAAGCGTTTCCACCACCCGGCGGTCGGGGATCTCACCCTGGCCTTCGAGACCCTCGCGATGACCGCCGAACCCGGCCTCTCCCTCGTGATCTACACCGCCGAGCCCGGTTCCGCCGCGGAGGACAACCTGCGGCTGCTGGCGTCCTGGGCGGCCTCGCAGGAGGCGGACGCCCGCGGCGCGACGCTGCCCGCCGAGTAGCGCTCAGACCCCGCCGAGGTGGCGGCGCAGCAGCGCGGCCGCCGCGTCGGGGTGCTCGGCGGCGAGCAGACCTCCGGCGGCCAGGACGTAGTCGACGTCGACGACGGGCCGGGCGGCCCGGGGCAGCGGCCACCCGCCGGCGTGGTCGCCGAGGACCGCGGCGAGCACCCCGGCGGCGTCGCCGGGCGCGGCGTGCCGCAGCACCCCGCCGGAGCCGACCATCAGCTTGACGTCGCGCAGGTCCCGGCCGGCGCGTTCGCCGGTGGCGGCGCCGCGGGCGTGCCGGCGCAGCGCCACGGTCGCGGCGAGCGCGGCGATGCGCCGGTCGGCGGCCCGGTCGGCGTCCCCGGCGGGCAGGTACCCGGGGTCGGCGGCCCGCACGGCCGCCGCGGCGGCCAGGTCGTCCTCCTCCCCCGCGGCGAGGAGGCGTTCCTCGGCGGCGGCGCGGACCACGCCAGGGGCGCTCCACCGCATGCCGAGGTCCCCCTCGACGGTGCGGGCCCGCCACAGGGTGCCGGTGACCTCCTGGCTGGGGCCGGTGTCGCGCTCGTCGGGGGTGAGCACCGAGTACACGTCGGTCGTGGCGCCGCCGACGTCGACGACGGCCAGGTCCCCGCCGAGGGCGTCGGCGAGGACCTCCACCCCGGTGAGCACCGCGTCGGGGGTGGCGGCCCGCACCAGGCGGGCGAAGCGGCTGCCGCGGGACAGCTTCTTGCCGCCGATGACGTGCCGCAGGAACACCTCGCGGATCGCGGCGCGGGCCGGCGCGGGGGCGAGCACCCCGATGCGGGGCAGCACGTTGTCGGCGGCGGTGACCGGCACTCCCGCCGCGGCGAGCAGCGCGTGCAGGTCGTCGCGGACGTCGGTGTTGCCGGCCAGCACCACCGGCACCCGCCAGCGGGCCCGGGCCAGCCGGGTGGCGTTGTGGGTGAGGGTGTCGGCGTCGCCGCCGTCGGTGCCGCCGACGAGCAGCACCACGTCGGGACGGGCGGCGCGCAGCGCGGTCAGGTCGGCCGCGCCGAGCCGCCCGGCGGCCACGTGCACCACGTTCGCCCCGGCGGACAGCCCGACCCGCCGGCCGGCCTGCGCGGTAACCAGCGGCTCGTAGCCGATGACGGCCAGCCGCAGGCCACCGCCGGCCGACGAGCACACGTACCAGGGCAGGTCGCCGGCGGTGAGCCCGGCGGTGGCGGCGCCGACCGCGGTGTCCAGGCCGTGCAGCACGTCGGTGCCGACGGTGGTCGGCGCGGCCGCCGCGGCGACGAGCCGGCCGCCGTCGAGGTCGACCACCGCGGCCTTGGTGTACGTCGACCCGACGTCGGCGCAGACGGCGAGGTTCACGCGGAGCCGTCCTTCGTTCGCGACTGCGGGGCTCGCAAACCCGGCTCACTCCTCGCGCTCACGGGCAGCCGTCCTTCGTTCGCGACTGCGGGGCTCGCAAACCCGCGCTCACGCCGCCGGGGGTACGACCACCGTGCCGGTCGCGGTGACCGCCACGATCGGCTCGGCGAGGACCTCGGCGGCGGACTCGCCCTTGTCGGGGCGGCCCCGGCACACCACCCGGGCGGCGAAGTCGATGGTGCGGCTGCGGGTGCCGACCCGGGTGACGGTGGCGGTCACCTCCAGCACGTCACCGGCCTTCATGGGCGCGGTGAACTGCACGTCGGAGTAGGAGGCGAACAGCCCCTCGTCGCCGTCGGTGCGGATGCACACCTCGGTGGCGACGTCACCGAACAGGCCCAGCGCGTACGCCCCGTCGACGAGGTTGCCCGCGTAGTGGGCGTGGGAGTACGGCACGTAGCGGCGGTGGGTGACGGTCAGGCCGACCCGGGGGTCACTCATGCTCTCGCCTTCTTGTCGGTGATCAGGGCGTGGACCAGGTAGCTGGCGACCTCGCCGGGGGTGGTGCCGCGGCCGAAGATCCGGTCGACGCCCAGCTCCCCGGTCATGGTCTCGTCGAAGCGGGGGCCGCCGACGATGAGCAGGGGCCGCCTGCCGGCGGGCAGGGCCTCCCGGAACGCGGCGGACATCTCCCGGGTGTTGTGCAGGTGCGCGTCGCGTTGGGTGACCACCTGGGAGACGAGCACGGCGTCGGCCTTCTCCCGGCGGGCGGCCTCGACGAGCTCGGGGACGCTCACCTGCGCGCCCAGGTTGGTGACCTTGAGCTCGCGGTAGTACTCCAGGCCCTTCTCCCCGGCGATGCCCTTGACGTTGAGGATGGCGTCGATGCCGACGGTGTGCGCGTCGGTGCCGATGCAGGCGCCCACCACGGACAGCTTGCGTCGCAGCCGCTGCTTCACCACCGTGTTGACCTCCTTGGCCGACAGCAGCGGGAAGTCCCGCTCCACCACCTGCACCTTGTCGAGGTCCACGAGGTGGTTCGCGCGGCCGTAGACGACGAAGAAGGTGAACCCGTCGCCCATCTGCTTGGCGTGCACCAGCATGGCCGGGTCGATGCCCATCTTGTTGGCGAGCTGCACGGCGGCGCCCTCGGCGCGCTTGTCGTGCGGCACCGGCAGCGTGAACGACACCTGCACCATGCCGTCGCCGGTGGTGTCCCCGTACGGCCGGACGATCTTCTTCTCCGTCATGCCGCCTGCTCCAGGATGTCCGTGGCGGGGTTGTAGTAGTCCGCCTCGTGCTTCGCGACGCCGTCGAGGCCCTTGCCCCGGTCGGCGGGCCGCTTCATGATCCCGAAGGTGCCCTCGGCGATCGCGGTGAGCAGCGACTGGTCACCGATGCGGTCGAGCAGGTCGACGGCCTCGCCGAGCACCCGGTGGGCGCGCTGCTGGATGAACCCGCCCGGCGCGGGCACGAAGTCCTCGTGCAGCCCGCCGGCGGCGCCGAGCACGTAGCGGACGTTCTGCAGGGCGATGTCCCGGTCGGACAGCCACGGGGTGACCACCGCCTCGGTCATCATGCCGACCAGCAGGATGCCCTGCCCGGTCATGGTGCCGACCAGGTTGAAGAACCCGTCGAGCAGGTTGCCGCGGAACACGTCGCCGGTCATGTGCTTGGTCGGCGGCATCCACTTCAGCGGGGCGTCGGGGAACAGTTCCCGGGCCAGCAGCGCGTGCGCCAGCTCCAGGCGGAACGACTCCGGCACGTCCGGGTTGATCTCGAACGCGTGGCCGAGGCCGAGCTGCCAGTCGGCCAGCCCCGCCTCGTGCGCGAAGTACTCGTTGAGCAGCTGCGACACGGTCACCGTGTGCGCCTCGTCGACGGCGTCGGCGGTGGTGAGGTAATTGTCCTCGCCGGTGTTGATGATGATGCCGGCGCGGGCGTGCACCTGCCGGGAGAACCGCTGGTCGACGAACGTGCGGATCGGGTTGATGTCGCGGAACAGGATCCCGTACATCGAGTCGTTGAGCATCATGTCGAGCCGTTCCAGGCCGGCCAGGGTGGCCATCTCCGGCATGCACAGGCCCGACGCGTAGTTCGTCAGCCGCACGTACCGGCCCAGCTCCCGCGACGACTCGTCCAGGGCGGCCCGCATGAGCCGGAAGTTCTCCTGCGTGGCGTAGGTGCCGGCGAAGCCCTCCCGGGTGGCGCCCTCGGGCACGTAGTCCAGCAGCGACTGCCCGGTGGAGCGGATCACCGCGATGACGTCCGCGCCGGCGCGGGCGGCGGCCTGCGCCTGCGGGATGTCCTCGTAGATGTCGCCGGTGGCCACGATCAGGTAGATCCACGGCCGCTGCTTCGGGTCGCCGTACCGTTTCACCAGGCGGTCCCGTTCGGCGCGGCGCCGGTCGATCTGCCGCACGCCCGCGGCGACCGCCTTGCGGGCGGCCTTCCGGGCCGCGGTGGCGGCCTTGCCGGTGGGCTGGGTGAACCGCACCGACCCGGCGGCGGCCTTCTGCGCCAGCAGCGTCACGTCGGCGATCTGCTCCCGGGCGAGGGCGTCGAACACCGGCGCGGCCACCCCGTGGCCGAGACCGACGTCGGCGACGACCGCGTCGACGAGGCGGTTCACCCACGGGATGCCGTCGGGGTCGGCGCCGGTCACCCCGGCCAGCCGCAGCACCGCCCGCTCCACCGACACGGTGGTGTGGCTGCGCGCCAGATCCACCACCGGCTGCCCGGCGCGGCGCGCCAACTCCCGCGCCCGCGCCACCAGCGCCGGATCCAGCCCAAGCTTGCCTGTCACGTAGAAGAGCCTTCCTGATAGATCACGTCACCGCGCAGGACCGTGGCCCGGCACACCGGCAGCGGCGTCGGGTCGCCGGCGCCGCGCGCCTCCGGGTCCTCGGCCTGCAGCACCGGCAGCCCCCGCTCCACCCCGGCCGGGGTGTCCCACACCGCGAACGTCGCCGGCGCGCCGAGGGCGAGGACCCCCTCGTTGTCCAGGTGCACGGCCCGCCACCCGCCGCGGGTGTGCGCGGCGAACGCCGCCCGCCCGCTCATCCGCTGCGCCGGGTTGTGGTGCGCCGCCGCGGCCCGCACCGACCCCCACGGGTCCAGCGGCGTCACCGGCGAGTCCGACCCGAACGCCAACGCCACGCCCACCCCGTGCATGGCGCCCATCGGGTTGGACTCCAACGACCGGGACAGGCCCAGCCGCGACTCGTACATGCGGCCGGCGCCGCCCCACAGCCGGTCGAACGCCGGCTGCATCGACGCCACGATGCCGTACTCCACGAACCCGGCGATCAGCCGCTTGCTCATGATCTCGGCGTGCTCGATCCGGTGCCGGGCGGCCCGCAGCCGGTCGACGCCCACCTTCTGCGCGGCCTGCGCGAACCCGTCCAGCACCGTGCCGATGGCCGCGTCCCCGATGGCGTGGAAGCCGCCCTGCAGCCCGTGGGCCGCGCAGTCCAGCAGGTGGTCGCACACCTGCTCGGCGGTCACGTACCCGTGCCCGCACGCCCCCGGCTCCCCGTCCAGGTACGCGGCCGACACGTGCGCGGTGCGCGACCCGAGCGCCCCGTCGGCGAACAGGTCACCGCCGGCGCCGACCGCGCCCAGTTCCCGGGCCCGCGCCGCGCCCAGCAGTTCCCCCCAGTACCCGTACACCTCCGGCACGCCGGCCCCGGAGATCGCCAGCAGGCCGGTGAAGTCCTCCTCGTCGGAGATGTCCGGGCCGCCGCACTCGTGCACCGCAGCGATGCCCAGCGACGCCGCGTGCGCCAGGGCCCGCCGCTGCGCCGCCACCCGCTGCGCCCGGGTCACCGACGCGAACGCCGCGGCCCGCACCACGTGGTGGGCGTCGCGGCGCAACCAGCCCGACGGGTCGTACCCGGCGGCGGCCGCCGCGTCCGGGCAGGCGGCCAGCAGCGCCGCCGACACCAGCGCCGAGTGGATCGACGCCTGCGACAGGTACACCTTGCGGCCCCCGGCCGCCCGGTCCAGCGCGGCCGCGTCGGGCAGGGCCGGCTCCGCCCAGAACGACTCGTCCCAGCCGTGCCCCAGCACCACCGCGTCGGACGGCAGCGCGGCCGCGAACGCCGCCACCGCGTCCAGCAGCCCGGACGCCGACCGCACCGCCGACAGGTCCAGCCCCGACAGGGCCAGCCCCGTGTCCGTGGCGTGCACGTGCGCGTCCACGAACGCCGGCGTCACCAGCGCCCCGCCCAGCTCCACCACCCGGTCGGCGGCCGGCGCGTCGGCGTCGGCGCCCAGCCAGGCGATCCGCCCGTCACGCACCAGCAACGCCGTCGCGCTCGGGTCGGCCGGACAGTGCAGCACTCCGCCGCGGTACAAGGTCGAGGGGTTCGTCATGATGCTCAGTCTGCCGCCAGGCGGGCCTCGAACAGACGACGCACCCCCGGCTCGCCGCGCAGCAGGTCCAGCGCCAGCGCGGCGTGCCCGGGCACGTACCCGTTGCCGACCAGCATGGTCACGTCCGCCGCCAGGCCCTCGGCGCCCAGCGCGGCCGCCGCGAAGCTCGTCGCCATCGAGAAGAAGATCACCGTGCCGCCGTCCCCGGTCGCGAGGACCGCGCCGTGCTCGCAGCCCGGCACGTCCACGCAGACCACCGTGACGTCCGCGGGGGCGCCCAGCGCCGTCGTCACCGCCGTGGACAGGCCCACCGGGTCGCGGGCGTCGGCCAGCGCGACCACGTCGGCCAGGCCGGCCGCGTCGAGCGCGTCGCGCTCCGCCGCCACCGGCACCACCCCGACGGTACGGCCGGCGCCGGCCCGCCGCGCCGCGGCCAGGGACAGCGAACCGCTCTTGCCGGCGCCGCCGATCACCGCCACGGTCACCGGGCGCGGGTCCTCCTCGCGGCGGCGCCGCGCCACCTGCTCGGCCACCACCCGCGCGGTCAGCGCCGGCGCCCCGCACACGTCGAGCACGGCCAGGGACAGCTCCGGGTGCAGGTCGCCGGGCAGCACCGCGGCGATCGACCGGGCGAACAGGATCGCGTAGCCGTCGCAGGGCACCTGCTCGCTGCGCCCGTCCCAGCGGGCCAGCCCGTCGAGGACCGTCAGCGGGGTCAGCGTCAGCGACACCAGGGTGGCCACCCGGTCGCCCGGTCGCAGCCCCAGCGGGGAGCGCTTCCCGGCCTCCTCCACCGTGCCGATGAGCATGCCGCCGGAGCCGGTGACCGGGTTCTGCATCTTCCCCCGGGTCGAGATGATCTCCAGCACCTCGGCGCGGACCTTCTCCCCGTCGCCGCCGTGCTTCTCCGACAGCTGCCGGAAGCTCGCCGCGTCCAGGTTCAGCCGCTCGACCCGGATCCGCACCTCGTTGGCGCCGATCCGCGGGTCGGCGTCCAGCCGCCACGCCGCCTGCGGCAGCACCCCCGCCGGTTCCACGACTCGGTGCAGACCCACCGGTGACGTCACGCCGACCCCCTATGTCCAGCCGCCCGAAACCCCGGCCAGGGCTCGCGTCGCGGGAAAACTTACGGCAGACTAATTTCTTCACCGGATATTTTCCAGTAGCCTTCGGGATCGTTGATCACCCGCACCACATGTCAGGAGGGGCCGTGACCCAGACCCAACCGGTTGAGACCATCCCTCAACCCCGTCACGCCCCGGTCGCCGTTCCGACCGCCGGGCAGCCGTACGAATACCGCCGCAGCCCCCTGGTCGAACCCGACTGGACCCGCTTCCCCGGCTGGCGCCACGTCACCCGGGAGCAGTGGGAGAACGCCCAGTGGCAGCGGGTCAACTGCGTCAAGAACATCAAGCAGCTGCGCACCGTCCTGGGCGACCTGGTCGACGAGAGCTTCTACGCCGACCTCGAGGCCGACCAGAAGGCCCTGGCCACCATGTCGATGCTGGTGCCCCCGCAGATGGTCAACACCATGGTGCCGTTCGAGCCCATGACCACCGAGGCGTTCCTCGCCGACCCGATCCGCCGCTACATGATCCCCGTCGCCTCCGACCGGCGCACCGACTGGCCCTCCCACCCCTACGCCAGCCGCGACAGCCTCCACGAGCACGACATGTGGGTCGCCGAGGGCCTCACCCACCGCTACCCCACCAAGGTCCTCGCCGAGCTGCTCTCCACCTGCCCGCAGTACTGCGGGCACTGCACCCGGATGGACCTGGTCGGCAACTCCACCCCGGCCGTCGACAAGCTGAAGCTCACCCTCAAGCCCGTCGACCGCTACGACGCCCACATCACCTACCTCAAGGCCCACCCCGGCGTCCGCGACGTGGTGGTCTCCGGCGGCGACGTGGCCAACGTGCCGTGGAAGAACCTCGAGTCCTACCTCATGCGGTTGCTCGAACTGGAGACCGTCCGCGACATCCGGCTCGCCACCAAGGCCCTCATGGGCCTGCCCCAGCACTGGCTGCAGGCCGACGTCGTCGAGGGCCTCGAACGGGTCGCCCGCACGGCCGCCCGGCGCGGCGTCAACCTCGCGATCCACACCCACGTCAACCACCAGCAGTCGATCACCCCGCTGGTCGCCCGGGCCGCGCAGACCGCCCTCGACGTCGGCGTCCGCGACGTCCGCAACCAGGGCGTGCTCATGCGCGGCGTCAACGCCACCAGCGCCGACCTGCTCGACCTCTGCTTCGCCCTCCAGGGCGAGGCCGGCATCCTGCCGTACTACTTCTACATGTGCGACATGATCCCCAACGCCGAGCACTGGCGGGTCCCGGTCTGGCACGCCCAGCAGCTCCAGCACGACATCATGGGCTACCTGCCCGGCTACGCCACCCCGCGCATCGTCTGCGACGTCCCGTTCGTCGGCAAGCGCTGGGTGCACATGCTCACCGAGTACGACCGCGAACGCGGCATCTCCTACTGGACCAAGAACTACCGCACCTCGATCGAGTCCGCCGACCTCGAAGCGCTCAACAAGCGCTACGCCTACTACGACCCGATCGACACCCTGCCCGAAACCGGCCAGGCCTGGTGGGCCGCCCACCGCGACGACTGACCCGCACCACCCCGCCGCCCCCGTGAGCCACCAGGCCGCGGGGGCGGCGGCTTCTCACCCGCCGCCACCATCGCCACGACCACCCGAGGTCGCTTCGGGCTTCGTGTAGAGGATCTCCCGGGCCTGCTCCGCGGCGCGGCTGATGCTCTCGGCGATGAACTCGACGAAACGCGCGATGCTCTCCAGGCGGATGGCGGCCGGGGTGCCGGGCCCGAGGATGCTCACGCCCTGCCGTGCGGTCTCCGCGAGCTGGGCGTTGGCCCGGGCGCCGGCGATCGTGCCCTGGTAGAAGACGTCGTCGTCGACGACGTAACGCTCGCGGCGGCGTTCGTCGCGTTCCCGGCGGATCAGCCCCTGGCTCTCCAGGAACGTGATCGCCTTGGAGACCGACGCCGGGCTGACCTGGAGGCGCCGGACGAGTTCGGACGCCGTGAGGCTGCCCGCGTCGGCGGTGTAGAGAGACGTCAGCACCCGGGACATCATCTTGGGCAGGCCCTGCTGCATGAGCAGGGTCGTGAACATCTCCTCGTACTCGCGCACGGCCTCGGCGTCGCGCCCGTGCGCCTGCGATGGGGCCTGCGGCCCTAGTGCGGGGGCCTGCCTGCGCCGGTGGGAGCGGCGTTCGGTGGCACGGTGGGCCAGGTCGGCGCGGTAGGCGGTGGGACCGCCGTTGCGCATCACCTCCCGGGTGATCGTCGAGGTGGGCCGGTCGAGACGTCTGGCGATCTCCGCGTAGGCCAGGCCGTCGGCCAACCCCAGCGCGATCTGCTGGCGTTCCTGCTGGGTGAGCCTGCCTCCCGGCATCGCGATATCCCCTCCACGGTCGCTCGATGCCGCCAGCATAGCGTTCACTCCTCAACCAATGCAACGAGCAGGCATCCCGCGTTGCGTTAGATTTATGTCGGTTGCAACGATAGTCCCGTACTGACCTGCACTGATACTGGGTTTGCGCAACGCACTTGTTGCCGTATTTGTGAACGCAACGTAGCGTTTCCGGTGTCAGAAACAAGCGCAGGAGGAGAGCACGATGCAGACATTCGACACCCCCACCCCGATCACCGCCGTCCTCCACATCCCCGCCGGGCGCATCCAGCTCATCGCCGCCGACCGGACCGACACCACCGTCGACGTCCGGCCCGCCGACGCCACCAAGAGCCGCGACGTGAAGGTCGCGGAGCAGACCACGGTCCAGTACGGCGACGGCGTCCTGCGCATCGAGGCCACCGCCAGGAACCAGATCCTCGGCAGCTCCGGCGTCATCGAGGTCACCGTCCAACTGCCCGCCGGCTCCCGAATCGAGGCCAAGGCCGCCAGCGCCGACCTCCTGGCCGTCGGCCGCGTCGGCGACGTCACCTTCGAGGGCGCCCACGGCACCATCAAGATTGACGAAGCCGCGGGCGTCCACCTCACCGCCGCCGCCGGTGACGTCACGCACGGCCGCCTCAACGGCCCCGCCGAGATCAGCACCGCCAAGGGCGACATCCGCATCGCCGAGGCCGTGCGCGGCGCCGTCGTGCTGCGCACCCAGGCCGGCGACATCACCGTCGGCGCCGCCCACGGCGCCTCCGCCTCCCTCGACGCCGGCACCACCCACGGCCGGATCCACAACTCCCTCAAGAACACCGACGGCGCCCCCGACCTGACCATCCACGCGACCACCGCCCACGGCGACATCGACGCCCGCAGCCTCTAAAGGAGCACCCACCATGACCAACCTGGCCATCGCGGCGAACGGACTGCGCAAGTCCTACGGCGACAAGGTCGTGCTCGACGGCGTCGACCTGGCCGTCCCGCACGGAACCATCTACGCCCTGCTCGGCCCGAACGGCGCCGGCAAGACCACCGCCGTCAAGATCCTCTCCACCCTCATCTCCCCCGACCCCGCCTCCGGCCCCGTCCGCGTCGGCGGCCACGACCTCGCCACCGACCCCCGGGCCGTCCGCACCGCCATCGGCGTCACCGGCCAGTTCTCCGCCGTCGACGGCCTGATCACCGGCGAGGAGAACATGCTCCTCATGGCCGACCTGCACCACCTGCCCAAGCGCGACGGCCAGCGCGCCGCCGCCGAACTCCTGGAACGCTTCGACCTCACCGACGCCGCGAAGAAGCCCGCCTCCACCTACTCCGGCGGCATGAAACGCCGCCTCGACCTCGCCATGACCCTCGTCGGCAACCCGCGGATCATCTTCCTCGACGAACCCACCACCGGCCTCGACCCCCGCAGCCGCCACAACATGTGGCACATCATCCGCGACCTTGTCGCCGACGGCGTCACCGTCTTCCTCACCACCCAGTACCTCGAGGAGGCCGACCAACTCGCCGACCGCATCGCCGTCCTCAACGACGGGAAGATCGCCGCCCAAGGCACCGCCGAGGAACTCAAGCGCCTCATCCCCGGCGGACACGTCCGACTGCGCTTCGAGGACCCCGCCGCCTACGAGCGGGCCGCCGCCGCGCTGCCCGACACCGCACGCGACGACCAGGCGCTCACCCTCCAGATCCCCAGCGGCGGCACCCAGCGCGAACTGCGCGCCATCCTCGACCGCCTCGACGACGCCCACGTGCACGCCGACACCCTCACCGTCCACACCCCCGACCTCGACGACGTGTTCTTCGCCCTGACCGGCGGCGACGCTCGCATCCCCACCCAGCCCAAGGAGGCCCTCCGATGAGCTCCCTCGCCCTCGCCGTACGCGACTCGTCCACCATGCTGCGCCGCAACCTGCTGCACGCCCGGCGCTACCCGTCCCTCACCCTCAACCTGCTACTCACCCCGATCATGCTGCTGCTGCTCTTCGTCTACGTCTTCGGCGACACGATGAGCGCGGGCATCAGCGGCGGCCCGGACCGCTCCCGGTACATCGCCTACCTCGTCCCCGGCCTCCTGCTCATGACCATCGGCAGCACCGTGATCGGGACCGCCGTGTCCGTCTCCACCGACATGACCGAGGGCATCATCGCCCGCTTCCGCACCATGGCCATCCACCGCGGCTCCGTGCTCGTCGGACACGTCGTCGGCAGCGTGCTGCAGTCGGTCCTGAGCGTGGTCCTCGTCGGCGCCGTCGCCGTGGCCATCGGCTTCCGGTCCACCGACGCCGGCGTCCTGGAGTGGCTCGCCGCGCTCGGGCTGCTCGTCCTCTTCGCCACGGCGCTCACCTGGATCGCGGTCGGCATGGGACTGGTCAGCCCGAACGCCGAGGCCGCCAGCAACAACGCCATGCCGCTGATCCTGCTGCCGCTGCTGTCCAGCGCCTTCGTCCCGGTCGACGCCATGCCCGGCTGGCTCCAGCCGATCGCCGAGTACCAGCCGTTCACGCCCGCCATCGAGACCCTGCGCGGCCTGCTGCTCGGCACCGGGATCGGCCACAACGGGTGGCTCGCGGTCGCCTGGTGCCTGGGCCTCGCGGTGCTCGGCTACTTCTGGTCGACGTCGAAGTTCAACCGCGACCCGAGGTGACCCCCGCCCGGTCAGGGCGGCGCACTCCGACACCCGTCGGCGTGCGCCGCCCGCCGGCGCTTCCCGCGACCGTCAGCCCCGCGGCGCGTACATGATCACCGCGACCCCGGCCAGGCAGATCACCGCTCCCGTCAGGTCCCACCGGTCCGGCCGGAACCCGTCCACCAGCACACCCCACGCCAGCGACCCGGCCACGAACACACCCCCGTACGCCGCCAGGATCCGGCCGAAGTTCGGATCGGGCTGGAACGTCGCCACGAACCCGTACGCCCCCAACGCCAGCACCCCGGCCGCCACCCACCACAGCCCCCGGTGCTCCCGCCAGCCCTGCCAGACCAGCCACGCGCCCCCGATCTCCGCCACCGCGGCCAGCACGAACAACACGAGGGAACGCAGAACCGTCACCCCGCGACCCTAACCAGACCACGACCCCCCGAACGGCATGCGTACGGCGGCGGGCCCCCGGGTGATCCGGGGGCCCGCCGCCGTACGGTCACTTGTCGAAGGCGTTGCGCCCGGCCTCCTTGACGTTCTGCCCGGCCTGCCGCGCCCGGGCGGTGCTCTGCTCGTTGGCGCCCTCGGCCCGCAACCGCTCGTTGTCGGTGGCGTCGCCGATCCGCTCCTTGGCCGCGCCGGCCAGCTCCTGGGCCCGGCTCTTGGCCTTGTCGGTGAAGCTCATCCCGCCTCCTCGGCTTGTTCGGGCTTCCGCCGGTTGCGTCCCCGGTGTCGGTCCCCTGAAACGTTGTGCGGGGGCGCACACCCCGTAAGGCATCCTAGGAAGATAGGTTCCAGCGCTGGCAGGTTCCGACAGTTGGTCCGTGGTTGACTGGGCTGGTGAGCGAGATCCTGCTGATCCGGCACGGCGAGACCACCTGGAGCGCCAGCCGCCGGCACACCTCGTACACCGATCTGGAGCTGACCCCCGACGGCGAGCGACAGTCCCGGGCGCTCGCCGTCGCGCTAGCCGGCCGGCGCTTCGTCCGGGTCCTGTCCAGTCCCCGGCAGCGCGCGACCCGCACCGCGCACCTGGCCGGGCTCACCGTCGACGCCACCGACCCCGACCTGGTCGAGTGGGACTACGGCGCCTACGAGGGGCGCACCACCGTGGACATCCACGAGGAGAACCCCCGCTGGAACATCTGGACCGACGGCTGCCCCGACGGGGAGTCACCCGCCGAGGTCGGCGCCCGGCTCGACCGGGTGCTCGACCGGGTGGCCCCGCTGCTGGAGCGGGGCAGCGTCGCGCTGGTCGGCCACGCACACAGCCTGCGGGTGCTCGGCGCACGCTGGATCGGCCTCCCCCCGTCCGCGGGCGGGCTGCTGCGGCTGGACACCGCCACCGTCAGCATGCTCGGCCACGAGCACGGCCGGCGGGTCGTCCTGCGCTGGAACCAGCCGGTCCCGCAGACGACCACGCCCGGCCCCGAACGGGCCGCTCGGCACTGATCCGCGGCCGGTTCCCGTCGGGGCGGCGACACCCGCCGCGCCGTCGTGCCGGGAGCAGCCGCACGGACAACCGGCTCCGGTTCGGCGTCCATGCCGAACCGGAGCCGGTCGTGGGCGGCCCGCCGCTCGCCGTCAGAGGTAGCGCGAAGCCTCGTCGAGGAAGCGCTGCGCGTACCGGTCCGCCGGGATGTCCCCGAGGTAGTACTTCTTGAGGTCGCGGCGGGCGGCGGCGAGCGGGTCGCTGCCCAGGAAGTCGTCGAGGACGGCGTCGAGTCCCTGCAGCCGTCCGCCGTGGGCGTCGATCACGTAGGCCGCGCGCGCGAGCGGGAACGCCTCCGGGAACCGGGCCCCCGGCACCGAGACGGCGACCATCACGAAGGGCTTCTCCGAGTAGAGGTAGTCCGCCACCACGCTCGACACGTCCGACACCATCGCGTCCGACGCGTTGAAGCAGTCCGCCACCGTCATCGACACCTCGGCCTCGGCGCCGAAGACGTGCGGCCGTCCGTTCGTCCGCCGGTCCTCGGCCAGCAGCGTCCGGATGCGGTCGCACTCGCGGGCCAACTCCGGGGACCGCCGACTGTACGGATGCGGCCGGAACACGACGCTGCACCCGCGAGCCACGAGCGCCTTCACGATGTCGTAGCCGACCAGCAGGGACGAATAGTTCGAGTCGGCGTAGAAGCCGGCCCACGTCGGGGCGTACAGGACCCGGGGGCTGGCGATCGAGCCGATCGGCTCGGTGGCGATGGCGACGTTCTCCACCTGAGGGCGCCCGACGATCGTGAACATCTCCGCCGGCATGCTCACCCCGTTGGCCGCGAACCGGTCGATCGCGGCCTGGCCGGCGACGAAGTTCTTGTCGTAGATCCGGAAGACCGGGTTGTGGCTCGGGACCTTGTCGCTGTCGCCGTGGTTGAGCTGGATGTGCTTGAGGTTCGTGTACCGGAGGACGTGGTTGTTCATCGTCGCCGTGTTGACGTAGAAGGCCGCCCGCAGCGACGGGGCGATGACGTCGTCGATCTGGTTCAGGCCCATCCGTAGCACCACCGGGGCCTTGGTGAGACCCGTCACCTCGTGGAAGTTGGTCTGGTTGCGCACCAGCACGAAGAACTTCCGGCCGAGGCGTTCCAGGTAGGGCAGCCACATCGCGAGCTGGTAGGCGGTGCCGGCGGGCGCGTTCCAGTGCACGAGGAAGACCGGCTCGTAGGCGGTCAGCGCGGCAAGGAGCTTCGCCTCCCGGCTGCGCCGCGCCCGCACCCTGCGCAGCGCCTGCAACCCGGTGAGCAGGGTCACCCCGAGCGCCGCTGCCGCCACGGCCAGCGCGACCCACCCGACGAGGCCGGTGAACGCGCAGACCAGCGCCGCGACCACGGCGACGCCGTTGGCCAGCGCCACCCGGCTCAGGTTGGGGCTGCGGTCCGCCCCCGAACCGCTTCCGGGCAGGTTGGCCGCGACGGGGTAGACCGCCTCGGACACGGAGGCCAGTAGCGGTTCGCTGAGAATCGCCAGGCCGGCGACGGCGACACCGACGGCCAGGGCCGGGTCGAGACTGCCGTGTACCGCGCCGAGCAGGTACGCGCAGGCGAGCAGGAGGATGCGCCCCGCGACGGCGGTCCCGGCGGCCGCTGAACCGCCGCGCCACATCCAGGCCAGCAGGGCGAGCGCGAGAACGGCCGGGGGAAGCGCCCAGAGGCGGGAGCTTCCCACCGCCGCCAGCAGCAGGGCGGCAAGGGCCGTCACCTCGACCACCGAGGCGGGCAGCTGCCCGCCGGCGGCCGACGTCCGCGCCTCCGCGAGCCATCCGCTGAACCGGGACCGGCCCGGCCTCGAAACGGTCATCGCCCGGTCCCCGCCGACCAGGGGCCGGCACACCGCAGCCGCCCCGCCCGACCCCGGCAGGTTGCCAGGAACTTCTGTCGCAACGCCAACTCCTTCTCCAACTGGCTCACCCGTCCACCGGGCCCCCACGGCTCGGTGGACGATGGTTCACAAGCGTAGGCGGACGCCGGCGGATCACTCCGAGCCCGGCGGCCCGCCGACGCACGCGCGCACTCATCTGCCGCCGCCCGGTGACCTCCGTCACGGGCCGGCCGCGAAGGTGATCTTCGCTCGCTCGGGCGCGGTCAGCCCGGCTGCGGGCCCGCCGACCCGGCCGGGACACCACGGAGCCGGTGCTGGTCCGCCGGATCCGGGCCGACCTTCGGGGGGCGATGCTCGTACGGGGTGGAGAGCACCACGGTCGTGCGGGTGGTGACGTTCGCGGACGTGCGGATCTCCTGCAGCACCCGCTCCAGGTCCGCCGGGCTGGCCACCCGCACCAGCAGCAGGTAGAAGTCCTCCCCCGCCACCGAGTAGCACGAGTCGATCTCCGGCAGGTGGGCCAGCCGCTCCGGGGCGTCGTCCGGCTGCGAGGGGTCGAACGGCCGGATCGCCACGAACGCGGTCAGCGGCAGCTCCAGCGCCTCGAACGAGACGCGGGCCGCGTAGCCCTTGATGACCCCGCGCTGCTCCAGCCGGCGGACCCGCTGGTGCACGGCCGACACCGACAGCCCCACCTTCTCGGCCAGGTCCGTGTACGA
This sequence comes from Micromonospora sp. NPDC005305, assembly GCF_040607315.1. Lineage (NCBI taxonomy): Bacteria > Bacillati > Actinomycetota > Actinomycetes > Micromonosporales > Micromonosporaceae > Micromonospora > Micromonospora sp. NPDC005305. Next base: position 213,665 of record NZ_JBEXGL010000009.1, on the reverse strand, counting down.
CAGCCGACCGTCTCCGGTCAGTGCGGCGACGATGGCGCGGTCGATCTCCTCCACGCGGTGCAACCTACCTGGAATAGCGCTCCCACGCCGCACCCGGCCCGCCGCCGTGACGCTGCGCGGGCCGGCTGTCGCGCACCGCGTCGATCAGCCCCTGGCCAGGGACCGGGAGATGACCAGCCGCTGGATCTGGTTGGTGCCCTCGACGATCTGCAGCACCTTCGCCTCGCGCATGTACCGCTCGACCGGGTGGTCGGCGACGTAGCCGGCGCCGCCGAGCACCTGCACCGCGTCGGTGGTCACCCGCATGGCCATGTCGGTGGCGAACAACTTCGCCTTCGCCGCCTCGATCGAGTACGGCCGGCCGGCGTCGCGCAGCCGGGCGGCGGCCAGCGTCAGGGCGCGGGCGGCGGAGATCTGGGTGGCGTGGTCGGCCAGGGTGAACCCGAGCCCCTGGAAGTCGAGGATCGGCCGGCCGAACTGCTGGCGCTCCCGGGCGTAGCCGACGGCGTAGTCCAGGGCGGCTTGGGCCAGGCCGACCGCGCAGGCGGCGATGCCGAGCCGGCCCGAGTCCAGCGCCGACATGGCGATGGTGAAGCCGGCCCCCTCGCCGCCGAGGAGCCGCTCGGCCGGCACCCGGGCGTCGTCGAAGGCGATCTGGGCGACCGGGGAGGCGTGCAGGCCCATCGTCCGCTCGGCGGCCTGCGGGTGGATGCCGGGGGTGTTGCGGTCGGCCAGCAGGCAGGAGATGCCCTTCGGGCCGGGGCCGCCGGTGCGGCAGAAGATGTTGTAGAAGTCGGCGACCCGGGCGTGGGTGATCCACGCCTTGGTGCCGGAGACCACGTAGTCGTCGCCGTCGCGGACCGCCTTCGTGGTCAGCGCCGCGGCGTCGGAGCCGCCTTGCGGCTCGGAGAGGCAGTAGGCCCCCAGCAGCTCGCCGCCGATCATGTCGGGCAGCAGCTTGCGCTGCGCGTCGGTGCCGAACTGGGCGAGGGGGTAGCAGGACAGGGTGTGCACGCTGACCGCCTCGGCGACCGCGAGCCAGCGGCTGGCCAGGATCTCCAGCACCTGGAGGTAGACCTCGTACGGCTGGGCGGCGCCGCCGTGCTCCTCGGCGTACGGCAGGCCGAGCAGGCCGGCCCGGCCCAGGGTGCGCAGCACCTCACGGGGGAACTCGGCGCGCTCCTCGAAGCCGGCGGCCCTGGGGGCGAGCTCCCGGTCGGCGAGTTCGGTGGCGAGGTCCAGCAGGACGTGGGCCTCGTCGGTGGGGAGGATCCGGTCGACAGTCATAGCGCGATGAGCTCCGTGGGGGTGGTGTTGAGCCGCTGCCCGCCGTCCGTCGTGCAGACGACGATGTCCTCGATCCGGGCGCCGTGCCGCCCGGCGAGGTAGATCCCGGGTTCGACCGAGAACGCCATGCCGGCCTCGATCGGTCGGGGGTTGCCGGCCACGACGTACGGGTCCTCGTGGGTGTCGAGGCCGATGCCGTGTCCGGTGCGGTGCAGGAACGCGTCGCCGTGACCGGCGGCCGTGATGATGTCGCGGGCGACCGCGTCGAGCGCCTCGGCGGTCACCCCCGGGCGGACGGCCGCCACGGCGGCGCGCTGCGCCTCGTGCAGGACCGTGTAGTAGTCGGCGAACTCCGCCGGGGCGGGGCCGCCGGCCACGTAGGTGCGGGTGCAGTCGGACCGGTAGCCCGACGGCATGGTGCCGCCGATGTCGACCACCACCGGCTCGCCCGCCCGGATCGGCCGCTCGCCGGTCTGGTGGTGCGGGCTGGCGCCGTTCGGGCCGGCGGCCACGATGACGAAGTCGACGCGGACGTGCCCGGCGGCGCGGATGGCGGCGGCGATGTCCGCGGCCACCTCGGCCTCGGTCCGGCCGGGGCGCAGCCACTCCCCCATTCGCCGGTGCACCGCGTCGATCGCGGCGCCCGCCTCGGCCAGGGCGGCCACCTCGGCGGGCGACTTGCGGATCCGCAGCTCGCGCAGGACCTCGGAGGCGAGCCGCTGGGCCGCCTCGGGCAGCGCGGCGCGCAGGGCGAGCACGTGCTCGGCCCACATCCGGTCGGCCAGCCCGACGGCGGCGGCCGGGCCGGGCAGCGCGGCCCGCACCAGCGGGAACGGGTCCGTGCCGTCGGCGTGGTCGACGATCCGGTATCCGGCGCCGGGCGCGGCCTCGGCGCCGGGGCGCTCCAGCGCCGGCACGATCAGCGTGGGCTCGCCCTGGGCGGGGACCACCAGGCAGGTGAGCCGCTCCCCCTCGTGGGCGTCGTAGCCGGTCAGGTAGCGCAGGTCGGAGCCGGGAGTGAGCAGCAGCGCGTCCAGCCCCGCGGCGGCGGTGGCGCGCTGGGCGGCGGCCAGCCGCTCGGCCGGGTACAGCTCGTCGGTTCCCACCCCCAGAGCTTAACGGTCGTTTGGGCACCAGCGGGAGCCGGTGGCCGAGGCCCCGCCCGCGCCCGTGACCGGTTCTTGACCGGACCGGAAGAATGGTTCGTATTCACCGCCTGCGAGGGGGAGGGCGATGCGGTGCACGGGGATCTCCCCACCACACGCGCGGGTCCGGCCCGGCCTGGCCTCCGCCGGACTGTCGGAGAACCGACAGTCGACATGAGACAATCTCCCCGACTGCGATCATGGACGTCCGCCGCGGCCGGCGGGCCGCGGCCGGACGACCCTCGGCACCCACCGCGTGACAGACCGGATGGCCCATGACGCAGCTCCCGTCCAACGGTGAAGCGGAGCGACGCCGCATCGAGGATGAACTGGTCGACGTGCTGTCCGGCATGCGCCTGCTCCAGCAACCCAACAGTCGTCAGCTGATGGTGGAGAAGCTGCGGGAACGGCTGTACGACCGTGGGGTCAACGACTTCGCCAACCCCCGCGACCAGAGCATCGAGATCGCCGGCGCCTGCCTCGGTGACCTGCCGACCCTCATCGAGGTCGTCGCCCTCTTCGAGCCGGCCGCGGCGCAGCTCACACCGCTGCACCGGCTGCGCTGCGAGGTCGACGCGATCGACCTGCTGACCGCCGAGGACTGGACCGAGCTGCGCCCCGCGCTGTCCGGCCAGCGCCTCGACTCGCTCGGCTGGCTCTACCAGCGGGCCAGCGAGCACAAGCTGTCCATCCCGCCGCACTGGTGCCTTAGCGCGTGGGATGTCTTCGTCTACCTCACCGGGCAGAACGCGCCACCGCGCGGGCTGCCGCCGAACATGCTCTTCCTGGTCCTGCTCGAACACGAGGTCGACCCGGCCACCGCCCGCCTGATCCGGCACCGCAACCGGCGCGCGGCCACCCTCCTCGAACTGACCGAGGACCTGGACCTGCGGCGGGCGGCGGTCAACGCCGGCACCGAGGCCCCCGAGCCGTACGTGTACCTGGTGATCCAGATCGAGCCGGACCTGGCGCCGGGCAGCACGGTCCACACGGTGTCGCACTACCGGCAGTGGCGCGGCGCGGACGGGTGGCACTCCCGGCGTCGCGGTCAGTTCACCGACGTCGCGTACGACGAGCTCGAAGCGACGGTGGAGCGGATCGTGCACCAGATGGAGGTCGAGTGGGCCGACCGGCGCGCCGACGTGGCCGTCGAACTGGTCCTGCCGGTGGAGCTGCTCAACGAGGACGTCGCCTGGTGGCGCAAGGAGCCGGCCAGCGTGCACCTGGAGCAGAAGGTGCTGGCGATGGACTACCCGGTCGTCGTCCGCAGCCTCAACCGGCTGCGCCAGCCCGAGTGGCACCGGGCCTGGCGGCGCCGGTGGGACCGCCTCCAGTCGGAACCGGCGAGCAGCCGGCTGTACCGCAGCCAGCCCGACGGATCCGCCTATCTCACCCGGCTCGAGGCCGAGCTGACCGCCGACCAGCGCTGGTCGACCCTGCTGCTGAGTCAGGCTCCCACCGCGGCGAACCCGCTCGGTTTCAAGGAAGTGATGACCGCCCTCCGGGCGGGGCTGCCGGTGATCGTCTGGCATCGCACCCGCCCGTCCGACACCGAATTCTGGGAGGAGATCCGGGACATGACCTCCGACGGACGCATCGCGCGTCTCCCGGTGCAGGCCCGCCACTCGCGGCTCGCCGCGCTGGCCTTGGAACCGCCGCACGCCGACCGGCACACCGGCCGCAATCTGGTGGTGCTCTGGGACGACCCGGACCGCACCCCGGAGCTGGACCGGCCCGGGGGCGCCGCCGGGCGGCCGGCGTGACCGCGCCGGGCGGCTCCGGCTGGCGGGTCTACCGGGGTACCGGCGAGCCGATCGACCCCGACGAGCGGGACGCGCGCTGGCCCGCGCCGCCGCGCTGGCGCGCCTTCGACGGCGGGCCGGACGAACCGCCCGCGCCGGCGGAGGATCCGGACCTGCAGCGGCGGCTCGGCCGGGCGGTGCCGGCCGAGCGACCGGACCCGCGCGAGGTGGACGTGGTCAACGCCGCGCTGCTGCTGCGCCGGCCGTTGCTGGTCACCGGTCGGGCCGGCTCCGGCCGGTCGAGCCTGGCCTACCGGATCGCCCGGGAACTGCGCCTGGGCCGGGTGCTGCGCTGGCCGGTGACCACCCACGACACCGTCCGCGCCGGGCTGTACCAGCACGACCCGCTCGGCCGGGTACGGGCGGCCCAGGCCCACGACGGCCGCGACGACGCCCGGGCGGTCGACCTCGGCGAGCACCTCACCCTGGGGCCGCTGGGCACCGCGCTGCTGCCCTACCGCACCCCACGGGTGCTGCTCGTTGACGAGCTCGACCAGAGCGACATCGAGCTGCCCCAGCAACTGCGCACCGTCTTCGACGACGGCGGATTCGAGATCCCCGAACTGGTCCGGGCCGCCCGGCGGAATCCGGAGGTGACCGTGCACACCGCCGACCCGGGCGGCCGGGCGACGGTGCGGGGCGGCCGCGTCCGCTGCCACGAGTTCCCGCTCGTGGTGATGACCTGCACCGAGGACCGGGTCTTCCCGCCGGCCTTCCTGCGGCACTGCCTGCGGCTGCGGATCACCGAACCGGACGAGGCGACCCTGCTGCGGGTGGTGGACGCCCACTTCCCGGACCGCCCGCCGGCCGCGGCCGGGCTGGTCCACGCGTTCCTGGACCGGCAGCGCGGGCCGGACGCGCCCACCCTGGACCAACTGCTGGACGCGGTGCACCTGGCTTCGGCCGGCCCGGCCGGTGAGGCCGCCGACTGGGACCGCCTGGCCCGGGTGCTGTGGCGGGGCGGTCCGACGGCGGATCCGGAATGACGCTGCCGGCCCGGCTCACCGAGGGCGGCACGCCGGCCCCCGGCGCCGCGGCCGCCGGCAGCGAGTCGCTCGCCGAGGTGCTGCGCCCGTTCCGACGGCTGGTCTCGGCGCGCGAGCTCTTCGCGTACGACGAGGAGAGCACCGCCGCCCAGGCCGCCGCCGGTCTGGTGTGGCCGGTGTTCCACCGGGCGGCGCAGGCCCGGTGGGACGTGGTGCTCGTCCGGGACGAGCACCCCTCGATGGCGGTCTGGTCCGCCCGGGTGCGCACCTTCGCCGCGCTGCTGCGCCGGCACGTGGCCTTCCACGACGTACGCGTGTGTTACCTCACCACCAGCGGGACGCGACCGGAGGAGGTACTGCTGCGGCGGTCGCCGCACGGCCCCGCCGTGCCCGCCGCCGACGGGCTGCCGGCGGTGCGGCGGCACCGGATCGTCCTCCTGCTCTCCGACGGTGCCGCCCCGGCCTGGCGGACCGGCGCGGCGCTGCCGCACCTGCACGCCTGGGCGCGACGGCAGCCGGTGGCGGTGGTCCACCTGCTGCCGCAGCAGATGTGGCACCGGGGCGGGCTCGCCCCGCAGCGCCTGCGACTGTGGGCGCCGCGGGCCGGCGTACCGAACTCCCGCCTGCGGTGGCAGCAGCAGGACCCGTTGCGGGCGTTGGCCGACACCGACGACGGGCCGGTGGACCAAGACGCGGTGCCCGTGCCGCTGGTGGAACTGCGCCCCCGGTGGCTCGCCGCCTGGGTGGACCTGATCGCCGGCCGGCACCCGCGGTGGACCGACCTGCCCGCCGTCCTCACGCACGCCCGGCCGCCGGCGGAGCCGGACCGGCCGGCCCGCGCGGAGCCGGACCCGGCCGCGGCGGTACGCGAGTTCGTCTCCTGGGCCTCGCCGGCAGCCCTGCAGCTGGCCACCTGCCTCGCCGCGGCCCCACTGGACCCGGACGCGATCCGCGTGGTCCGGTCCGACGTGGTGCCGGAGGCGACCGATCTGCACCTGGCGGAGGTGCTCACCGGCCCGCTGGTGCGACCGCGTCCGGACGCCGCCGGCCGGCCGGGGTTCGACTTCGTGCCCGGCGTCCGGGAGGAGCTGCTGGCCACCGGTCGGCGCGCCGACACCGTACGGGTCTGGCAGGCCCTGGCGGCGCGGCTCGGCCCGGCCCGGCCGGAGCTGGCGCGGTGGGGCCGCGTGCTGGCCGACCCGGACGGCGCGCCACTCCCCCGGCCCGGCGCGGACGGCGACGCGCTGCGGCGCGTCGAGCGGGCGGTGCTGCGCGCGCTGTCCGGCCGCTACCTGGCCCGATCCCGCCGGCTGCAGGCCATGATCGAGCGGGACACGCCGGACGAACGCGACGTCCGCGACACTCCCGCAGTGCCGGGCACGAATGTCATCATGGCGGGAGGCGAAGATGCCGACGCCCACCGTAGCGGTGCTACTGAAGGAGCCGGATTGTCGTCGACCCCCGTGGACGCCACCCCCACCGGCCGGACCCCCGCCGTCTGGGGCAACATCCCGCCGCGGAACCCGAACTTCACCGGCCGGGCCGACCTGCTGCGCCTGCTGCACCAGCAGATCAGGGGCGGCACCACGGCCGTGCTGCCACACGCGCTGCACGGCATGGGCGGGGTGGGCAAGTCACACCTGGCCGTCGAATACGTCTACCAGCACCAGGGCGAGTACGACCTGATCTGGTGGATCCCCGCCGAGCGCGCCACCCAGATCGGCGCCTCACTGGTGGAACTGGCCCACCGGATGAACCTCACCGCCGGCCCGGACGTGGGCAGCGCCCGCCTCGCCGTGCAGGAGGCGCTGCGGCTGGGTCGGCCGTACCCGCGCTGGTTGCTTATCTTCGACAACGCGGAGAGCCCGGAGGCGCTGGTGCCCTACCTGCCGACCGGCGGATCCGGCAACATCATGATCACGTCGCGCAACCCGCAGTGGGCGACCATGGCGCGCACGCTCGAGGTGGATGTCTTCAGCCGGATCGAGAGCGTCGAGCTGCTCCGGCGGCGCGGACCGGAGCTCACCGACGACCAGGCCGACCAGCTGGCCGAGGCGCTCGGTGACCTGCCGCTGGCGCTGGAACAGGCGGCGGCCTGGCGCGCCGAGACGGGCATGCCGGCCGAGGAGTACCTGCGGCTGTTCGAGGAGAAGCGGGTCGAGCTGCTCGAACAGGCCCCTCCGATGGACTACCAGCTGCCCGTGGCGGCCGCCTGGAACGTCTCGCTGGACCGGCTGGTGGTGTCCAATCCGGCCGCCTTCCGGCTGCTGCAGGTCTGCTCCTTCCTGGCCCCCGAGCCGATCCCCCGCACCCTGTTCAGCGGCGCGCAGAACGCCGACATCCACGCCGAGCTGAACCCGGCCCTGCGGGACCCGATGCGGCTGGGCCGAGCGATCCGGGACATCAACCGGTACGCGCTGGCTCGGGTCATCCACCGCACCAACTCGATCCAGATGCACCGGCTCATCCAGGCGGTGCTGCTCGACCGGATGACCGAGGCGGAGCGGACGTCCATGCGCGCCAGCGCCCACCGGCTGCTCGCCTCCGGCGACCGCAACGACCCGGACACCCCGGCCAACTGGCCCAGCTACGCCGACCTGTACCCGCACGTGCTGGTTTCCGGCGCGGTGGAGTCCACTCAGGGCTGGGTGCACCAGCTGGTCTACAACGAGGCACGCTACCTCTACTGGTGGGGTGACCTGGAGGCGTCGCTGGAGCTGTCCCAGCACGCGTACCAGACCTGGCGGGAACGGCTGGGCGAGGCCGACCAAATGACCCTCCAGATCGGGCAGTGGCTCGGGTTCATGCTGTTCAAGCTGGGCCGGCACGGCGAGGCGGCCGAGCTGAACGCGCGGATCCTGGAGGCGCACCAGCGCACCACCACCGAGGACACCGAGGAGTTGCTGAGCGCCCTCGGCGCGGTGGCCGCCGACCTGCGGATCGCCGGCGAGTTCGCCCGGGCGCTGGAGGTGGACGAGGACGTCTACCGCCGGCACGTGGCAGCGCTGGGTGAAGAGGACCCGAGCACCCTCAACGCCGCGCACAACCTCGCCGTGAGTCTGCGCCTGACCGGCGACATGCGGCGCGCCTTCGAGGTCGACCGCGCCACCTACGCGCACCGGGTGCTGCTGTTCGGCGAGGACCACGCCCAGACCCTTGAGTCCCACCTGAACCTGATCATCGACCGGCGGGAGCTGGGCGAGTACCTTCCCGCCCGGGCCGAGATGCAGAACGTCGTGGACCGGCTGCCTCTGGTGTGGGGCAGCGCGCAGACGCAGACCCTGCTCGCCAAGCGGCGGCTGGCCTCCGCGGTGCGCAAGGCCGGCGACCACACCACCGCCCGCGCCCTGTCCCAGGAGGTACGCGACGGCTTCGCCGCCCGCTACGGTGAGGCCCACCCCGACACCCTGCTCGCCGCGTTCGGCCTGGCAGTCGACCTGCGCGCCACCGGTGACCTGACCACCGCCGCCCGGCTCAGCGAGGACATTACCGAGCGGTACCGTCAGCTCTTCGGCGACGAGCACCCGTACACCGTCGCGGCCGGGTTGAACGCGGCGATCGTGCACCGGCTACGTGGGGAACCCCGCCTGGCCCGGTCGGTCAACGAGGCGGGCCTGGCGGTGCTCACCCGGCGGCTCGGTCCGGACCATCCCCTGGTGCTGGCCGCCTCGATCAATCTCGGCAACGACCTGTTCGTGCTCCGCGAACACGCGGCGGCGTACGAGGTGGACCAGGCGACGACCGAGCGGGCCCGGCGGGTGTTCGGGGCGGAGCACCCGACCACGCTGATCACGCTGGGCAACCTGGCCATGGACCTGATCGCGCTGGACCGGGAGGCGGAGGGCCGGGAGTTGCTCGCGGAGATCGAACCGAAGTTCCGCCAGACCCTCGGCGACGCCCACCCGGCGACCCGGGCGGGCCTGGACGCCACGGTCCGGGGCGACTGCGACCTGGACCCGATGCCGCTGTAGCGGGCGCCCCCGGCGGCGCGGCGGGAGCGCCGCCGGCCGCCGGAGACGCGGCGCTCACGACCGGGTCGGTGCCCGCACGATCCAGGCGGCCAGGGCCACGGGATCGACCGCCGATCCCGGGCCGATCCGGCGGTGCACGGCCCGGACGAGTTCCGGGCGGTCCCGCAGCGCCTCGGCGGCCGGGCCGGGGTCGAGCGCGGCGGTGGTCAGGCCCAGCCCGGCCCAGGCCGCCGGGTCCGCGGGCTCCGCCGCCAGCCCGGCGAGGTAGTGCGCGTGTGCCTGCGCCAGGTCACCCGCGACATAGGCGAGGTCGGCGGGGGTGGCTCCGGACACCTGCGCGCCGACTGCCGACGGGTCCTTGCGCAGCCGTTCGAAACCCTCGGGATCGGTGAGCCGCCACAGCAGCAGGACCGCGCGGGTGTCGAGCCGGCGGGCCGCGCCGTCCGCCTCCACCGGCGGTTCCGGGTAGTCGATGTCGGGTCGGGCCGCCCCGGCCCGCCAGGCCGCGGCGAACGCGTCCACCACCGCGGGATCGGGGCGCCGGTGGTGCAGCCGCCACCGGGCCCGGTGGTCGGCGACCGCGGCCTTCGCGGCGGCGAGGACATCCGCGGGCACCTGCTCCGGCCACCACGTCTCGGCGGTCGCGTGCAGGCCATCGAGCAGATGCCGGCCGACGTCGGTCAACTCGGGCAGGGTGCGCATCATGTCCAGCGTGGCGGACACCTGCTGCCGCCAGCGGGCGAACTCGAAGTGCGCCACGGCCCGCGCGGCGCCGGTGGCGATCGTCCGGTACGCCCGCCAGAACTCGGTGATCCCGACGAAGGCGTACACGCCCTGGACGAGGCCACCCAGCGGACGCGGGTCGTCCCGCCACGGCGCGTACAGGCGACGCGCGGGCTCCGCGGTCAGCAGCGGCGTGAGGTGCAGCAGCCCGCCGAGCTTGATGTGCTGGAACTCGTGCACCAGGGTGACCGCGAGTTCCGGGGCGTCCTCAGGCTCCGAGACGAGCATGCTGCCGAAGGCGTCCCCGGCCGAGGCGCTCATCGTGCGGAACCGCTCCGCGGCGCGCTGCGGCACCACCGAGAACAGGCCGCGAGCGATGGGCACGGCCCGGTCGGGACAGACCTGGACGAGCAACTCCCACGCCTGGGTGAGCAGCGTCCGCCACCGGTCGATTGCCGCGACCGTGTCCAGATCGGGCGGCGTCGGGGTGCGCAGGTTCCGGTACGGGTCGAGGAAGTCGAGGGTGACCGCGAGGATGTGCCCGCCGGCCTCGGCCCGGACGGTGGGCAGGGCGAACCAGCCCTCGCTGCCGGTGCCGGCGGCCTCGAAGCGCACGCGGGAGCCGCCCAGCGCCAGGGCCGCCGCGCCGTCGGTGCCGGTCACCTCGGCGACCGCCCATCGGTCCGTGGCCGGCAGGGTGGCGCCGCCGAGCGTGGGCAGCGCCACGAACCCGTCGCGCACCGGCACTCGCAGTGCGAAGTCGAGGCCCGCGCGGACCCCGGCGACGGCCGCGAGGGCGTGCAGGTACCCGAGGTCCACCCACAGCGGACCGTCGGCCGTGCCGGTGGAGGCGCGCAGCCGCCGCAGCACGTAGCCCGCCCAGGTGCCGACGTGGGGGTGCAGAATCAGCCGGTCGACCTCGGCCGGGGCGCGCCGCTGGGCCGCCACCAACAGAGCCCAGGCGTCGGCCACCGGCGGCAACGGGCCCGCCACCTCCGGCGCCTCGGCCACGGCATCGAGCACGGCGCGCAGCTGAAGGAGCCGCCAGCTGTGCTCGGCCGCCAGCAGCTCCTCGATGGTCCCGGCGTCCCCGCCGCCCACCGCCACGGCCGCGAAGTGACGGTGGTCGAGCCGGTGTCGGACGGGCTCGTCCACCGGCTGCGCAACGGTCATGGTCCCTCCACGCAGGCTGGCGTCATCAGTCGAGACGTTGCGGATTGTAACCACTGGTGATGCTCTCGGGATCGTCGACACGGCGGAGCAGCCGACCCATGACGGGACCGAGAATCTCCTGGTCAAGCTCGGGAAGTCGGTCGAGGGACACACCCGCGAGGTCGACGAGTTCCGAGTCGACGTCGACAGCGAACGGTTGATTCACGGGGAGTCATTATCCATAGTGCCGGGGCTCCGCAGCGCTCGGCAGGCCGAAGAAACGCCACGTGGCGTGGTCGCGAATTCGACGATGGGGACCGCCCGCGCGTCCGCTGTGGAGGACGGCGCCGGCCTCCGGTGCTAGGTTCGGTCCGTGGCCGGGACCGCGGTGGTGTTCGTACACGGATTCCTGTCCTCGGCGCGGGTCTGGTCGAACTTCCGCGGCCTGATCCGCCGCGACGAGGCGCTCGGCGCGTTCGAGACACACGCGTTCACGTACGCGACGTCGCTGTTTTCGGTCCATCCGCTGCGGCAGGTGCCGACCTTCGACGAGGTGGCCGACAGCCTGCGCACGTTCCTACGCCACGACCTGGCGGACCGGGCCCGGCTCGTGCTGGTCTCGCACAGCCAGGGCGGTCTGGTGGTGCAGCGGGCGCTGGCCAGGATGCTCGCCGACGGCGGCGACGAGCTCGCCCGGATCCGCCTGGTGGTCATGTACGCCTGCCCGAGCGCCGGTTCGGACCTGGGCCTTCCGGCGCGCCGGCTGTTGGTCCGCAACAACCCGCAGGAGCGGGAACTGCGTCCGCTCAACGCTGCCGTGCTCGACGCGCAGCGCGTGGTGCTGCACCGGATCGTGCACGCCCCGGAGCCGCCGCTGCGGGTGCTGACCTTCGCGGGCGAGAGCGACGGGGTGGTGCCGCCGGCGTCCGCACGCAGCGTCTTTCCGGACGCCGGGGTGATCCCCGGGGACCATTCCAGCATCGTCCAGCCTGAATCGCCCGGGCACCGGTCGTACGTGGTGCTGCGCCAGGCCCTGCTGGCCCTGGCCGCGTCCGAGGACCGGCCGGCCGGGGGTGGCGTGCCCGCACCGCGCGCACCCGCCGACCCGCCCACCCCGCAGGAGTACGGCGAGCTGGTGGACCTGCTGCTGGCCGTGCCGGGAATGGCCGATCCGACGTTCCGGGCCCAGGTGTACGCGCAGCTGCCGCCGCCGGTGCAGGCGCAGTTGCCGCGCGGCGGCCCGGCCCGGCTGGAGCTGATCGGGGTGACCGGCACGCTGTGGGCGTACCGGCACCTGTGCCCGGGACGGGCGTTCGGCGAGGCCCTCGCCCTGCTGGTGCCGGGGCATCCGGTCCTGGCCGACGTGCAGGGCCGGCTCGCCGCGCTCGACGGTCCCGGCTGCCCGTGACGGTCACCCGCCGGTGGCGCCGGCGCGGGCGCGGCTCAGACCCCGGCCATCCGGTCCGCCTCGTCCTTGATCAGGCCAGACGCCTGGAGCAGCTCGCCGACCACGATGAAGATCTGCGAGGCGACGATGGCGCCGGAGAAGCCGAGGTCCTGCGTCCGGGCCCGGTGGGCCGCCTCGGCGGCGTGCAACGCCTGCGACCGGGCGATCTCCGGCAGGACAGCCCGGCCCCGAGGCCGGCCTGGAGGGCGACGATGAAGTACCGGCGCAGCCGCTCGTACGCCTCCTGCGCCTGCAGGCGGGCGGCGGCCACCACCTCGGTCACGGCGGGCCCCGGCGGTCCGGGCGCCACCGGCGGTACAGCCCGGGCGCGGGCGCGCCGTCCGCAGCAGTCGCTGCATCGCCTACGGATCGGCGTGACCAGCGCGTTCGGCCAACGACCAGAAGGTCTTGCGTTCTGCGTTCGTCCTCACAAACCATCGATGATCAACGCGATGGCCGTCCTCATACCCACGCCCCGCCCAACGCCGAAGCCAAGTGACGTTGGAGTATTAACCCCCGTGGCGCTGCGGTCCCGCCGCCGGGCCGGTCAGGCGCTCGCGGCCTCGGCCCGGAGGTCCTCCTCCGACGCGCCGCGCCGCCAGTAGCCGGCGAAGGTGACCCGGCGGCGGTCCAGCCCTCGCTCGCCCACCAGGTGCCGGCGGACCGACCGGACCATGCCGGCCTCGCCGGCGATCCAGGCGTACGGGGCGGCGCCGGGCAGCCGGGCGCCGCGCAGCGTGTCGGCCAGCAGGCTGCTGCCCGGTGTGGTGGCGCCCCGGACCAGCCAGGTCACCTCGGCGCGGGCGGCGCTGGGCAGCGGCTGGATGTCGCCGGCCGTGGGGACCTCGACGAAGGCCCGGACCGGGGTGCCGGCGGGCAGCCAGTCGAGGATCCCGCCGACGGCCGGCAGCGCGGTCTCGTCGGCGACCAGCAGCACGGAGTCGGCGCCGGTGGGCGGCTGGAAGCGCACGGTGCGCTCGTCGGGCACGGCCGGGCCGAGCACCAGCACCTGGTCACCCGGCCGGGCCCGGCCGGCCCAGCGGGTGGCCGGGCCGGTGTCACCGTGCCGGACGAAGTCGATGTCCAGCTCGCCGAGCTCCGGGCGCTGCGCGCGGATCGTGTAGGACCGCATCACGGCCCGGACGGCGGGGTCCAGGGCCTGCCAGGCCGCGTACCAGTCCTCCCCCGCCCCGACCGGGACGACCGGGGCGTCCTGGCCGGGGTGCGGCAGGAAGACCGAGACGCTCTGGTCGCGGCCGCCGCCCGCGAACTCGCCGAGGTCGTCGCCGCCGAAGGTGACCCGGACCAGGCAGTCGCCCACCGCCCGGGTGGCGGCCACCCGGGCGGCGTAGAACCGGTAGCGCAGGGCGACCGCGGTGGTCACGCGCTGACCTTCTTCGCGGCCCGGATGGCGGTGGCCAGGTTCTCCAGCAGCGGGGCGGCGCCGGCGTACGAGAAGCGGGGCACCGCGTCCCACGGGGTGACCTGGTTGGCCTTCACCGCGGGCAGCTGCGCCCAGGTGGGCTTGGCGGCGAGATCCTTGGGCTGCAGGGCGGTGGGGCGGTTGTCGAGCAGGATCAGGTCGGCCGGGAACTTGGCGGTGTTCTCCCAGCTCAGCGCCTCGAAGTAGTCGCCCTGTTCGAGCTTGGTCGGCACCACGATGTCGACGCCGAGTTCGGCGAAGTACATGAGGTCGGTGCTGACCTTGGGGTTGGAGACGTAGAACAGGTCGGGGCTGCCGGAGGCGGCCATCACCCTGATCCCCGGGTTCGCCTTGACCGCCTGGCGGACCGCCTCGGCGGCGGCGGTGAACCGGGCCTTCGCGTCGGTGACCTTCTTCGCGTCGAGGTCGGCGCCGAGGGAGCGGGCGAGTTCGGCGTACCGCTCGATCGGCCTGGTCATCGGCACGCGCGCGGTGGTGATGGCGACGCTCGGTGCCAGCGGGAGGATCTTCGCCTTGCTCTCGTCCGGGACGTACCAGAGCGCGCCCGGGTCGTACATGTGGGTGACCAGCAGGTCGGGCCGGAGCCCGGCGTACTTCTCCAGGTTGAACTCGCCCCAGGCGTTGCCGAGGATCTCGACCTGCTCGACGTTCAGGTCGCCGGCCTGCGGCTCCTTGCTGCCGTCGGCCTTCTTCGTCTCGCCGAACACGCCGACGATCTGCGTGTCGAGTCCGAAGTCGACCAGGGCGGCGGCCACCCCGGTGAAGGCGACGATCCGGGACGGTCGGGCTGCGGCGTCGACCTTCTGCTGCCGGTCGTCGGTGAACGACCAGGGGCCGCCGGTCGGGCCGGCGCTGGTGGCGGCGTCGTCGCCGTCCTTGCCGCAGCCGGCGAGGAGGGCGCCGAGGCCGGCGGCACCGGCGGCGGCGAGGAGGCCACGGCGGGAGAGCCGGCGGCTGGACGCGATGTCGGGCATGGCGAAGTCTTTCGGTACGGGTCTGCGAACGACCATGGACAGCGAGGTTAGGCTAACCTAACCCACGTCCCCGTCAAGGCCCTTCCTGCCCCCGGAGCCCACGCTGTCCGTCATCACCCCACCCCGAAGCGGCGCCGTCGCCGCCCCGGCGACCGGCCGCCGCCGGCTTCGGGCCGGCGGGCTCGCCCTCGGCGTGCTGCTGCTCGCCGCGGTGGCCGTGCTCAGCCTCGCCCTCGGCGCGAAGCCGCTCTCCCTCGCCGACGTGTGGCACGGCCTCACCGACCCGGCCTCCCCCGAGTACGCCGTGGTGCACCAGGGACGGCTGCCCCGCACCCTGCTCGGCCTTGCCGCCGGCGCGGCGCTCGGCGTCGCCGGCGCGGCCATGCAGACGCTGACCCGCAACCCGCTCGCCGACCCCGGCCTGCTCGGCATCAACGCGGGCGCCTCGGCCGCGGTGGCCACCGCCACCGCGCTGCTCGGTGTCGCCGACCTCGACCAGCAGGTCTGGTACGCGCTGCTCGGCGCCGCCGCGGTGACCGTCGCCGTGCACGCCATCGCCGGCGGCCGGCAGGCCACCCCCGCCCGGCTGGCCCTGGCCGGCGCGGCGCTCAACGCGGCCCTCTACTCCTACGTCAGCGCCATGATGCTGGTCGACAGCACCTCGCTGGAGCGCATGCGGTTCTGGACCGTCGGCTCCCTCGCCGCCGCGCGCACCGACACCCTGCCGAGCCTGCTGCCGTTCGTCCTGGCCGGGCTGGTGATCGCCCTGCTGGTGACCCGCCCGCTGGCCGCCCTGGCCCTCGGCGACGACTCCGCCCGGGCGCTCGGCGCCCGGCCCGGCCTGGTCCGGGGCGCGGTGATCGTCGCCGTCACGCTGCTCTGCGGGGCGGCCACCGCCGCGTGCGGGCCGATCGTCTTCGTCGGCCTGCTCGCCCCGCACCTCGTACGCGCCCTCACCGGGCCCGACCCGCGCCGGCTGCTGCCCTGGTGCGCCGTGTTCGCACCGGCGCTGCTGCTCACCGCCGACGTGGCCGGCCGGCTGCTGGGCCGCCCCGGCGAACTCCAGGTCGGCCTGGTCACCGCCGTGCTCGGCGGTCCGCTCTTCCTGCACCTGGTCCGGCGCGGACGGGTGGGCCGGCTGTGATCGTGCTGCGCCTTCCCGGCGGGCTGTCGCTGCGCCTGCGCCCCCGCGCCCTCGTCGTCGGCCTGGCCGGCACGCTGCTCGCCCTCGGCCTCGCCGTGCTGGCCGTCGGCGCCGGCGACTATCCGATCGCCCCGGCCGACGTGCTGCGCGTGCTGGCCGGCGGCGGCAGCCCCGCCGACCGGTTCATCGTCACCGAACTGCGGCTGCCCCGGCTGGCCACGGCCCTGGCGGCCGGCGCCGCCCTCGGCCTGGCCGGCGCGGTGTTCCAGTCCCTGACCCGCAACCCGCTGGGCAGCCCCGACGTCCTCGGGGTCACCTCCGGCGCCGCCACCGGCGCGCTGACCGTGGTGGTGGCCGGCGGCGGCAGCGCCGCGCTGGCCGGGGCCGCCGCCGCCGGGGGGCTGGCCACCGGCCTGCTGCTCTACGCGCTGGCCGGCCGGCACGGCGTCGGCGGGCACCGGCTGGTGCTGGTGGGCATCGGCGTCACCGCGATCCTCACCGGCGTCAACGGCTGGCTGCTCACCCGCGCCCCGCTGATGGACGCCGCCCGCGCCGCGCTCTGGATCACCGGCAGCCTGGACGGGCGGGGCTGGGCGAACGCCCTGCCGGTGCTCGGCGCGCTCGCGGTGCTGCTGCCCGCCGTGCTGCTCGCCCGCGCCCCCGCGCTGCGGCTGCTGGAGATGGGCGACGACTCCGCGGCCGGGCTCGGCGTGCCGGTGCGCCGGGTCCGGACGGCCGCGCTCGGCTCGGCCGTGCTGCTGGTCTCGGCCGCCGCGGCGGCCGCCGGGCCGGTGTCCTTCCTGGCGCTGACCGCGCCGCACCTGGCCCGCCGGCTCACCCGCGCGCCCGGGCCGAACCTGCTGCCGTCGGCCGTCGTCGGCGCGGCCCTCCTGCTCGCCGCCGACCAGCTCGCCCAGCACGCGGTGGCCGGCCGGCAACTGCCCGTCGGCGTCGTCACCGGCGTACTCGGCGGCGGCTACCTCGCCTGGCTGCTCGCCGGTGAACGCGGAAGCCGGCGATGACCGGCCCCGACGAGAAGGGAACCCTGATGCGGCCCGACACCCCCCGGCTGGTCGGCGAGGCGCTGACCCTCGGCTACGACCGGCGCACCGTCGCCGAGGACCTCACGGTCGCCGTCCCCGACGGGTCCTTCACGGTGATCATCGGGCCGAACGCGTGCGGCAAGTCGACGCTGCTGCGCGCCCTGGCCCGGCTGCTGCGCCCGGCCCGCGGCACGGTGCTGCTCGACGGCGCCGACATCCACCGCCGGCCGGCCCGCCAGGTGGCCCGTACCCTCGGGTTGCTCCCGCAGTCGGCGGTGGCCCCGGACGGGCTGACGGTGGCCGAGCTGGTGTCCCGGGGCCGCTACCCGCACCAGGGCCTGCTGCGGCAGTGGTCCCGCGAGGACGAGCGGGTGGTCGACCGCGCGATGGCCGACACCGGGGTCGCGGAGCTCGCCGACCGGCCGGTCGACGAGCTGTCCGGCGGGCAGCGGCAGCGGGTCTGGATCGCCATGGCGCTGGCCCAGCAGACGCCGCTGCTGCTGCTCGACGAGCCGACCACCTACCTGGACATCGCCCACCAGGTCGAGGTGCTGGACCTCTGCGCCCGGCTGCACGAGAAGCAGGGGCGCACCCTGGTGGCGGTCCTGCACGACCTGCACCAGGCCGCCCGGTACGCCACCCACCTGGTGGCCATGCGGGACGGACGGGTGGTTGCCGCCGGCGACCCGCGGCGGATCGTCACCACCGAGCTGGTCGAGGAGGTGTTCGGCCTGCCCTGCCGGATCATCGAGGACCCGGAGACCGGCACGCCACTTGTGCTGCCGGCGGTCCGCCGACCCGGCGCCGACGCAAAGCCCGCCCCGGCCGTCCCCGGAGGCCCGCGCTGATCGACGCCCCCGCCCGGACCGGCGCCCACCGACGTTGGTGCGGCCCATTGCCGGGTAAGCGAGCCGGGACCGTGAACCGCCACAACCAGGAAGTGGCGAGACGGACGACAGCGGCCAAAGGGTGCGGCCAGGCCGTCACCGGCACGATCGGCCTTCGACCCGGCGACGCCGACCGGGTCCCCCGTTCGTCCGCCCACCGAAGGAGGAACGATGGCTCGCGATCCCGCCCAGATGAAGACCGGTGAGCTCCGCAAGCAGGCGGAACGCGCCGGAATGCGCAACGTCGACCAGATGAACAAGGGCGAGATGATCCGGAAACTCGGTGGGTCGGCCAACGCCAACCAGGGCGGCGGCCAGCGGCAGAAGGACCCGCGCCCGAAGGGCATCAGCCCGCAGGACTACAAGAACGTGCCCGGCAACCAGACCTGACCACCAGCCGACGCCTGGTGCCCCGCCCGTCCCGGGTGGGGCGCCAGGCATCGGTTCACCCACCGCGCGGCGCCGCGTCCACGTCCTCCACCGGCTCGGCTTCGTCACCGTCCCGCTGCCGGCGGCGGTCGCGCCTGCGCTCGACCAGCGCCGCGACGAGCAACGAACCGGCGGCTGCCGCCCGTCCCCACCGGCGCAGGGCGGCCCGCACCGGCCCGGGCGGAGGCGGTGGGGGCGGCCCCGGCACCACGACCCGGTCCACGCCCGGGTACGCCAGTCGGGCGGCCTCGACCGCCTCCTCCTCCGACACGGCGACCCGGTTGGCGGTCAGCACCACCCGCCGGGCCTCGTCGCGGTAGCGCCACCGCCACACCTCCCCCTCCGGCCACAGCTCGATCCGCACCCCCGGTCGGTCCGGCGCGGGGATCTCGGGTTCGTCGTCGCGCTGCGCGGGTCGGCGGGAGGGACGGCCGGCACGCCGCAGGTCGACCCGGGTGAGGTCCCCGAGCGAGGTTGCGTCGCCGCGGCGCAGCGCCCGCGCGGTCAGGAACGCGACGGCGCCGGTCAGGATCGGCAGGACGAGCACCAGGACCCGGAAGAGGTACAGCAGGTCGTAGACCGGCACCCCGAGCAGCCGGGCCAGGAGGTCGTCGCCCGCGGCCACCACGAGCACCGCGAAGAAGGTCAGGGCGGCCACACCGACACCGATCCGCACGGGGTGGTCCCGGGGCCGGTCGAGCAGGTGGTGCTGACGGCGGTCGCGCGTGCGCAGGCGCTCGGCGAACGGCCAGAGGTAGAGGGCCAGGAAGGTCAGCCCGCCGAGCACGACGCCGGGGAAGAACGGCGCCGGCACCAGGTAGCCGCCGATGCGGAACTCCCAGGGCGGGAACAGGCGCAGCGCGCCGTCACCCCAGGCGACGTACCAGTCCGGCTGCGCCGGCGAGGTGGACTGGGCCGGCTCGAACGGTCCGTAGAGCCACACCGGGTTGATCTGGGCCAGGCCGCCGAGGGCGAACAGCACCGCCAGCACCCAGGCGAAGAGGGCGAGCGAGCGCAGGGTGTAGCTCGGCCACAGCCGGGACCCGACCACGTTGTGCTCCGTCCGGCCCGGGCCCGGGAACTGGGTGTGTTTCTGCCGCACCAGGATGCCCAGGTGCAGGGAGATGAGGGCGACGAGGACGGCCGGCACGAGCAGCACGTGGGTGACGAACATCCGCGGGATCATCGCGTCGGAGGGGAACTCGCCACCCAGGGCCAGGGCGGCCAGCCAGGTCCCCACCAGGGGAATCGACTCCACCACCGAGGTGATGATCCGCAGGCCCAGTCCGGAAAGGAGGTCGTCGGGCATGGAGTAGCCGGTGAAGCCGTTGGCCAGCGCGAGGGTCAGCATGGTGACGCCGATCAGCCAGTTGATGTCGCGCGGCTTCCGGAACGCCCCGGTGAAGAAGATCCGGGAAAGGTGCAGGACGATCGCGGCGACGAAGACCAGCGAGGCCCAGTGGTGGGTCTGCCGGATCAGCAGACCGGCGCGCACGTCCCAGCTCAGCCGCACCACCGAGGCGTACGCGGCGGAGGTGGTGCTGCCGTCCAGTGGGGCGTACGACCCCTGGTAGACGCGGTCGGCGGAGCTGGCGTCGAAGAAGAAGGTGAGGTAGGCGCCGGTGAGGACCAGCGCCACGAAGGAGTAGAGCGCGAGTTCGCCGAGCATGAACGACCAGTGGTCGGGGAAGACCTTCGCCAGCGCCCGGCGGGTGATCGGGGAGAGCCGGAGCCGGTCGTCCAGCGCGCGGGCCAGCCGGTTCATGATCATGGCCGGCTCCAGAAGCCGGCGCCGGGCGGCGCGGTGAAGTCGCCGGTGGCCCGGAGGAAGCCGTCCGGACCGACCTCGATCGGCAGTCCCGGCAGCGGCCGCGCCGCGGGACCGGCGACCGCCCGGGCGCCGGCCAGCAGGTCGAACGACGACTGGTGGCAGGGGCAGAGCACCCGGCCCGTGCCCTTGAGATAGAGCCGCACCGGGCAGCCGGCGTGGGTGCAGAGCATCGACCAGACGACCAGGCCGCCCAGGTGGCCGCCGGCGGGCGGGCGGGAGAAGCGCTCGGGGTCGAGGCGGACCACGAAGGCGGGGGCGTCGCCGGCGGCGGGGTCCCCCTCGGGGAAGACCGCCACCATCGTCTCGGCGGGCACGTCGTCCGGCCGCAGGGGTCGTCCCGTGTCGTCGACCAGCCGCACGCCGGGCCCCCACGGGGTGTCCTTGAGGGTCCGGGGCGGGCGCACCCGGTCCAAGGGAAGCAGGGAGCGCAGCGGGAAGAGCGCGGCGACGCCGAGGGCGGTCAGCGCGAACCCGAGTGCCGCGAGCAGACCGTACCGGCGCGTCGGGCTGTCCGGCGCGGCGAACTCCGCCGCGGTCATCGCCTGCTCGGCCGGGGGCGGGGTGAAGCCCTCGTGCTCCTCGACGTACCCGCCGACCGGGACCAGCCGCCCAGCCCAGACCGCGAGCCCCACCGCAAGGCCGGCGAACGCGACCGCCAGGCTCACCCCCTCCCACCGGGTGTCGCCGCCCAGCCCGTACGTCACCGCGAAGCCGGCCGCCCCGGCGGCGCTCACCAGGAACGCGCCGACGATCCGGCGGCTCGCGGACTCCTCGGCCGGCGACGGGGGCGGCCGCCTCACTCCGCCGCCCTCCGGCCCAGCCAGCGCACGCCGGCCACCAGGAGTACGAGCACCGCCAGCCAGGCGAGCAGCCCCTCGGCCAGCGGGCCGAGCCGGCCGAGCGGGTTGCCGCCCGGGTCCAGCCGCTCGGTGCGCAGCCGCCGCACGTAGCTGGTCAGGTCGTCGACCTGCTGATCGGTGAGCACCTGGCCGGGGAAGGCCGGCATCAGCCCGGGCCCGACCCGGACCGCCTCGGCGATCTGGGTGGGCGAGGCGTCGTACAGCGGTGGGGCGCTCCAGCCGTTCGTGAGCACGGCCCCCGAACCGGTAGCCCCGTGGCAGGGCGCGCAGTTGGCGGCGAAGAGGTCCCGGCCGGAGACCACGTGGCCGGGGGCGACCCGGGGGATCCGCGGGCCGCCGCCGCCGAAGCTGGCGACGTGGTCGACCAGCGCGGAGATGTCCTCGGCGGAGAGGACGGGCTCGCGGCGCCGCGGCTGGGAGACTTCGCCCCACACGGGCATCCGGCCAGTGGAGAGCTGGAAGTCCACCGCGGCGGGCCCGACGCCGACCAGGGACGGCCCCTGCTGCGACCCCTGCCCGCGCACGCCGTGGCAGCTCGCGCACTGCTGCAGGTAGAGCTGGGTGCCGCGGTCGCCGGCGGGGGTGGTGGTGGCCGGGGTCGGCGTGGGGTCGGGCGCGGGCGCGAGGGCCACCGGGCCCACGGCGAGCGCCAGCACGGACCCGGCCACGAGGGCCCGGCGCGGGTGCGGGGCGGGCAGGGTCACCGCTCGTGGTCGCCGCATCCTCAGTCCAACGTGTAGAGGTACGCGGCGATGTCCTGCGCGTCGATCGCGCTGACGCCGAGGTTCGGCATGGCGGTGCCCGGCTCGACGGCCTGCGGGTCGTTGATCCACCGCCGCAGGTTGTCCGCGTTGTTCGGCAGCTCACCGGCGATGTACGACCGGGCGCCGAACCGGGTCAACGGCGGGCCGACCAGCCCACCGGCCCGGTCGACGCCGGGGACGGTGTGGCAGGAGCCGCACCCGTACTGGGCGATCAGCTTCGCGCCCCGGTCCGGCCGCCCGGCGCGGGTCTCGGGCGGTGGTGGTGGCGACGTCGACGCGCAGCCGGTCACGGCCACGATCGGCAGCGCCGCCAGCACCGCTGCCAGCATCCAGAGACGACGGCTCATCGCACCATCCCTTCGGTTGCCGCGTCGCTCGCCGTCGGCACGGCGGGCCGGCCGGGCCCGGCCGGGACGAGGCGGGCGGGCCGCTCCCGGTCCAGCCGCAGCAGCCAGCCGAGGAAGACCGCCAGCGCCGCCACCAGGACCACCAGGTCCATCGGCGCCCACATCAGCAGCCCGGCGAGCTGTTGGTCGGCGAGCGGATCGGGGCCGAGGACGCGCGCCGGGTAGACCGGTTCGGGGGCGAAGGTGAGGACCGCGCCGAGCGCGGAGGCGGGCAGCATGGTGCCGACCAGCAGCAGCAGCGACACCGGCGCGGGCGTCCGGTGGCGGGCCGGGCCGAGCACCGGCGCCCACAGCAGCCAGGCCGCCGCCACCAGGCTCAGGTGCTCGGCGGCGTGCAGGACCGGGCGGTCGACCGCGGCGACGTACGGGCCCGGCAGGTGCCACACCCACACGGCCAGGGTCTGCGCCGCCGCGGCCAGCAGGGCGTACTCGGCCGGACGGCGCAGCCGGCGCACCGGCGCCGCGGCCCGGACGCGGGCCAGCAGGCGGCGCAGCGGGCGGGGCGTGGCCAGGGTGAGCGGCAGTCCCGCCGCACCGGCCGCGAGCAGCGGGCCCGCCACCAGCAGGAGCAGCATGTGCTGGGCCATGTGTCCGGCGTAGGAGGACTCCGCCAGCCGGTGCACCGGCCCCTGGTCGGCCGCCAGCACCACCACCAGTCCGGCGCCGAACGCCGTCACCCGCCGGCCCGCCACCACCCGGCCGCGGCCGCGCCGCGCCCACAGCTCCTGCACACCCCGGCCGTAGCCGGCGGCGAGCAGGCAGACCACGGCCACGGCCAGCATCGTCAGCAGCCCGTCGGCCACGTCGCCCGGGCCGGACCCGTGGGCCCGGTAGACGGTCAGCCCTGACATGGCGGGAAGACCAGCACGGCGACCCCGCCGAGCACGATGATCGTCAGGAACAGGAGGTTCGCCCAGACCCCGACCACGGCGAGCATCCGGGAGCGGTCGACGGCGCGGTCCTCGGCGCCGGCCGACGCCCGGGCGGTGCGCCGCCACGCCAGCGTGGCCACCAGCAGCGATCCCACGGTGACCAGGGCCGGGATCACCACCGCGAGCCACACCGCCAGCCAGAGCGGCACGGCGGAGACGCGCTCGCGGCCCGCAGCGCAGGTCAGCTCGTCCAGCGGCCAGGCCACGAGCAGGTGCGCGGCCCAGGCCACGGCCCCGCCGAGGACGCCGTACCAGAGCAGCAGCCCGCCGGCCAGGCGGGTGTGCGGGCCGGGTCCGGTGGTCATCACAGCCGCGGGGAGAGGTAGATGGTGAACAGGATGGCGACCCACACCGCGTCGACGAAGTGCCAGTAGATCGCGGCGTTGCGGACGCGTTCGTGGCGGTGGGACCCGAAGCTGCCACCGCGCAGGGAGGCGGCGAGCAGCCACCCGATCATGGTCAGCCCGACCAGCACGTGCAGCCCGTGGAAGCCGGTGATCAGGTAGAACAGCGAGCCGTAGACGTCGGTGGTCATGGTGAAGTGCTTGAGGTCCTCGGCGTACTCGACGGCCAGCAGGGCCAGGAAGGTCAGCCCGAGCACCAGGGTGGCGGCGAGCCCGGCCCGCAGCCGCCCGCGCCGGCCGCGCCGGATGCCGTGCTCGGCCCAGACGACGGGCAGGCTGCTGGGCACCAGGACCGCGGTCATCAGCAGCGGGATGAGCAGCTTCGGCTTGTCGACGCCGCCCGGCGGCCACTGCGGACCGAACTGGAAGCGGAGGTAGAAGTAGCTGCCGAGCAGGCAGGCGAAGAGGGTGGCCTCGGTGGCCACGAACAGCACCATGCCCCACCAGCCGGTCGGCCGGCCGACCGGCTCCTCCGTGGTCAGCGCCGTGACGCCGGTGGCCGCGGCCACGACCCCGCCCTGGTGCGTCATGACGCCACCCCGAGCTCCTCGTCGGGGCGGCGCGGCGGCCAGAGCCAGGCCGCGATGGTCGCCGCCACCACCAGCACGGCGACGACCGCGACGGGGTACGCGGCCAGCAGCATGGCGGTGAAGAAGACCAGCAGCGCGCCGGCGAGGACGAGTGGCTTGAACGACGCTTCGGGCATCTCCACCGCCCGCTCGGTGCGGGCGTCCAGCTCGCTGGTGAACAGGGTGCGCCGGCCGTCGCTGAGGACGCGGTCCGCGGTGGCGCCGGTGGTGGTCGACTCGGTGGTCCGCGCGTCCCAGGTGGGGTGCAGGCTGTGCACCCGGGGAATGACCGGGAAGTTGTACGGCTCGGGCGGCGAGGCCGTTGACCACTCCAGGCTGTCGCCCTCCCAGGGGTCCGCCGGCGCCGGCCGGCCTCGCCGCACCGCGTGCACCACGCCGACGAGCACCAGCAGCAGCCCGAGCGCCAGCAGGTACGACCCCACGGTGCTGACCAGGCTCCACCCGTCCCAGCCCGGCTCGCTGCCGTAGGTGTAGATGCGCCGGGGCATGCCGAACAGGCCGGTGAGGTGCATGGGGAAGAAGGTGACGTGCATGCCGGCGAAGGTCAGCGCGAACGCCCACCGCCCGAGCCCCTCGTGGTACATCCGGCCGGTGATCTTGGGGAGCCAGTAGTAGATGCCGGCGAGCATCGGGAAGACCGCCCCGCCGATCAGCACGTAGTGGAAGTGCGCCACGACGAAGTAGGAGTCGGTGACCTGCTGGTCGAACGCGGTGACCGCGAACATCGCGCCGGTGACGCCGCCGAGCACGAAGGTCACGAGGAACCCGATGACGAAGAGCAGCGGCACCCGCAGCACCAGCCGGCCGAGCAGCATGGTGGCCAGCCAGGCGAAGATCTGGATCCCGGACGGGATGGTGATGACGGTGCTGGCCGCGCTGAAGAAGCTGTAGGACAGCTGCGGCAGCCCGGTGGCGAACATGTGGTGCACCCAGACCCCGAACGAGATGATCGCGATCGCCACGATGGAGAGCACGATCAGCGAATAGGCGACCACGCCCCGGCGGGTGAACGCGGGCAGCACCGCGGAGACGATGCCCAGCGCGGGCAACACGATGATGTACACGTCGGGATGTCCGAATATCCAGAACAGGTGCTGCCAGAGCAGCACGTTCCCGCCGCCGGACGGGTCGAAGAAGTGGGTGCCGAACCGGCGGTCGAAGAAGAGCATCGCGTTGTCCGCGTTCAGCGCCGGCAGGGCGAAGACCACCATGAACGCGGTGGCCACGATCGCCCAGACGAACAGCGGCACCCGGTTGAGCGACATCCCCGGTGCCCGCAGCTTGAGCGCGGTGACGATGAAGTTGATGGCGCCCGAGGTGGTGGAGATGCCGAGGAACAGCAGCCCCAGGGCGTAGACGTCCATGTGCAGGCCCGGGTTGTGCTGCACCTGGTTCAGCGGCGCGTACGCGAACCACCCGTTGTTGGGTGCCGCCCCGAACGGCAGGCTGGCCCACATGAACAGCCCGGCGAAGAGGAACACCCAGTAGCCGAAGGCGTTCAGCCGGGGAAACGCCATGTCCCGGGAACCGATCATCAACGGCACCAGGAAGTTGCCGAAGCCGAAGAGCATCGGGGTGGCGAACAGGAAGATCATCGCCGTGCCGTGCATGGTGAAGAGCTGGTTGTACTCCTGCGGCGACACCACGCCGGACTCGGGCCGGGCGAGCTGGGTGCGCATCACCAGGGCGCTGAGCCCGGCGAGGACGAAGAAGAACGCGGCGGTGACCAGGTAGCGCCGGCCGATCTTCTTGTGGTCCACCGTGGTGAACCAGGCACGCAGCGAGCGGGGCTCGGCCCAGTGCTCGGCCAGCCGGGCCAGGTCGTCCCGGCCCACGCCGGGGGCGGTGCTGGTGGTCGAGGACATGGCGGCCCCTACTCCAGCGACCGCAGGTAGGCGATGAGGTCGGGCAGTCGGGCGGCGTCGACCGGCTGCGGGGGCATGGCGTTGCCCGGCTTGACGGTCTGCGAGTTGGCGATCCAACCGCCGAGGTGTCCGGCGTCGTTGGGCACCGCACCGGCGCCGATGCTCCACCGCCGGCCGAGGTTCGACAGGTCGGGCCCCACCTGCCCCTGCGCGCCGGTGCCGCGGACCGTGTGGCAGGCGGCGCAGGTGCCTTGAACGAAGGTCTGCTGGCCGCGCCGTTCGGCCTCGGTCCGCGGCGCCCGGGCGGGGGCGTCGAGCCGGGCCAGCCAGGCGTCGAAGTCGGCGCGGGGTTCGGCCACCACGAGGAACGCCATGTGGGCGTGCTGGGTGCCGCAGTACTCGGCGCACTGGCCGCGGTAGCTGCCGCCACGCCGGGCCTCCACCCAGGTCTCCCGGGTCTCGCCGGCAATCAGGTCCGTCTTCGGCATCAGCTGCGGCACCCAGAAGCTGTGCAGCACGTCGTCGGTGCGCAGGCGGACCCGGACCCGCTCCCCCACCGGAATGTGGATCTCGTTGGCGGTCGCGCCGGAGGCGCCCGCGTACCGCACCTCCCACCACCACTTGTGGCCGGTGACCTCCACGGTGGGCGCGTCGCGGCCCGGGCCGGCGCCGAGCGCGGCGAGGTCCCGCAGACCGACGCCGTAGACCGCCACGAGGATGATGAACGGCAGCCCGGCCCCGGCGATCGTGACGAAGCGCAACGGCTGGCCGTGACGCACCCGGGCGGCGCCCCGCCGGAACACGAGCGCCCAGGCCAGCAGCGCCATGACCTCGGCGAACACCGCCATGGAGATCCAGAACAACAGCCACCACAGGCCGCTGACCCGCGCCGCGCCGGTCCCCGCCGGATTCAGGGCCGACGGGCTGCCGCCGGAGCAGCCGGCGAGCAGCAGCGGGCCGTAGAGCAGCGGCAGCACCGAGCGCGGCCGGCGCTGCCGCCGGACCGGGCGCGAGGTGGTCTGCGCTGTCGTCTTCACCGGCAAGGACCTTAGTACCGGTTTTCGGCGTTAATACCTTTTATCCCCGAACGACGGCATCTGGGGCGCGGACCGCCCTATGGTGGGTCCAGTTCCCACCTTCTCGGTCAAGCGCCCCAGGGACGCGGACAGGGAGATGATGCAAGCCTCCACCGTGGACCTCCTCACGGACACCGCCAGAGCGGCCGGGGCACGTCGGACGATGGCCTGGGCCGCCGGCGGGCTCGCCGCCGCGGCCACGGTGGCCGGCGGATGGCTCGCACCCGCCGATGAACTGCAGGGCGACGCGCAACGCCTGATGTACCTGCACGTCCCCGCCGCCTGGGTGGCGTACGCCGCGTTCGCGGTCGTGCTCGCGGCCAGCGGGGCGTACCTGATCGGCGGTGACCTGCGCTGGGACCGGTTCGCCCGGGCGGCGGCCGAGCTCGGGGTGGTGCTCACCGCCGCCGCCATCGCCACCGGGTCCGTCTGGGGGCACCTGGTGTGGGGCACCTGGTGGGCCTGGGATCCCCGGCTGGTCAGCACCGCCCTGCTCCTGCTCGCCTACGCCGGCTACCTCGCCCTGCGCCGGGCGCTGGCCGAGCACCGGGGAGCACGCGACGGCGGCGACCACCGGGTGGCCCGGCCCGCCGCGGTCGCCGGCGTCGCCGGTTTCCTCCTCGTGCCCGTGGTGCACTTCTCCGTGGTCTGGTGGCGCTCGCTGCACCAGCAGGCGACGGTCCTGGCCCCGCAGCGGCCGCCGATCGACCCCCGGATGGCCACCGCGCTGCTCTTCGCCGTGGCCGCCGCGACCCTCGCCGCGTTCTGCCTCCTGCTGCACCGGGTGGTCCGCCTGGAGCGCCGCCTGGCCCCCGAGCCCTCCCCCGCCGCCGAGCGCACGCCGGCCGGAGTCGGATGATGCCTCGCCGGGCGGGCCGGGTGGCTCTCGTCGTGGTGCTGCTCGCCGCCGGCGGCCTGCTGGTCACCAGCGCGCTCCGCGACACCGTCACGTACTACCGGACGCCGGGCGAACTGCTCGACGATCCGGGCCTCGCGGGCCACCGGGTCCGCCTCGGCGGCGACGTCGTGCCCGGATCGCTGCGCCACGACGGCGATCTGGTCGTGTTCCGCCTCGCCGAGGCGGGCCACGAGATCACCGTCGAGCAGCGCGGCGCACCCCCGGAGACCTTCCGGGAGGGAACCGGGGCGGTCGTCGAGGGCACGCTGTCGTCCGACGGCGTGTTCCGCTCGGAGCACGTGGTGGTCCGGCACGGCAACGAGTACCGGCCGTCGTCCTCCCCGGTGGTTCCGGTCGATGCTGGGTGACCTCGGCACCGCCGGCCTCGCCGTCGGGCTCGCCTGCGCGACCCTCACCGCCCTGCTCTGGGTGCGGGTGGCCCTGTTCGGCGCGGCCGTCCGCACCGCCCGGCGCGGCACCGCCGCCACCCTGGCCGCCGCCGCCCTGGCATGCGGCCTGCTGGAGACGGCGCTGCTGCGGCACGACTTCAGCGTCCGGTTCGTGGCCGAGAACGGCGGCCGGGACGTCCCGCTCTACTACACCCTGACCAGCCTCTGGTCGGCCCTGGACGGTTCGCTGCTGCTGTGGTTGCTGATCCTCGGCGGGTACGCCGCGCTGCTGGCCCGGCGCGCGTACCCGCCGCGGCTGCACGCGTACGCCATGGTGGTCGTCAGCGTGGTCATGCTGTTCTTCTTCGCGCTGTCCACCTTCGCCGCGAACCCGTTCCGGGCGGTGAGCCCGGTGCCGGTCGACGGCCCCGGACCGAATCCACTGCTCCAGCAGCACCCGGCCATGGGCGTGCACCCGCCGCTGCTCTACGCCGGCTACCTCGGTCTGGTCGTACCGTTCGCGTTCGCGGTGGCGGCGCCGCTGGCGGGACGGGCCGGGCCGGGCTGGGTGCGAATGGCACGTCCGTGGGCGCTGGTGGCCTGGGCGGCGCTGACCGCCGGCATCGGGATGGGCGCCTGGTGGTCGTACGCGGTGCTGGGCTGGGGCGGCTACTGGGCGTGGGACCCGGTGGAGAACGCCTCCCTGCTGCCCTGGCTGACGGCCACCGCGTTCCTGCACACGACCCTGGTCCGCGGCCGGGTTGCCTGGCACGGTGCGCTCGCCTGCGCGAGCTTCCTGCTGGTGCTGCTCGGCACCTTCCTCACCCGATCCGGTGCGGTGGCCAGCGTGCACGCCTTCACCGACTCGCCGCTGGGCCCGATGCTGCTCGGCTTCGTGCTGCTGGCGGTGGTGGTGTCGGCCGTCCTGACCGGCCGTCGGGCCCCCGAGCCGACCCGCCCCGGGCGCTCCCCGGCGCTGTCCCGAGCCACCCTGGTGCTGGTCCACGGCGTACTCCTGGTGACCATCGCCGCGGTGGTGCTGATCGGCACGATCCTGCCGCTGCTCACCGCCCCGCTGACCGGGGCGGGCTCCTCGGTCGGCCCCGCCTACTACCAGCGCACCGCGGTGCCCCTGGCGGTCGTGGTGCTGCTGGTGATGGGCGTGACGCCGGCCCTGCGGGTCCGCGACCGGTCGGCGGCGCTGCGGCGGCTCGTCGTCCCGGCCGCCGCCGGTCTGGGCACCGTGGCCCTGGCCGGCCTGCTCAGCCGGCCCGGTCCGGCCGCTCTCACCGCGTTCGGCGCGGCCGGGTTCGTCCTCACCGGACTGGCCGGGGACCTGGCCCACCGGTTACGCCGGCCCGGCCCGCACCGGCGGCCCAGCCGGCTCGCCGGGCTGGTCGCGCACGCCGGTCTCGCCCTGGTCGCGGTGGGCGTCGCCGGCTCCTCGGCGTACGGCCGGGACGCCGAACGGACGCTGCGGGTCGGCGAGACCCTGCGGGTGAGCGACGTCGCGGTACGACTGATCGGGGTGGACCGGACCGGCGGCGGCGGCATGGCCGTACAGGCCCGGCTGGCGCTCACCGCGTCGGGCCGCGCCGCGCGGACGATCACGCCGGCGCTGCGGTACCACGCCGCCCGGGACACCGCCGTCACCGTGCCGGCGATCGACACCCGCCCGCTGCGCGACACCTACGTCACGCTGCTCGCCGTCAGCCAGGACAGCGGCACCGCCACCGTGCGGCTCGCCGTGAACCCGCTCGTGGGCCTGATCTGGGCCGGCGGCGCCCTGACCGCCGTCGGCGGGTTGCTCGCGGCCGCCGCCACGGCCCGCCCGCGGACCGGCCGGGCCGCTCGCGCGGACCGACCGCGACCCGCCCCGGTGGCCGTCGGACCGGGAGCCGCGACGTGAGACGGCCGACCGCGCGGCGCCCCGGATGGCTGCGCGCAGGGCCGGCGACGGTCCTCGCGCTCACCGTCGCCGTCGGCGCCCTGATCGCCTTCGGCCTGCGCGCACCCGCCACGCCGGACCCTGCCGGGGCCACGGCGGTGGCCGGCCGACCCGCCCCGGCGCTGTCCGGCGCCACCCTGGACGGTGGCCGCTTCGCGCTGTCCGAGGCCCGGGGCCAGGTGGTGCTGGTCAACGTGTTCGCCTCCTGGTGCGGGCCGTGCCGGGACGAGCTGCCAGTGCTGGTGGATGCCGAGCGCAGCTGGTCCCCGCGCGGCGTCCGGCTGGTCGGGCTGAACATCCGCGACGGCGCCGACGCGGTCCGGGCGCTGCTCGACGAGACCGGTGCCACCGGGTTGACCGTGGTGCCGGATCCTGACGGGACGCGGGCGGTCGAGTGGGGCGTGCGGGGCGTGCCGGAGACCTTCGTTGTCGGCCGGGACGGCCGGCTCGTCGACCGGCAGCAGGGGGTGGTGACCCGGCAGTGGCTGGAGCAGCGGATCGCGCCGCTGCTGGCCGGATGAGGTGGCGTCGCGCCCTGGTGGCGCTCGTGCTCGTCACGCTCGCCGCAGCGGCCGGCGCGGCGCTGGCCCGGTCGGCGGGCGACCCCGGCGGGCAGGACCCGGTACGCGCGGTGTCCGCCGAGCTGCGCTGCCCGGCCTGTCAGGGCGAGTCGGTGGCCGACTCCCGGTCACCGATCGCGGCGGCGATGCGGCAGGTGGTGGCGGACCAGGTCGCCCAGGGGCGGGACGCAACCGAGATCCGGCGATGGTTCGTCCAGCGGTACGGCGCCGACGTGCTGACCGACCCACCGGCCCGCGGGGTCCGGCTGCTGCTGTGGGGCGTACCCGTGCTGGCGCTGCTGGCCGGCGGCTACGCGGCCCTGCGGACGCTTCGACCTGGTGCCTCCCGGACCGGTTCCGCCGCACCCCGGACGCCGGACGCTCGGGCCGCACGATGGGCGTGGCGGGTGGTGTCCGTGGGGGTGCTGGCGCTCGTGGCGTCCGTCGCGATCGTCGCCAACCGGCTCGACCCGCCCGCCCGGCCGGCGCCGGCCGACCCGGTCGCGGTCGCCCTCCAACTCGCCCACGACCTGGAGACCCAGGACCGCTACGACGTCGCCGCGCAGATGTACCAGGAGGCGCTGCGGGACCGGCCCGACGACGCCGTCCGGCTGCGACTCGCGTTCGCGCTGCTCCGGGCCGGCGACGGCGCCGCCGCGCAACGAACCGCCCGGGACGTGCTCGCCCGGGAGCCGGATTCCCCCGACGGCCTGTTGGTGCTGGGGCTGGCGCAGCGGGACAGCCGGTCCGTCGAGGCGGAAGACACGCTGCGGCATTTCCTGACCGTCGCACCGGCGCACCCGGCCGCCGCGGAGATCAGGCGGCTGCTCCCGACGGGCCGGGAATTTACCGGGCGCTGACGGTGATCTTGGAAGATTGCCGGGGCGCCGCCCGGCGGGTCCCGGCCGGCGTGCGGGCTACCCGACCGCGGCCGCGGCGGCCCGGCCGGCGGTGCGGCCGGAGAAGAGGCAGCCGCCCAGGAAGGTGCCCTCCAGGGCGTTGTAGCCGTGCATGCCGCCGCCCCCGAAGCCGGCGACCTCCCCGGCGGCGTACACCCCGGCGAGGGGCTCGCCGTCGGGGCGCAGCACCCGGCCGGACAGGTCCGTGTGCAGGCCGCCGAGGGTCTTGCGGGTCAGCACGTGCAACTGCACCGCGATCAGCGGGCCGGCGGCCGGGTCGAGCAGCCGGTGCGGGGTGGCGACCCGGATCAGCCGGTCACCCCGGTAGCGGCGGGCGCCCCGGATGGCATGCAGCTGCGCGTCCTTGCCGAACGGGTGGGCGATCTCCCGGTCCCGGGCCTCGACGAGCCGGCGCAGCCCCACGGCGTCGAGCTGCGGCCCGCCGCTCTCGACGGCCAGCTTGTTCATCCCGTCGACCAGCTCCGGCAGGTCGCCGGCGACCACGAAGTCCGCGCCGTGCCGCTTGAACGCCTCCACCGGCCCGGGCGCGCCGGGGCGGACCCGCTGGAGCACCTGCCGCACGCTGCGGTTCGTCAGGTCCGGGTTCTGCTCCGAGCCGGACAGCGCGAACTCCTTCTCCAGGATCTTCTGGGTGAGCACGAACCAGCTGTAGTCGTGGCCCGTGGCCCGCAGGTGGCGCAGCGTGGCGAGGGTGTCGAAGCCGGGGAAGAGCGGCGCCGGCAGCCGCTCGCCGGTCGCGTCCAGCCACAGCGAGGACGGCCCGGGCAGGATGCGGATGCCGTGCCCCGGCCAGACCGGGTCCCAGTTGCGCAGCCCCTCGGTGTAGTGCCACATCCGGTCCGGGTTGATCACCTGACCGCCCGCCGACTCGGTGACCGCGAGCATCCGGCCGTCGACGTACGCGGGCACCCCGGTGACCATCCGCTCCGGCGGGGTGCCGAGCCGCGCCGGCCAGGCCCGCCGGACCAGGTCGTGGTCGCCGCCGATCCCGCCCGAGGTGATGATCACGGCCTGCGCCCCGTACGCGAAGTCGCCCACCACGGTCCGGGAGGTGGGTCGCCCGCGCGGGGCGTCGTCGGGAGCGAGCACCGCGCCGCGTACGCCGGTGACCGCGCCGCCGCTTGTGACCAGCTCGTCGACGCGGTGCCGGAACAGCAGCCGGATGCGGCCTTCCTCGGCGGCGGCGCGGACCCGCCGAGCGAACGGCTCGACCACGCCCGGGCCGGTGCCCCAGGTGACGTGGAACCGGGGCACCGAGTTGCCGTGGCCGTGGGCCGCTCCCCCGCCCCGCTCCGCCCAGCTCACCACGGGGAAGACCCGGTGGCCCAGGCCGCGCAGCCAGGCGCGCTTCTCCCCGGCCGCGAAGTGCACGTACGCCTCGGCCCACCGGCGCGGCCAGTGGTCCTCGGGGCGGTCGAAGGCGGCGCTGCCGGTCCAGTCCTGCCAGGCCAGCTCGACGGAGTCCCGGATGCCCATCCGCCGCTGCTCCGGCGAGTCGACCAGGAAAAGCCCGCCGAACGACCACCACGCCTGCCCGCCGAGGTTCTGCTCCGGCTCCTGGTCCAACAGCAGCACCCGGCGGCCCGCGTCGGCGGCCTCGGCGGCGGCGACCAGGCCGGCCAGCCCGGCGCCGATCACGATCACATCGGTATCCACGGCACCGACGGTACGTAGCCTGGTGCCAAAATCCTTGGTCCGGGCGTGCGTGATCCGCCACCGGATTTGTCACCGCGATGACAAAGTGGGGAGCCGACGTTGGCGGACACGCTGCTCGACATCGAGCCCGGCCTCGCGCGCCTCGCGCCGGCGGTCGGCGAGCAACTGCGCGGCCTGCGCGCCCCGCTGCACGGGCGGATCCTGGAGACCGTCCGCGCGGCCATGCGGGCGCAGGGCCGCTCCCTCACCGGCGGGCAGGGGCGCGGCCTGGCCCTCGGCGTGCGGACCGCGGTCGACGCCTTCGTCGACGCGGTCGCCGATCCGGCTCGCGACCTGGCCGACACCCGGGCCGTCTTCCACGCGCTCGGCCGCACCGAGTACCGGGAGGGGCACCGGGTCGACGCGCTGCGCGCCGTGCTCACCCTCGGCGGCCGGGAGATCTGGGCCTTCCTGGTCACGCACACGACGACCGCCGGCCCCGCCCCGGCGGACCTGTACGTGGTCGCCGGGGCGCTCTTCGGCTACGTCGACGCGCTGGCCGGCGCCGCCGCCGAGGGATACCTGGACGAGCAGCGCGACGCCGCGCAGGACTGGGCCACCACCCGCCGGCGGCTGATCACCCTGCTCGTGCAGCCGGAACCGCCCGCCGAGGCCGCGCTGCGCGCCGCCGCCGACGCGGCCCGCTGGCCGCTGCCCCGCACGGTGGCCGTCCTCAGCGTCGACGGCGACGACGCCGAGCACCTGGGACGGACCATCGGCGGCGGCGCGATCGCCACCGTCATCGACGACGTGGTACGGATCGTGCTGCCCGAGCCGGACACGCCCGGGCGGCTGGACCGGGCCCGCCGGGCGCTGGCGGGACGGCGGGCGGCGCTCGGGCCCAGCGTGGCGCTGGGCCGGGCCCGGCTGTCGTACCGGATCTCCGGGCGGGCCCTGGCGTTGCGCCGCGACGGGGTGCTGCCGGCCGACCCGCTCGCCGGGGACGCGCACCCGCTCACCCTGCTGCTGCGCTGGGAGCCGGGCCTGGCCGACCATCTCGCCGACGCCTGCCTCGCGCCGCTGGCCGGCCTGCGGCCGGCCGCCCGGCGGGCCCTGGCCGAGACCCTGCACGGCTGGCTGCGGCGGCAGGGGCAGGTGATCGCCGTGGCCGAGGACCTGCACACCCACCCGCAGACCGTGCGCTACCGGATGCGCCGGCTGCGGGAGCTGTTCGGCGACGCTCTCGACGATCCTGACCGGCGGCTGGTGCTCCACCTCGCGCTGCGCCACCGCCTCGGCGGCGGGTAGGCGTCGGCCTGGCGAACGTGCTCCGGGTGCTCCTCGCCGGGTGGTGGCTGGCTCACACCGCCTAGAGCATCCTAGGAGGCTGGGTGGCGGGCTTGCGGTGGGTCATCCGAAAGGGGCTCATGAACAGGTCCGCGCCGCTAGCGTCGGCAGGGTGGGTGGTCATATCGGGGTGATCGAGGCACTCAAGGCAGACCCCACCATGTCGGGCCTGCGCCGGTCCCTGGAGGCGTACTACGGCGACCCGGACCGCGAGGCGGCGATGGACGCCTTCTACGCCCCCCTGGTCCGCCCCGGCGCTCTGGTCTTCGACGTCGGCGCGCACGTCGGTGACCGGCTCGGCAGCTTCCGCCGGCTCGGCGCCCGCGTGGTGGCCGTCGAGCCCCAACCGCTCTGCACCCGTGCCCTGCGCGCCCTGTACGCGGACGACGAACACGTCACCGTCGTCGAGGCGGCGTGCGGTGCGCGTACCGGGCCGGTGCGGCTGCACGTGAACTCGGCGAACCCGACGATCTCCACGGCGTCGGCGGGGTTCCTGCAGGCCGCGCACGGGTCCGGCGGCTGGGCGCACGAGGTGTGGGACGCCGAGATCGAGGTGGCCGGCACGACGCTGGACACGCTGGTCGCGGCGCACGGCGTACCCACCTTCGTGAAGATCGACGTGGAGGGCTTCGAGGACGCCGTGCTGGCCGGGCTGAGCCGGCCGCTTCCGGCCCTGTCCTTCGAGTTCACCACCATCGAACGCGACCTGGCGGTGCGCTGCCTGGACCGGCTCACCGGCCTGGGCTTCACCTCGTTCACCGTGGCGCTCGGCGACGAGATGGGGTTCGCCCTGCCCGGTTGGCGGCCGGCGGACGACATCGCGGCGTACCTGCAGGCCCTGCCGTACGAGGCCAACTCGGGCGACGTCTACGCCCGCGCCCGCCCGGCCTGACCGGCCGTCGACCGGGCCGGGCCGGCAACCGCAGGGCCGGCACTCCCCGGCCGCCATCCGCGTATCGACGCTGCTCACACCCTTGATCGACCGCACTGTCCACAGCCACTTTTTTCACGTTTCGAACTTAGCCATGTTTCGTTATCCGGCCGTTATTGACGTGACCGCCGCCACTTCGGTTGACTGCGACGGAACCGCTTCCGCAACCGGTTCCGAAACATCCACCTCACCCCTGCGACCCGGGAGCGTCACGTGCCGATCACCATCGCCGACGTCGCCACGCGCGCCGGCGTGAGCAAGACGACGGTGTCGCGGGTGCTCAACGGCAAGGGCGAGGTGCACGTCCGCACGGCGGACCGGGTCCGCGCCGTCATCAACGCCCTCGGGTACGTGCCGAGCGCCCGCGCGGTCGGCCTGGCCCGCGGGCGTACCCGGGTGGTCGGCATGCTGGTGCCCGCCCTGACCTGGCCCTGGATGGGTGAGGTGCTCCAGGGCGCGGCCGACGTGGTCGAGGCCGAGGGCTACGGCATGCTGCTGTTCACCTGCACCCAGGGCGACGAGTCGATGCGGCGGTTCGCCTCCCAGGTCTCCGCGAAGTCCTTCGACGGCCTGCTCGTGGTCGAGCCGGAGGGCACCCTCGACTACATCACCGAGCTGCACGAGCGCGGCCTGCCGGTCATCCTCATCGACGACCGCGGCCACCAGCCCGGCTTCCCGTCGGTGCGCACCACCAACGAGTCCGGCGCGCGGGCCGCCGCCGCGCACCTGCTGGGGCACGGCCGGAAACGGCCGCTGGTCGTTACCGGCCTGCGCCGCTTCGGCTGCACCCGGGAACGGCTCGCCGGCTTCGCGGACGGCTACGCCGACGCGGGCCTGCCCATCGACCCCGCCCTCGTCGTGGAGGGCGACTTCACCTTCGAGTGCGGGCGGGTCGCGGTGGAACGCCTGCTCGCCGACGGGGTGCCGTTCGACGCCGTCTTCGCCCACAACGACCTCTCCGCCGCCGGGGCGCTCCAGGCGCTGCGCGACGCCGGCCGGCGGGTCCCCGAGGACGTGGCGGTGGTGGGCTTCGACGACCTGCCGCTGGCCGGGCACACCCACCCACCGCTGAGCTCGGTCCGCCAGCCGTTGCGGGAGATGGGGGCGGTCGCCGCGCGCACCCTCATCGCCCACCTCGCCGGCACGCCGCTGCCCCACGCCCCGACCGTCATCCCCACGACCTTCACCGTCCGCGCCTCGACCGGCAGCACCTGACCTCGCCACCGCTGCAGTTCCACCCGCACCGGCGGGCGCCCCGCCCGCCGGTGGTAACACCGCACACCCTCCATCCACCACATCCCGCTCGAGGATTGCGGGAGCACCGAGGGAGACCTCCATGAGAAGAAGGCAACTCCTCGCCGTCGCGCTGGCCGGCGCGATGGCCACCGGCGTCGCCGCGTGCGGCGACAGCCCGAACGCCAACAAGAAGAACGGCCAGGCGGCCACGGTGCTGAACGTCGGCATGCCGAACGGCCCGCAGGCCGAGAACAACAACCCGTTCCTCACCACGTCCGCCGCGGCCTCGCTGGGCTACCGCTGGCAGATCTACGAGCCGCTGATGATGTGGAACCCGGTGAAGCCGGCCGACCCGTTCAAGCCGTGGCTGGCCACCAAGGCCGAGTGGTCGTCGGACTACACCTCGGTGAAGGTCACCATCCGGGACAACGCCACCTGGTCGGACGGGCAGAAGGTCACCGCCGAGGACGTGGCCTTCACCTACAACCTGGTGAAGAAGTACCCGGCGCTGAACGACCAGGGCGTGCCCTACACGGACGCCACCGCCAGCGGCAACGACGTCACCATCAAGATGGAGAGCCCGCAGTTCGTCAACCAGCAGAAGGTGCTGTGGCGGGTGCCGATCGTGCCCAAGCACATCTGGGAGAAGATCAGCGACCCGACGACCGACACGGTCAAGCAGCCGGTCGGCAGCGGCCCGTACACCCTGAAGTCCTTCACCCCGGCCAGCATGACGCTGTCGGTGCGCGACAAGGGCTACTGGCAGGACCCGCCGAAGGTCAAGGAATTGCGCTACACCTCCTACACGGACAACAGCGCGCAGACCACCGCCCTGGCCAACGGCGAGTCGGAGTGGAGCTTCGTCTTCATCCCCAACTACCAGGCCGTCTTCGTGGCCAAGGACCAGGAGCACCACAAGGTCTGGGCGCCGGCGATCCTGGGCATCCACGGCCTCTACCTCAACACCACGAAGAAGCCGTTCGACGACCCGGCGCTGCGCCGCGCCATGAACATGGTCATCGACCGCGCCGACATCTTCACCACGGCCGAGGCCGGCTACTTCCACCCGCAGGTGAAGAGCGTGACCGGCCTGCCCAGCCCGGCCGGTGACTCGTTCGTCGCGCCCGAGTTCAAGGGCCAGGAGCACAAGGTCGACGTCGAGGGCGCCAAGACGCTGCTCGCCGGCGCCGGCTACAAGCTGGACGGCAACACCCTCAAGGACAAGGCCGGCAAGGCCGTCACGATCAAGCTGACCGACCCGGCCGGCTGGTCCGACTACCAGACCAGCCTGGAGATCGTGAAGGACAACCTGTCGAAGATCGGCATCGCGGCCACGGTCGACAAGGCCAACCAGGACGCCTGGTTCCGCAACGTCGAGCAGGGCAACTTCGAGGCGACCTTCCGGTGGACCGAGGGCGGCGCCACGCCGTACGACATCTACCGGACCATCATGGACGGCCGGCAGCTCAAGCCGATCGGCACCGCCTCCCCCGCCGGCAACTTCGGCCGCTTCAACAACAAGGAGGCGACCGACGCCCTGGTCGCCTACGCGAACGCGACCGACGACGCCGCGCGCACCACCGCCATGAACACGCTGCAGAAGATCTTCGTCGACCAGATGCCGATGATCCCGGTCGGCGCGGACAACATTGGCGGCGCGTACAGCACGAAGAACTGGACCGGCTGGCCGGACGACTCGAACCCGTACGGCGCCATGCAGCCCACCCAGCCCAACGCGCTGGACGTGGTCCTGCACCTCAAGCCCGCCAACGGCTGACGCCCGCACCGCCTCCCCGGCCGGCCCCCGGCCGGCCGGGGAGGCGCACCCCACGCTCAGACAGGAACTCGGCATGACGTTGAGCGAGAGCGCGGCGGCGCCGGCCGACGAGGTGGTGCTGGAGGCCGTCGGCCTGACCAAGCACTTCCCCGTCCGCAGGCGGCTGCGTGACCTCTTCTCCCGGACGCCGGCCGTCGTGCACGCCGTCGACGACGTATCGTTCGCGCTGCATCGGGGACGGGTGACCGCGCTGGTCGGGGAGTCCGGCTCCGGCAAGTCCACGGTGGCCCGGCTGCTGGCCCAGATCTATCCCCGCACGGCCGGCGACCTCCGCCTGCACGGCACGTCCACCCGGGTACGCGGCGGCCGGCCGTTCCGGTCGTACGTGCGGCGGGTCCAACTGATCCTCCAGGACCCGTTCGCCTCGTTGAACCCGGTGCACACCGTCCGTTACCACCTCACCCGGTCGCTGCGGATCCACGGCAACGCCGGGCGCGGCGCCGAGGACCTGGACCGGGCCCTCGCCAAGCTGCTCACCCGGGTCAGCCTCACCCCGCCCGAGCGCTACCTGGACGCCTTCCCGCACGAGCTCTCCGGCGGCCAGCGGCAGCGCGTCGCCATCGCCCGGGCGCTCGGGGCCGACCCGGAGGTGCTCCTCGCCGACGAGCCGGTGTCCATGCTCGACGTCTCGATCCGCCTCGGCGTGCTCAACCTGCTGCAGGACCTGAAGCAGCGGTTGAACATCGCCATCCTCTACATCACGCACGACATCGCCTCGGCCCGCTACTTCGCCGACGAGACGATCGTGATGTACGCCGGCCGGATGGTCGAGGGCGGCGACAGCGAGACCGTCACCCAGAACCCGGCCCACCCGTACACCCGGTTGCTCACCGATTCGGCGCCCGACCCGGAGCGGATCACCGGCGACGGCGCCGGGGCCGACGCGGCCGCCCGGGAGGACCGCGGCCGGGGTGAGCCCCCGAGCCTCATCGCCCCGCCCGCCGGCTGCCGCTTCCACCCCCGGTGCCCGCACGCCATGCGGCGCTGCACGGTGGACCTGCCGCCGCGGCTGACCATCGGCGACCGGCCCGACCACTGGGCGGCGTGCTGGCTCTACGACCCGGACACCGTCGCCGCCGACGCCCCCGGCTCGGCGGCGCCCGACGCCGACCCGGCCGTGTCACCGCCCGCGGCGGCGGCCGGCCGGACCGACATCGCCACCCTGGGGGAGCCGCGATGAGATTCCTCCTGCAGCGCGCGGCCTTCTACCTGTTCACGGCGTGGGCGGCCATCACGCTCAACTTCTTCATCCCGCGGCTGGTGCCGGGCGACCCCGTGCAGTCCCTCATCTCGCGCAACCAGGGCCGGATCAGCGCCGACGCCATCGAGTCGCTGCGCGTGCTGTTCGGGCTGGACACGCACGAGAACATCTGGCAGCAGTACCTCGACTACTGGGGGCAGCTGCTCCAC
Organism: Micromonospora sp. NPDC005305; assembly: GCF_040607315.1. Classification (NCBI taxonomy): domain Bacteria; kingdom Bacillati; phylum Actinomycetota; class Actinomycetes; order Micromonosporales; family Micromonosporaceae; genus Micromonospora; species Micromonospora sp. NPDC005305. The sequence continues at coordinate 173,391 of NZ_JBEXGL010000009.1, read as the reverse complement.
GGCGACCTGGGCCTGTCGTTCACCTTCTTCCCCACGCCGGTGGCGACGGTGATCGGCGACAGCCTGCCGTGGACGGTCGGGCTGGTCGGCATCACCACGATCATCAGCTTCCTCCTCGGCACCGCGCTCGGCGTCGGCGCCGGCTGGCGGCGCGGCTCCTGGGTCGACGGGCTGCTGCCGGCCACGACGTTCCTGTCCTCGATCCCGTACTTCTGGCTGGGTCTCGTCGCCATCGCCGTGTTCACCGGGCCGGGGAGCTTCTTCCCGTCCTCCGGCGGCTACGAGGCGGGCCTCGTGCCGGCGTTCGACGGGTACTTCATCCCGAGCGCGATCAAGCACAGCGTCCTGCCCGCCGCCACCATCCTGGTCTCCTCGATGAGCGGCTGGATCCTCAGCATGCGCAACATGATGGTGACCGTCTCGTCGGAGGACTACATCACCGTCGCCCACGCGAAGGGCCTGTCGGAGCGCCGGGTGGCCCTGAGCTACGCCGCCCGCAACGCGCTGCTGCCGAACGTCTCGGGCTTCGCGCTGTCGCTCGGGTTCATCGTCGGCGGCACGCTGCTCGTCGAGATCGTGTTCTCCTACCCGGGCCTCGGCTACCAGCTCTTCCAGGCGGTCGGCTACAAGGACTACCCGCTCATGCAGGGGATCTTCCTGATCATCACGATCTCCGTGCTGGTGGCGAACCTGCTCGCCGACGTCGCGTACCTGCTTCTCGACCCGCGGACCCGAAAGAGCTGAGCGATGACCATCTCACCGTCGAGCATCGAACAGGTCATCCCCGGCCAGGGGGCGATGGCCCAGCCGTCGGCCGCGCCGGGCCGGGCGAAGCGGCGCCGGTTCCGGTTCGTCGCCAACGCCAAGGCCGCCACCGGCCTGGTCATCCTGGCCGTCTACTGCCTGTTCGCCATCATCGGGCCCTGGGTGGCGCCGTACGACCCGGACGCGCGCAGCGCCGACGTGCTCCAGGCGCCGTCGACGCGGCACTGGTTCGGCACCACCCACCTCGGTCAGGACATCTTCAGCCAGATCCTGGTCGGCGCGCGCAGCGTCATGCTGGTGGGCCTGCTCGCCGGCGTGCTGGCGACGGTCCTGTCCATCCTCATCGGCGTGACGGCCGGCTACATCGGCGGGGTGCCGGACGAGGGCCTGTCGGCGCTGTCCAACGTGTTCCTGGTGATCCCCGCCCTGCCGCTGATCATCATCGTGACGTCGATCGTCGAGCAGGCCAGCGACACGCTGGTGGCGCTCATCATCGGCTTCACCTCGTGGGCGTGGGGCGCCCGCGTGCTGCGCGCCCAGACGCTGTCGCTGCGGCGCCGCGACTACGTCGAGGCGGCCCGGGCCACCGGCGAGCGGACCTGGCGGATCATCCTGTTCGAGATCCTGCCCAACCTGACCGCGATCATCGCCTCCGGCTTCGTCGGCACGGTCATCTTCGCGGTCATGTCGGAGATCACCCTGGCATTCATCGGCATCTCGTCGATCTCGTCGTGGAACTGGGGCACCATCCTGTTCTGGGCGCAGGGCCAGCAGGCCCTCGCGCAGGGCGCCTGGTGGTGGTTCGTGCCGGCCGGGCTGGCCATCGCGGTGCTGGGCACCGCCCTCGCCCTGATCAACTTCGGCATCGACGAGTTCGTGAGCCCCCGGCTGCGCAGCGCCGGCAGGACCCGGATCCGCACCGCCGACGGCCACACCGTGCGGATGCGGGTCGGCTTCACCCCCGTGCTGGCCCCGGTCTCCCGTCCGATTCCGGCCCCCCGAGAGGAGGTCACGCCATGAGTGATCCGTTGCTGGAGATCCGCGGGTTGCGGGTCGACTACGGGCTCGGCCGCGCGGCCGTGCACGCCGTACGCGACGTGGACCTGACCCTGCACCGCGGCGAGGTGCTGGGGCTGGCCGGCGAGAGCGGCAGCGGCAAGTCCACCCTGGCGTACGGGCTGACCCGGCTGCTGCCGCCGCCCGGCGTGGTCAGCGGCGGCCAGGTGATCTACCACCCGGCCGACGGCCCGCCGGTCGACGTGCTGACCCTCAGCCCGGCGCAGCTGCGGCGGTTCCGCTGGGCGGAGACGTCGATCGTCTTCCAGGGCGCCATGAACTCGCTGAACCCGGTGCACAAGGTCTCCACCCAGCTGCTCGACGTCATCAAGGCGCACGAGCCGACGAGCACGGCGGCGGGGCGGCTGGCCCGCGCCCGGGACCTGCTGCGCCTGGTCGGCATCGCGGCGGACCGGCTGGACAGCTACCCGCACCAGCTCTCCGGGGGCATGCGGCAGCGCGTGATGATCGCCATGGCGCTGGCGCTGGAGCCGCAGGTGGTCATCATGGACGAGCCGACGACCGCGCTGGACGTGGTGATGCAGCGGCAGATCCTCGGCCAGCTCGCCGAGCTGCGGGAGCGCCTCGGCTTCGCGGTGCTGTTCATCACCCACGACCTGTCGCTGCTGGTGGAGTTCTCCGACCGGATCGCCATCATGTACGGCGGCCGGATCGTCGAGGAGGCGCCCGCCGCCGAGCTGTACCGGCGGGCGCTGCACCCGTACACCGAGGGGTTGCTGCACTCCTTCCCGGCGCTGCGCGGACCGCGCCGCGAGCTGACCGGCATCCCCGGCTCGCCGCCGGACCTGCGGGCCATGCCGGAGGGTTGCGCGTTCCACCCGCGCTGTCCGAAGGCGTTCGACCCGTGCGACAAGAAGGTGCCGGCCCTGGGCGCCGCCGAACCGGGCCGGGACGTCGCCTGCTGGCTGCACCCGGTCGCCGCCCCGGCCCCCCGCTGACCCCGCTCTCCGTCCGACCGAACGACCCGCTACCGCGAGGAGAACCATGGACACCGACCTCACCCGCTCCACCGCCACGGGGCAGGCCGACCCGATCGACACCCTTCCGCCGACCTTCCGGTGGGGGGTGGCGACCTCGTCGTACCAGATCGAGGGTGCGGTGGCCGAGGACGGCCGGACGCCGTCGATCTGGGACACCTTCTGCCGCGTGCCGGGCGCGGTGGCCAACGGCGACCACGGCGACGTGGCCTGCGACCACTACCACCGGATGCCGCAGGACGTCGGGATCATCGCCGACCTGGGTCTGGACACCTACCGGTTCTCGGTGGCGTGGCCGCGGGTGCAGCCGGGCGGGCGCGGGCCGGCGAACCCGGCCGGGTTGGCCTTCTACGACCGCCTCGTGGACGAGCTGCTGGGCCGCGGGATCGACCCGTGGGTGACCCTCTACCACTGGGACCTGCCGCAGGAGCTGGAGGACGCGGGCGGCTGGCCGAACCGGGACACCGCCTACCGGTTCGCCGACTACGCGGAGATCGTTTTCGCCGCGCTCGGCGACCGGGTGAAGACGTGGACCACGCTGAACGAGCCGTGGTGCTCGGCCATGCTCGGGTACGCGTACGGCAACCACGCCCCGGGGCGGCGGAACCTGGGCGACGGGATCGCCGCCGCGCACCACCTGCTGCTCGGGCACGGGCTGGCGGTGCAGCGGCTGCGCGCTGCGGCGGCCACCCCGATCGAGCTGGGCCTGACGGTCAACCTGTCCACCGCCGACCCGGCCACCGACGGCGCGGCCGACCGGGACGCGGCGCGGGCCGCCGACGGTCTGGGCAACCGGCTCTACCTCGACCCGGTGCTCCGCGGCGCCTACCCAGAGGACGTGGTGGCCGACCTGGCCGCCGAGGGCGTGCGCATCCCGGTGGAGGAGGGCGACCTGGAGGTCATCTCGTCCCCGATCGACGTGCTCGGGGTGAACTTCTACTTCGGGCAGGTGCACTCCGGGGTCGACGAGCAGGGCCGGGAGCGGGACGACGACGGCCGGCCGGTGCGCCGGGTGATCCGCCGGGACCTGCCGCGCACCGCGATGGACTGGGAGATCGTGCCGGACTCCTTCACCGAGCTGCTGGTCCGGCTGCACCGGGACTACCCGGGCGTGCCCCTGGTCATCACCGAGAACGGGGCGGCCTTCGACGACAAGCCGGACGCCGACGGGTTCGTGGCCGACGACGACCGGGTGGCGTACCTGACCGAGCACCTGCGGGCGGTGGCCCGGGCCCGGCAGGCCGGCGCGGACGTGCGCGGCTACTTCGCCTGGTCGCTGCTGGACAACTTCGAGTGGGCGTACGGCTACGACAAGCGGTTCGGCATCGTGCGCGTGGAGTACGACACCCAGCGGCGCACGCCGAAGCGCAGCGCGCACTGGTACCGCGACACCATCCGGCGGGTGCGCGGGGAGCGCTGACCCGGCCGCTCGGGGCGGCCGCGCGGGATCCTCCCGGGCGGCCGCCCCGCCGTGCCCGGACACCCCGTCCGGGCCCTTTTTTCATGTCTTGACATAAGCAGGTGCGAGGGGTTTTCTCATTCGCGGATGTCGATTTATCCGGAAGGAGCATCCGTGTCCCCCACCACCGTTCCCCGGCTCGCCGGCCGCGCCGTCCTGGCGCTCTGCCTCGCCGCCGGCACCCTCGCCCTCGCCCCGCCACCGGCCGCCCGGGCCGCCGGCGAGACCGTCAACCTCTGGCTCACCACCACCTCCGACTCCGGCGGGCGGACCGCCACCCGGGGCCTGCAACAGCAGAGCCCCCTGACGTTCGCCGCCACCAGCCCGGCCGCCACGCACACCGTCACCGTCGACGAGAACACCCGCTACCAGCCGTTCGAGGGCGCCGGGGCGTCCATCACGGACACCACCGCGTACCTGCTGCGCGGTGGGCCGGTCAGCGCGGCCACCCGGGACGAGGTGATGCGCCGGCTGTTCAGCCCCACCGACGGCATCGGCCTGTCCTACGTGCGCAACCCGATCGGCGCCTCCGACCTGTCCCGGCCCGGCAACGTCTCCCTCGACGACACCTGCTGCGACCTGAACGACTTCGGTGCCAACGGGTACGACACCAACGTCGAACTGCTCACCGCGCAGGCCCGGCAGCTCAACCCCGCGCTGCGGGTCATGGTCGTGCCGTGGAGCGCGCCCGGCTGGATGAAGGACAACGGCCGGATGGACCAGATGGGCTGGCTCCGGTGGGAGTACTACGCCACCTACGCCCAGTACTTCGTCAAGACCATCCAGGCGTACGCGGCCCGGGGCGTGAAGGTCGACTACCTCTCGGTGCAGAACGAGCCGAACTGCTGCCAGTCCGGCAACCCCACCGCCATGGACTACCCGGGAATGAGCTGGAACTCCTCCGGCCTCGTGGAGCTGACCAAGAACTTCGTCTACCCGGCGTTCCGCGCCGCCGGCATCACCACGAAGGTGCTGGTGCACGACTGGAACTACGGCGACTACGGCACCATCGGCTCCGGGCTGCTCGCCGACAGCGCGGTCCGTACCGACCCGCTCTTCGGCGGCATCGCCTGGCACGGCTACTGGGGTGACCCGGCGGTCGGCAGCCAGGTGCACGGCCAGTACCCGGCCGTGCCGCAGTTCAGCACCGAGCACTCCGGCGGCACCTGGATCACCAACCAGCACAACGAGGACATGGCCGACATCGTGAACTACGCCCGGAACTGGAGCCGGAGCGTGGTGAAGTGGAGCCTCGCGGTCAACCAGTTCATGGGCCCGCACAACGGCGGCTGCGGCACCTGCACCGGCCTCATCACCGTGCAGGAGGGCGGCCCCCGCGCCGGCCAGGTCGACTACACCATCGAGTACTACACGACCGGGCACCTCACCAAGTTCGTCCGGCCCGGGGCCGTCCGCATCGACTCCACCGCCAACGGCACCGTGCAGAACGTCGCGTACCGCAACCCGGACGGCACCAAGGCGCTGCTCGCGCACAACGGCGGCGGCTCCGCGCAGTCGGTGAAGGTGGTCTGGGGCGGGCAGTCCTTCACCTACACCCTGCCGGCCCGCACCACCGCCACGTTCACCTGGGCGGGCACCCCGTCCGGCGGCGGCGGGGGCGGCACGCCGACCGGCCCGATCACGGGCATCGGCGGCAAGTGCCTCGACGTCACCGACAACAGCAGCACCGACGGGGCGCTCGCGCAGATCTGGAGCTGCACGGGCGGCGCCAACCAGCAGTGGACCCGGGCCGCCGACGGCAGCATCCGCGCACTGGGCAAGTGCCTCGACGTGGCCGGCGGCGGCACCGCCGACGGCACCACAGTGCAGCTGTGGACCTGCAACGGCAGCGCCGCCCAGCGGTGGACCTGGACGGCCGGGCGGGACCTGGTGAACCCGCAGGCCAACAAGTGCCTGGACGTCACCGGCAACACCTCCGCCGACGGCACGAAGACGCAGATCTGGAGCTGCACCGGCGCGGCCAACCAGAAGTGGACGCTCCCGTCCTGAGCCGGGGCCGGGCCGGCGGCGCCCCGCCGCCGGCCCGGCGGCTCAGCGGGTCCGTGAGCGGGGCCGCCGCGCCGGCCGCGCGGGCGCCGGCACCAGCCGGGCGGCGGGTGCGCGCGGCACGCCGCCCTCGCGCAGCAGCCGGGCCATCGGCAGGGTGGCCGCGCCCATCGCGACCGCGTCCGGTCCGAGCCGGCACAGCTCGATCGAGGTCTGGGCGTACGGCTGGCGCAGCGCGTGCCGCGCGGTGACCTCGCGGATCTGCGGCAGGTAGCGCTCGCCCAGGGCCAGGCCGGCCCAGCCGCCCAGCACCACCCGCTCCGGGTTGAACAGGTTCACCAGGTTCGCCACCCCGGCGCCGAGGTAGCCGACCGTCTCGTCTAGCACCTTCGCGGCGGTGCGGCTGCTGGCGCGCAGCAACTCGCCGAAGGCGCTCTCCTCGTCGCCGCCGGCCGCCGGGCGGCCCCGGTTGGCCTGCCGGAACCGGTCGAGCACCCCTTCCGCCCCGACGTACGCCTCCAGGCAGCCGAGGTTGCCGCAGCGGCAGCGCCGGCCCCCGTACACGATCGTGGTGTGCCCCCACTCACCGGCGCTGCTGTGCGCGCCGCGGTAGCCCACGCCGTCGGCGACGACGCAGGCCCCGACGCCGGAGCCGACCAGGGCGACGACCGCGTGCCGGACGCCGCGGCCGGCGCCGAACCACATCTCGGCCTGGCCGAGGGTCTTCGCGCCGTTGTCGATGTGCACGGGGATGTCGGTGCCGGCGCGGAGCATGGCGCCGAGCGGCACGCCGTCCCAGCCGAGGGTCTGCGCGTGCACGACGGCGTCGGCGGCGCGCTCGACGGTGCCGGACACGGCGACGCCGAAGCCGAGCACCGCCGTCGGGTCGACGCCGGCCTGTTCGACCACGGCGGCGAGGCCGTGCAACAGGTGGTCGGTGACCTGCCGGGGGTCCGGCTCGGCGCCGGCGATCGGGTACTCCGCCTTCGCCAGTGCGGTCATCGCCAGGTCGAAGAGTTCGACCTGCACGCGCGTCTCGCCGACGTCGGCGCCGACCAGGTAGCCGTAGGCGGGCGCGACGCGGAGCAGCACCCGGGGGCGGCCGCCGTCGGACTCGACCGAGCCGGCCTCCTCGACCAGGCCCTCGGCGATCATCTCGCCGACCAGGTTGCTCACGCTGGCCAGGCTGAGCGCCGTGGACTGCCCCAGCTCGTGCCGGCTCAGCGGGCCGTCCAGCCAGATCCGGGTGAGCAGGACCGACCGGTTGGCACGACGCATGTCGCGCACGGTGGTGCGTCTGGCGTCCACGTCCGCCGCCGTCCTCTCCCGGCCGCCCCGGCGGCCTGCTTCACGCCGTGAACCAAGTGCTGACAGACTACTGCGCATTTACATTTAACAAAGTTAACTGCTAGCCTCCGGCGCATCGATGAGGAGGTATGTCATGCGACTTCGACGACGGCTGACCGCCGTGCTCGGCGGCGCCCTACTGCTCGCCGTACCCACCGCCCTGCCGGCCGCCATCGGCCCGGCCGCCTCCGCCGCGGAGACCGCGCTGGTCTCCTGCGCGGGCGTGCCGGCCTGGGCCGAGGGGGTGACCTGGACCGCGGGCAGCCGGGCCAGCTACGCCAACCGCCTCTACCAGGCGCTGGTCACCCACACCCCGCCGGCAGGCGCGGGCTGGACGCCGGCGGCCACGCCGGCGCTCTGGACCGACCTGGGCGCCTGCGGCGGCGGCACCCCGTCGCCCACCACCACCAAGCCGCCCTCGCCCACCCCCACGCCCACCGCCTCCCCCACGGCGACGCCCACCTCGACGCCGACCACCCCGCCGCCCGGCGGCACCACCTGCGCGCTGCGGTCCCGGCCCGCAGGCAAGGTGCTCCAGGGCTACTGGGAGAACTGGGACGGCGCCGCCAACGGCGTGCACCCCGGCATGGGCTGGATCCCGGTCACCGACTCCCGGATCACCGCCCACGGCTACAACGTGATCACCGCGGCGTTCCCGGTGATCCGCGCCGACGGCACGGTGCTCTGGGAGAACGGCATGGACGCCGGCGTGAAGGTGCCCACCCCCGCCGAGGTGTGCCAGGCCAAGGCCGCCGGCCTGACCGTCCTGCTGTCGATCGGCGGCGCGACCGCCGGCATCGACCTCGGCTCCAGCGCGGTCGCCGACCGGTTCGTCGCCACCGTGGTGCCGATCCTCAAGCGGTACAACTTCGACGGCATCGACATCGACATCGAGACCGGGCTGACCGGCAGCGGCAACATCAACCAGCTCTCCACCTCGCAGGCCAACCTCGTACGCATCATCGACGGGGTGCTGGCGCAGATGCCCGCCGGCTTCGGGCTCACCATGGCCCCGGAGACCGCGTACGTCACCGGCGGCAGCGTCACCTACGGCTCGATCTGGGGCGCGTACCTGCCGATCGTCAAGAAGTACGCGGACAACGGCCGGCTCTGGTGGCTGAACATGCAGTACTACAACGGCTCGATGTACGGCTGCGCCGGCGACTCGTACCCGGCCGGCACCGTGCAGGGCTTCGTCGTCCAGACCGACTGCCTCAACACCGGCCTGGTCGTGCAGGGCACCACCATCCGCGTCCCGTACGACAAGCAGGTCCCCGGGCTGCCCGCGCAGACCGGGGCCGGCGGCGGCTACCTGAGCCCGGCGCTGGTGGCCCAGGCCTGGAACACCTACCGGGGCGGCCTCAAGGGGCTGATGACCTGGTCGGTCAACTGGGACGGCTCGAAGGGCTGGACCTTCGGCGACAACGTCAGGTCCCTTCAGGGCCGCTGAGGCCGCGCGGGGCCCCGCAGGCGCGCGGGGCCCCGCGTCCGGCGCCCTGATCGTCGCCGCGCCCTGGGTGCTGGCCGGAGGCGTCGCCTACCTGGCCGCCCGGCGGGTCATGGGACGCCGGCGCCGGTAGGCGCCGGCCGCTTCGCCACCTCAGCCGGGGCTGTCCCGGATCGCGAGCGCGGCCTGGACGAGCGCGGCGTGGGTCAGCGTCTGCGGATAGTTCCCGAGGTGGGCGCCGGTCGCGGGGTCGAGTTGCTCGGCGTAGAGGCCGAGCGGGCTGGCGTGGTCGCGCAACGCCCGGAACAGCTCCTCGGCCTCGCGGCGTCGCCCGGTGCTCGCGAGGGCCTGGACGAGCCAGAACGAGCAGGGCAGGAAGGCGCCCTCGGCGCCGGGCAGACCGTCGCGTCCCGGCGGGTAGCGGTAGAGCAGCGGACCGCCGGCGGAGAGCCGTTCGCGGATGGCGTCGATGGTGCCGCGCACGCGGGCGGACCCGATGTCGTCGATGCCGAGCAGGGGAAGGACGAGCAGAGCCGAGTCCAGGTCCTGCGTGCCGTAGCTGCGGACGTAGCTGGCCTGCGTCGGGTCGAAGCCGCGCGTCCGCACGTCGGTGGCGATGGCGTCGCGGGCGTCCTGCCAGCGCCGGCGTTGCCGGGCGGTAACCCGGTGGGTCTCGGCGATGCGCAGGGCCCGGTCGAGGGCGAGCCAGCCCATGAGCTTGGAGTGCACGTGCTGACCGGCCTCCCGGACCTCCCAGATGCCGGCGTCGGGCTCCCCCCACCGGCCGGCGACGACGTCGGCGAAGCCGCGCACGGCCCGCCACGTCTCGGAGTAGAGGGGGTGCCCGGCCTGGACGAACACCCAGGCGGCGTCGACCACCCAGCCGTAGCCGTCGAGCTGGTGCTGCTCGGCGGCGGCGTTGCCGAACCGCACCGGCACGCTGTCGAGATAGCCCGGCCAGCCGGCCAGCTCCCGTTCCGGTGGCACGCGGCGGCCGGTCAGGGTGAACAGCGCCGGCAGGCGGGGCCGGTCCAGCCGGCTGGCGTGCAGCAGCCACGCGAGGAAACCCTGGGCCTCCTCGAGTTTGCCGACGCCGAGGAACGCGTTGACCCCGATGCTGGCGTCGCGCGGCCAGACGTAGCGGTAGTCCCAGTTCCGCACCCCTCCGGGATCCTCGGGCAACGACGTCGTCGGTGCGGCGACCGGGGCCTGCGACGGGGAGTACGTCAACAGCCGCAGGGTCAGCAGACTGCGTACGACGTCCTCGCGGAACGGCAGCGCGCCGTCGATCCCGGCCGTCCAGGCCCGCCAGCGGGCCTCGTCGGCGAGGACGAGCCCCCAGGCCGCCTCGGGCTCGACGTGGATCAGCGGTTCGCGGTTGGCCACGGCGAGCACGAGGGTGACCGGGCGGCCCGGCACCACCTCGACGGGGGTGGGCCGGCCCGGCTCGACCGCGAGGTCGGGCGCGCAGCTCAGGGACACGGCCAGCGCCCCCCACTCACCGACCAGGATCCCGCCGCGGCGGCGGACGCGGGGCCGCCGGTGCCGTGCGCCGAGGCGGGGATCGAACTCGACGACGGCGTCCAGCGCTCCGCCCTCGGCCGAGAGACGCCGCACGAGCAGCGTGGCGGGCAGCAGCCGTCCCGAGACCTCGGCCACCATGGACTCGGTGAGGGTGAGCCGGCGGTCGCCCACCGCCCAGGTCGTCTGGAGCGTCGCGGTGTCCTGCCGGTAGCGCCGCTCGACGACCGTGGCGCGCGCGGCGGGGCCCACCCGGAAGGTTCCCGCCGCCGGGCCGCCCACGAGGCGCCCGAACAGGGGCTCACCGTCGAAACGGGGTACGCAGAGCCAGTCGATGGCGCCGTCGCCGCTGACGAGGGCGGCGGTGCGGGTGTCGCCCAGCAGGCCGTAGTCGCTGATCGGCGCCGGGGCACGGGGCCCGGTCACGGCCGGCTCACCGGTCGCCGGGGGCCGGTGGGGCTCAACCGGCCCGGAGGAGCAGTCCGAGGACCACCCCGTAGATGACGTGGACGACGGCCGCGACGGCCGGCGTCTGGACGCCGTAGTTGAGCGCGAACAGGCCGGGTGGCTCCAGCACGGCCGTGCTGGACGGGCCGGCCCGCTGCGAGGCCATGCGCGGATGGACACCCGGCAGCAGGGGTAGGAGCACGGTCAGCGCGATGGCGACGTGGAGCCCGCCGAACAGAGCACCGATCCACCAGGTGGCGCGGTGCAGCACGGCGAACGCGGCCGCGTACCCCAGGGCGAAGCCCTGACCGGCGACGAGGTGGATGAAGAAGCCGACGACCCGCGCCCGGTCGGGATCCGGGGTCACGAGGGTCCCCAGCACCAGGGGAAGGTCCAGGCGGGTGAACCCCGCCATCTGCGCCGTGATCATCGCCGCGGTGAGCGCGGCGGTGGCCACCAACCCGAACACTGCCCATCCGGCCCAGTCCATCTCAGCGGCGGCCGTCGGGGCACGCCCTGGCGTTCCGTACGCGGCGCGGCGCGGTTGTCTCGGCCATCGATGCCTTCCGGCTGTACCCACGAGGTCGTGTGCGCGCCCCGGACCGGAGCCCGCCAGCAACGGTCTCCAGCGTAGGCCCACCCGACCTCGACGCCGGGTGGCTTGCCGGAACACACCGCGCGAATCGACCGACCGGGTGAGCGGCGGCGCCGGCGCGTGGCCTCCGGCGATCAGCGGGTCGACCCGGAGGAGCGCTCCGTCGGCTCGTTTCCGGGCGGGGCCGGCCGGCATTCGAGGTAGGCGTCGAGTGCGGCGGCGCCGGTGAGCATGGCACGGCTCCGGGCCGAGAGCCGGGCGCGCCAGTCGGCCAGCATCGACGCGAGCGGCACGACGCCGCCGGCGGCGCGGACCTGGGCGATCAGCGGGGCGATCTGCTCCAGCCGGTAGCCGCCCCGGCGGAGCTGATGGGCCAGCCGGGCGTCGCGTACGTCGGCCGCGCGGTAGACCCGGTAGCCCGTCCGCGGGTCGCGGCGCGGCTGGACCACGCCGGCGCGTTCCCACTTGCGGAGGGTGGCCGGGCGGAGGCCGAGCCGTCTCGCCAGGGGGCCGACGAACGTGTCGCCGCGCTCGGGCGGCACCGGCTCCAGGTCGCGCAGCGCGGCCTCGACGGCCCGGAGGGTGTGGCGGTCGTCGAGAAGCTGGGCGTGGCTCTCGTCGATCAACCGGAGCGCGTCCTCGGTGGCGTCCCGGTTGATCGCCTGCATGACCGAGGTGGCCGTCCGCTGGCCGTGTCCGGGCACGAGGGCGAGGAAGGCGCGCAGGGCCTGCGCGTGCCGCGGAGTGTAGGTGCGGTAACCGTGCGGGGTGCGCTCGGCGCCCGGGAGGATGCCGGCCGCCTCGTAGTTCCGGACCGCCTGCGTGGACAGGCCGTGCGCACGCGCCAGGTCGACCGGCCTGAGCCGACCACCGTCTTGAGGGTTTCGCCGCATCGTCCCGCTCGAATCGCGCAAAAGTCTCCACCGTCGGTTCAACGATAGCGTTGAGAGGTATGACTGCTGGTATCAGAGACACCGCCCATCCCGTTGACGCCGCTGGCGCCATGCGCCTGCTCCCGGCCCGGCCGCGGCTGCTGGCGCTCGGCGAGCCCACCCACGGCGAGGACACCCTGCTCGACCTGCGCAACGACCTGTTCCGGCAGCTCGTGGAGCAGGAGGGCTACCGGACGATCGCGATCGAGAGCGACTGCCTGATGGGCCTGCTCGTGGACGACCACGTCACCTCGGGCGCCGGCACCCTCGACGAGGTCATGGAGCGCGGCTTCAGCCACGGGTGGGGCGCCTTCCCGGCCAACCGCGAGCTGGTGCGGTGGATGCGGGCGTACAACGACGGTCGGCCCGCGGCCCAGCAGGTCCGCTTCGCCGGGTTCGACGGGCCGCTGGAGATCACCGGCGCCGCGAGCCCCCGGCCGGCCCTCGCGGCACTCCACGCCTACCTCACCGCCTGGGTCGACCCCGACCTGCTCCCCTGCGACGCCGCCACGCTCGACCGCCTGCTCGGCGCCGACGACGTCTGGACGAACCCCGCCGCCATGATGGACCCGTCCCGGTCCGTGGGGCGGACGCCCGAGGCCACGCGGCTGCGGCTGCTCGCCGACGACCTGGTGGCCCTGCTCGACGCGCAGACACCACACCTGGTCGCGGCCTCCCCGCGGGAGGACTGGGACCGGGCCCGCCTGTACGCGCGTACCGCCACCGGGCTGCTGCGTTACCACCACTGGATGGCGGACACGTCACCGAGCCGCATGGCGTGGTTGCTCGGCGTGCGGGACTCCATGATGGCCGCCAACCTGCTCGCCCTCGCCGAACGCGGGCCGGCGCTGGTGAACGCCCACAACGGCCATCTCCAACGGACCAGGAGCACGATGCGGATGGGCGGCCGGCCGGTGGAATGGTGGAGCGCCGGCGCGATCGTGGACGCCCACCTGGGCGACCGGTACGCCTTCCTCGCCACGGCCCTCGGCACCATCCGCCACCAGGGAGTCGACACCCCTCCCCCGGACACCGTCGAGGGGCTGCTGTACGCGCTGCCGGAGGACCGTCACCTCGTCGACGCCCGCCGCCTGGCCGCCGTCCTCGCCGACCTGGCGCCCGCGGCCCGGGTGTCCCCCTGGTTCGGTTACGCCCCGCTCGATCCGGCCAACGTGGCCAGCACCGACGGGATCGTGTTCGTCAGGGACTCCCGGAAGGCCGACCCTTCCCCGCCGCTCGACAACGACTGACCCCCACCGACCGGGCGCCGTCGGCTGCTCGCCGGCGGCGCCCGTGCTGCGCGGTCCTCGATGCCCCGCCGAACGGGAGTCAGGACTCGCGGTTGAACAGGCGCTTCGACCAGAGGTAGCCGACCAGCGCGATCACGGCGCACCACTCGACCATCCGCGCCATCGAGGAGAGGCTGTCCCACGACGGCCTGCTGCGCCGCTGGGACGGCGACCCGGCGGCCCGGCAACCGCCGGTCACGGGCTGCGCGGGCGCCGCGCCGGTCAGCGGTTACCGCCCGCGGTGGCGCCGGGCGCAGTGTGCCAGTAGAGCGTGGGGCCGGCACCGTCCCGTTCCTCGCGCAGGTCACGGATCGCCGCTGCCGCCTTGGCCGTGTAGACCGGGTCGGCGACCAGGCCGGCATGTTCGCGGAGCCATCCCGCGGCCTCGACACTCGCCCCGGACGGTTTCCCGTACCCGGGCCCGAGCCACTCGCGGCGCAGGTCGAACGGCGCGAGGGGCACCGGGTCGGGCACCGGCGCGCCGTGCCGGCGCAGCAGTCGCGCGGTCGCCCCGGCCAGGCGGCGGACCTGGGCCGGACCCACGCGGGTCCGGTCGTTGACGAGGATGCCCACCACCTCGCTGTCGAGCCCGGCGAGGGCCAGGCCGAGGATCAGCCCGGCGGCCGTGCCACCCGAGCCGACCGCAACGACCACCCGCCGGGGCGGGGGCAGCTCCCCGGCGGAGACCTGCTCGGCGAGTTCGAGGGCGGCCTCGACGAAACCCAGGCAGCCGTGCGTGTTGGACCCGCCGACCGGCAGCAGGCCGGGACGTCGCCCGCGCAGGGCCGCGCCGACGAGCAACCGGCCCGCCGTCGCGTACGCCCCGGCCACCGTGTCCACCCGGTGCATCGTGGCGCCGGCCGCCCGGACAGCGGCCATCTGCTCCCCCACGTGCGCGTCGTACGGCTGCTCGACGGCGACGACGTGCGCCTGGATCCCGGTGTCCGCGGCGTAGCGGGCCACCGCCACGGCGTGGTGACTTCCGGTGCCACCACCGGTCACCACGACACCGCACCGTCGTCGTAACAGGTCCGCCAGGCTCCACTCGAGTTTGCGGACCTTGTTGCCGCCGTACCGGTCGCCGTACCGGCTGTCGTCCTTGATCCACAGCTCGTGCGGCTCGATCCGGCGGACCGGGCTCGGGCCCGTGCCCAGCGGCAGGAACGGCAGCCGGGGCGCGACCGAGGGGTAGCGGGAGTGCAGGCGGGGTCCCGTCATGCCAGCCGTCCTCGCTCCACAGGGGATCGACATCCGTTCACAAGCCGCGCTTAGCATAGACGCGAGCCGATCGGGTCGGCGGTCGGCGGAGCGGGCTGCGGGAGGCTGCGGTGGTCGGACGTCGCGAACGGGGCGTGGTCCTGGTGGTCGTGGCCGGCCTGATCGCCACGGGCGCACCCGCAAGGGCGGACGACGCCGCCGCGCCCGACGGGACGTACTACCTGCAGAGTGTCCGCACCGGCCTGAACGCGGCGGAGCGCAACGGCGTGATCCTCCAGCGGTCCCCGCGCGGCGACGAGGACCGGCAGCAGTGGCGGCTGCGCACCGGCGGCGACGGGGACCTGCTGGAGAACACGGTCACGCCCGGGTGGTGCCTGGGCCGCCGGGACGGCGCCGTGGTGGCTGTGGGCTGCGCCGACCCGGCGGCCCGGTGGGTCGTCACCGCCGCCGGACCCGAGCGGTTCACGCTCGCCGAGCCCGGCGCCGGCCGCGTCCTCACCGCCGTGCCCGGGCGGGCGGAGCTGAGCCTGGAGCCGGCCGGAGCGACCTGGTATCTCACCCCCGTCGAGCCGGTGACCCGCCCGCTGCCGGCCGAGGACGAGCGCCGCCTCGACCAGGTGACCTTCCTGACCGCGCACAACGCCTACGCCAACGGCGTCGACGGCGGCTTCGCCCCGCCCGTGCTCGACCTGCTCCCCAACCAGGTGCGGGGTGTCGAACGGCAGCTCGCCGACGGCGTACGCGGATTCCAGCTGGACATCCACCAGACCCGCGACGGCGCCATCCTGTGCCACAACAGCTGCTTCCTGGTGTTCCGGCCGGTGGCGCTGTGGGTCGACCTGCAACGGATCGTGGACTTCCTGCGGGGCAACCCGCGCGAGTTCGTCACCGTCTTCCTGGAGGACTACGTCAGCGCGCCGGTGCTCCGCGCCGAGCTGGCCCGCGTCCGGGGCCTGACCGACCTGTTGTACCGGCCGGACCTCGACGGGGTGCCGGCCACCGGCTGGCCCCGCCTGCGCGAGCTGCGCGAACGCGACCGGCGACTGCTGATCTTCACGGACCGCCGCCGCGAGGACGACCAGGCCGGCGGGCTCACCCGGGACACCTTCGGGGTGCTCTACCAGCGCGAGTGGACGGTGGAGAACCACTGGTCCATGGGCCCGGGCGTCGGCGCCAGCGACTGGACGTGCGTGAGCCGGTGGCCGGACCGGCCGTTGACCGACGGCGGCGAGTCCGCGTTCCGGCCGCTGTTCGTGATGAACCACTTCCGGGACGCCCCGGTACCGGTGACCGCCGCGGCCGACAACGCCCGCGTGCTCAACCGGGCGGGCCGGTTCTGCCAGCCGGCCGCCCGGAAGAAGCCGAACTACGTGGCGGTCGACCGGTACGACCTCGGTGGACCCGCCGCCGCGGTGGCGGCCCTCAACACGTACTGGTACTAGCGCTCACGTCCTCCCTCAGAGGGTGGTTTCGCCGGGCAGGCCGAAGAAGTCGTCCATTTGGCGCCGCCGGTGAAGGTGGTGCCGGTGGACAGGCCGACGTAGACGTCGTTGGTGTTGGCTTTGGTGAACACCATGATGTCGTCTCTGCCGTCGCCGTTGATGTCACCGACGCGGGGCTGTTCGGTGCCGACGGCAGGGCGCTAGCGGTGCAGGCGCCCCAGGAAGTCGCGCATCAGCGCCACCACCTCGTCGAGGTGGGTCTCCAGCAGCCAGTGGCCCCCGTCGAGCAGATGCAGCTCCGCGTCGGGGAGGTCCCGGAGGTACGCCCGCGCCGCGTCGGCGGGCATGTAGCCGTCGTGCCGCCCCCAGAGGATGAGCGTGGGCGGCCGGTGCCGACGCAGGTACGCCTGCTGGCGCGGGAACCACTCGACGGTGGTGCGCTGGTCGGCGAGCAGACGGGCGAGGTTCTGCGGGCCGGGCGGTCGGCCCACCTGCGCCCAGGACAGGACCCACAGGTCCGGGCTGACCCGGCCGGCGATCTCCTCCGGCAGGTCACCGACGAACTCGTCGCGGAATCCCCAGCAGGCCGAGGACCTCGGTGAACCGGCGCAGGAAGCCGGCCTACGCGTCGAAGGTGTAGGCGAACGGTCCCTCGTCCGCTCGTGTGTAGCCGAATCCGGGCAGGTCGGGGGCGAGGAGCCGCCACCGGTCGCCGAGCGCCGGCAGCAGGCGGCGGAACTGGAAGGACGACGACGGGTAGCCGTGCGGCAGGAGCACGACCGGGGCGTCGGCCGCGCCGGCCTCCCGGTAGAACGTCGCAATGCCGTCCACGTCGACGGTGCGGTGCGTGACCGGCGCGGCTGCCATGGCGCGGCCTACCCGTCCGCCCTCCTGGCAAACGACCGGCCGTGGTCGCCCGGCCGACCCTGGTCAGGTCGCGGGTGGGGTGCCGGCCCACCGCCGGCACCCCACCCCCGCATCGGGTCAGCCGGTCGCGCAGCTCGCGGTGGGCGTCGTGTTGTTGCCGTTCTTGTAGAGCGTGATGCCGAAGTTGTTGCCGTTGCCGTTGGGCCGGGCCGTGAGGGTGCCGCTGGTGCCGCTGATCGAGGCGTTCCAGCTGTTCTGCAGGGTCTGACCGCCGTTGGTCCGGATGGTGACGACCCAGTTGCTGCTGCCGCTGACCGAGAGGTTCACGTTGAACCGGTCGCTCCACTCGTCGGCGCGGCTGACGCTGACCGAGCAGCCGCCACCGCCGGGCGGCGGGGTGGTCGGGCCGGGGGCGGCGCCGCCCACCGTGATGTTGGAGTTGCCGCTGCTCTGGTAGCCCTCGGTGGCCAGGATCTGGTAGTCGTGGCTGCCCAGGTTCATGCCGTATCGGGCCCACGCGTCGAAGTGGTTGCCGGCGGAGATGGTGCCGCCCACCCGCTTGGACTGCCGCACGCTCCAGTACTGGTAGAAGGTCCGGGTGCCCTCGATGGAGGGCGCGTTGACCCGCTGGGTCCGGTAGATGTCGTACGTGCCGCCGTCGCTGGTGACTGTGCCCATGAACCCCTGGCCACCGGGGGGCCGGTAGGTGCCCCAGCTGTCGACGATGTAGTACTCGACGAGCGGGTTCCTCGTCCACCCGTAGAGGGTCAGGTAGGCGTTGCCGGACGGGTTGAACGTGCCGGAGTAGGTCACCGTCCGGCGTGCGCCCGGATTCCAGCCCTTGCCGGCGACGAAGTTGTTGACGTTGCTCCACTGGGTGCTGTACTGGCCGCCGCTACCCATGTTCATGGAGACGTTGCCGCTGTCCTTCCAGAAGGAGTAGAAGTAGCCGTTGTTCGTCCCGGTCGAGTTCGACGTCACGGTCTCGGCCTGCGCGGGGCTGGACAGCAGGGCCGTGGCGCCGGCGGTGACCAGGACGGCGGCGCAGGCGCCGCCGATGAGCATTCGGAGGCGTCCGCGTCGGGGTGTCCTCGCGCGGGCGGGGGCGTCGGTCATGTGCGTGCTTCCTCTCTCGACGGCCGGCGGAGGGGCAGGTGGCGGGTGGTCCGCAGCGGCGGGGATGGATGGATTTCGATGGCGAAAGCATCGACCGCACGTCGTCACACTGTCAACAACTTCCGGAAATGTTGCGGTGACCCCGCGGTCACCTAGGACCTCGACCCGAAGGCATCACCGCTGCTCACGGACGATCAGCGGCGGTTGCGATCCGAGGATGACGATCCGGGCGGCGGATGCGAAGGTCACGGACCGCCGCAGCGAGTCCGGAACTTCCGGGCGCTCAGTCGGAGAGGGCGGTACGCAGGAAGTCGAGCGCCGCGGCGTCGTCGTCGATCCCGCCCGCCTCGTGGCCGTTGTACCGCCACACGGCCAGCTCGGCCGGTCCCCGGTAGGCGTTGACCGCGGCGAAGACCGTGGACGGGGGCACGATCTCGTCCATCAGCGCCACGGAGAAGCGCGCCGGCACGGTGGCCCGGCGGGCGAAGGCGACCCCGTCGACGTAGCCGAGGGTGCGCAGCACCTGCTCCTCCCGGTCCCGGTGCACGGCCAGGTAGTCCCGGATCTCCCGGTAGGGCGCGGCGTCGGTGATCGTCACGGCGCGCGGCATGTCGCAGAGGAACGGCACGTACGCGACCGCCGCGCGCAGGTCCGGCACCAGGGCGGCGGCCGCGAGCGCAGCCCCGCCGCCCTGGCTGTGGCCGAGCACGGCGACCCGGGCGGCGTCGACGGCCGGCAGGCGGCGCGCCGCGTCGACGGCCCGCACGGCGTCGGTGAGGAAGCGGCGGTAGTAGTACCGGCGGGGGTCCTCGACGCCGCGGGTGGTCATCCCGGGGGCCTGCGGGCCGGCCCCGGCGATGTCCGGGGTGTCGCCCCGGCTCCAGCCCGAGCCCTGTCCCCGCGTGTCCATCTGGAGGTGCGCGAAGCCGGCGGCGGCCCAGAGCAGGTTCTCCAACGGGTGGCCGCGTCCGCCTCCGTAACCGACGTACTGCACGATCGTCGGCAGCGGCCCGGGCGCGTCCCGGGGCACCCGCAGCCACGCCTTCACCGGCTGCCCGGCGAAGCCCGGGAAGGTGACGTCGAAGACGTCCAGCCCGGCCAGCGGGGTGGCCACCGCGGTCACCTCGACCGGGTCGCCGCAGGACCGGGCGTCGGCCAGGGTGTCGGCCCAGAACGCGTCGAAATCCGGCGGCTCGCGCAGGTCGCTGCGGTGGGCGCGCAGCTCCGCCTCAGGCAGGTCGGTGTACACGGCCGCCTCTCAGCTCGTCGGGGTGCGCGGGTCAGCCAGCCGGAGCGGGCCGAGAGTTTCCGGAACAGTGCCGCGATCTCCCGGCACGCTAGGACCGCCCGGCCCTGTCGTCAACCGGCGGTCCGGCACCGGCCGGCGCGCCGAGCACCCGGGCCAGCCAGCGCAGCTGCCGCCGCACCTGCACGGCCTCACCGCCCTCGTGCTGGTTGAACGGGTAGACGTGGATCTCCCGGTCCACTGGCGCCGGCCGGCCGGTGGCGGCGCCGTACTGGTTGTAGGCGGCGAACCCGGTGCTCGGTGGACAGACCCGGTCCCGCAGGCCGATCCCGAAGTGCGCGGGCGCGGCCGCCCGGCGGGCGAAGGGGACGCCGTCGACGTAGGACAGGGTGCGGCGGACCCTGTCCTCGGCCTCCCGATCGACCGCCAGGTACCCGGCGATCTCGCCGTACGGCCCCGTCGGTGATCTCGACGGCGCGCACCGCGTCGGTGATGAGGCGGCGGTAGTAGTAGTCCCGCGGGTCCAGGATGCCCCAGGTCACTCCGCAAGTCCGGGGTCCCGGACGCCCGAGGACGTCCCCTGACTGAGCGGGTGCCGGTCCGCCGGGCGTCCACGCGGACGCCCGGCGGACCGGTCTCACCTGATCTCGGAGGTCGTCCAGCGCGGAGAGTCGGTGGTGACCGCCACGGTCTCACCGACCAGGGCGGTCAGGGCCTGCGTGTCCCGCCGCGCGCTCGTGCCGATCCACAGTTCGACCTCGCCGGGCTCCACGACCCGGGTGAGCGTGCGGTCGGAGAAGGCCAGTCGGGTGGTGGGGACCGTCAGCTCGACGGTGACCGACTGGCCCGGGTCCAGGTGGACGCGCCGGTAGCCGAGCAGCTGCGCCACCGGCCGGGTCACCGAGGCCACCAGGTCGCGGCCGTAGAGCTGGACCACGTCGTCTCCGGCCACCGCGCCGGTGTTGGTCACGCGCACGGTCACGTGCAGCGCGCCGTCCGTCGGCGCCGTCGCCGGGGCGCTGAGCCCGTCGTGCGCGAACGTCGTGTAGGACAGGCCGTGACCGAACGCCGCGGCGGGCGTCGCCGGCAGGTTGGTCACCTCGCTGCCCTCGCCGAGCGTGGGGTGCAGGTAGGAGTACGGCTGCGCCCCCGCCGAGCGGGGCAGGCTCACCGGCAGCCGGCCCGACGGGTTGACCCGCCCGGAGAGCACGCCCGCGATCGCTCCGGCCCCCTCCTCACCGGGGAAGAACGCCTGCACCACCGCCGCGCAGCGCGACAGTGCCCAGCCGACCGCGTACGGGCGCCCGGTGAGCAGCACGAGGACGACCGGCGTGCCGGTGGCCAGCACGGCCTCCACGAGCTCGCGCTGGACTCCGGGCAGCTCCAGGTCCTCCCGGTCGCAGCCCTCGCCGACCGTGCCGCGCCCGAAGAGGCCGGCGTGATCCCCGACGACCAGGACGGCCACCTCCGCGGCGGAGGCCGTGGCCACGGCCTCGGCGAAACCGGAGCGGTCGTCGGTGTCCACGTCGCAGCCACTCGCCCAGGTGACGAGGTCGGCGCCGAACTCGACGCGCATCGCGTCGAGGGCGGTCGAGACCTCGATGCCGGTCTCCACGCCGGGATGCTGGACGAGGACGTGGTTGAGGAAGGAGTAGCACCCGAAGAGCGCGGCCTGCCGGTCCGCGTTCGGACCGATGACCGCCACGCGCCGGCCGGCGGGCAGCGGTAGGACACCCTGGTTGGCGACCAGGACGACCGACTCCTCGGCGAGGCGGCGGGCGATCGACCGGTGCTCCGGTGAGTCGAGGTCGACGGCCCCGGGCGGCTCGTCGGTGAACGTGGCGTCGAGCAGCCCGAGTTCCTGCTTCTCGCGCAGGACCCGCAGCACCGCCCGGTCGATGAGCGCCTCGTCGAGCTCGCCGGCCCGCACCCGCTCCCCCAGGGACAGATAGGCGTCGCCCGTCGGGAGTTCGACGTCGACACCGGCGGCCAGCGCCTGCGCGGCCGCCTCCGCGTGGTCGGCCGCGACGTGGTGCAGCAGGTTCAGGAAGGCCACGCCGTAGTAGTCGGACACGACCGTGCCGTCGAAGCCCCAGGCGTCCCGCAGCACGCCGGTGAGCATCGTCGGATCGGCCGCGACGGGAACGCCGTCGATCTCCGTGTAGGAGTGCATGATGCTGCGGGCGTTCCCGTCGAGAACCGCCATCTCGAACGGGAGGAACAGCACGTCGGCGAGCTCCCGGGGGCCGGCGTGCACCGGGGCGAAGTTGCGTCCGGCGCGCGACGCGGAATAGCCGGCGAAGTGCTTCAGCGTGGCGTGCACGCCCTCCGACTGGAGGCCCCGCACGTACGACGTGCCGATGGTGCCGACCAGGTAGGGGTCCTCGGCGATGCACTCGTCGACCCGGCCCCAGCGCGGGTCCCGGATCACGTCGAGCACCGGGGCGAGTCCCTGGTGGATGCCCAGCGCCCGCATCGAGGCCCCGATCGCCGCGGCCATCTCGGTGACGAGCTCGGGATCGAAGGCGGCGCCCCAGCTCAGCGGGGTGGGAAAGGTCGCCGCCTTCCAGGCCGAGAGCCCGGTCAGGCACTCCTCGTGGACGATCGCCGGGATCCCCAGTCGGGTGCCCGTCACCAGCTCCCGCTGGAACTTCCACAGCCAGGCCGCGCGGTCCGCGGCGTCGACCGGGCGGGTGCCGTAGGCCCGGGTGAGATGGCCCAGTCCGTGCCGGGCGAAGTCCTCGAGCTTGACGGCGTCGCCGAACTCGCCCTGCAGGGGTGCGACCGCCTCCCCGTCCTCCTTCTCCCAGAAGCCGACGAGCTGGGCGATCTTCTCCTCGATCGTCATCCGGCCGAGCAGCTCACGGATGCGCGCCTCGCCGGCGTGCCCGTCGGGCCGGTCGTGGTCGGGAGCAGCCTGGGCCGGTACCGGCCCGTCCACCACCGCGTGGACCTCAGTCATGCTGTGCCTTTCCTCTGGTTGTGCTTGTACCGCTGCCGCTCAGCCCTTGACCGCGCCCTGCAGGCCACCGACGATCTGCTTCTCGGCGAGCGTGAAGAAGAACAGCGCCGGCAGCATCGCCAGCGACGTGAAGGCGAGGACGCCGGCCGTGTCGGTGGAGAACTGGCTCGAGAAGTTCTGCACTCCCAGCGGGAGGGTGTGCAGGCTGACGTCGCCGAGGACGAGCAGCGGCAGCAGGAACGCGTTCCAACTGGCCACGAACGCGAGGACGCCGACGGTGACGATCGCGGGCCGCGACAAGGGCAGCGCGATGCGCCAGAGGAAACCGAGCCGGCCCGCGCCGTCGATCGCGGCGGCGTCCTCCAACTCCCGGGGGATGGCGGACAGGAAGGGCCGCAGGATCACGATCGTCAGCGGCAACTGGAAGGCGACCTGCGGGAGGATCACCGCGTAGTAGGAGTTGACCAGGCCCAGGTCCCGCAGCATCAGGTAGAGCGGCAGGATCGCCGCCCCGGCCGGGAAGAGCAGCCCCAGCGTGAAGAAGGTGTAGAGCCCTTCGCGCCCCCGGAAGGTGTAGCGGGCCAGCACGAAGGCGGCGGCCATGCCGAGCACCACGACGCCGAGCGTGGTGCCGAGGGCGATGACCCCGCTGTTGAACGCCTGCTGCCAGAACTTGCTCTGCGTCAGCACCCGGGTGTAGTTGTCGAAGACCCACGGGTCGGGCAGGCCGCCCGGGTCGGCGACGATCTGCGGGGTGGTGCGGAAACCGCCGACGATCACGTAGAGGATCGGCGCGATCGACACGGCCGCGACCGCGAGCGCGAGCGCGTACGTGAGCGGGGTGCCCCACGACACCGGCCGGCGCCCGGCGGACGAGGAATGGACGGGGTTCGTGGCCACGGTCAGTTCGCCCTTCTGGTGATGGCGCCCTCGATGTCCCGACGGAGGAGGAAGCGCTGGAACAGCAGCGCCGCGACGAACGAGATGACGAAGAGGATTACGGCGACCGCGTTGCCGTAGCCCCACAGCCGGGCGAAGAACCCGTTGTCCACCATGTACGTCGCCATGGTCCCGGAGGCCCCGAGCGACCGGATCGCGGGCACCGAGGTCACCCAGATCACGTCGAAGACCTGCAGCGAACCGATCATCGACAGGAACATCCAGATCCGGATCGTCGGCCCCAGCAGCGGGAGGGTGACGTGGCGCTGGGTCTGCCACCAGCTCGCGCCGTCGATCGCGGCGGCCTCGGTCAGCTCGTGCGGCACGTTCGACAGGCCGGCGAGCAGGAGGATGATCGCGAAGCCGACGTACTTCCAGGTGAGGACGAAGAGCAGCGTCCAGATGACGACGTCGAGGTCGGCGAGCCACGCCTGCACCAGGCTGCCCAGTCCCAGGGACCGCAGCAGCGCGTCGACCGTGCCGTCCTCGGCCAGGATCAGCTTCCACATGATCCCGACGGTGACCTCGGCGAGCACGTAGGGCACGAACACCAGCAGGCGGAACACGGCGCGCCCGCGGAAGCGACGGTTGAGCAGCAGCGCGATGCCCAGGGCGACCGGGCCCTGGATCAGCAGCGAACCGAACACGATGATGGCGTTGTTGCGCAGCGCGTCGAGGAAGATCGGGTCCTGGAAGGCGAGGGTGTAGTTCTTGAAGCCCACGTACTCGGTGGGTGGCCCGACGCCACGCCACCGGAACAGGCTGTAGTAGACCGCGAAGCCCATCGGCACCAGCACGAACATCACGTAGACCACGAGCGCCGGCGTCGTGAGCCCGATGATCTCGTACCACTTGCGGCGAGTCTCGGCCCGGCGGGACGACGGGCGCCCGGCGGGCCGGCGACCCGCCGGCGGCGCGGAGACGCCGCCGGCGGGGAACCGGGTTTGGTCGGTGGAGGTCACTTGCTCGCGGCTGCCTTCATCCCCGCGACGACCTGCTCCGGCGTGCCCTTGCCCGAGAAGATGCCGACGATCCCGTCGTTCATCGCGGTGCCCACGGTGCTGCCGTAGGCCGTGTCCAGCCAGAGCTGGACGTAGCTCGCCTCCGACGTGGCCTGCAGGATGGACTTCAGCGCGGGGTCCGTGATGCCGGCCTCCGCTCCCTTGGCGACCGGGAGCCCGGTGCCGGTCTCGGCGTAGCCCTTCTGCACCTCGGGGCTCGCGATGTACTTGAGGAACTCGACGCACTCGGCCGGGGCCTTCTTGGCGCAGGCGAACCCGTCGCCGCCGCCGAGCGCCGCTTTGGGATCACCGGCGGAACCGGAGATCGCCGGCACGGGGAACCAGCCGAGGAACTTCGCGAGCTTGGCCTTGTCCGTGGCGACGTTGTCCAGCGTGCCCCGGTTCCAGTCGCCCATCAGCTCCATCGCGGCCTTGCCGTTGGCGAGCAGACCGTTGGCGCTGGTCGGGTCGTTCTGGCCCGGCGTGGCGATGAAGTTGTTCTGGAACGGCTTGGTGTCGATGAAGGCCTTCAGGTCCTGGCCGGCCTTCACGAAGCACGGGTCGTCGAAGACCTTCTCCTTGGACGCCTTCTTCAGGGTGTCGACCGAGCAGGCGCGCAGCGCGAAGTTGTACCACCAGTGCGCGGCGGGCCACTTGTCACCGGCGCCCACGGCGATCGGGGTGACGTTGATGGCCTTGAGCTTCGCGACCGCGGCGTTGAGCTCTTCGAACGTGGTCGGCGGAGCGCTGATGCCCGCCTGCGCGAACATGTCCTTGTTGTACCAGATGCCCTCGATGCCCATCCGGAACGGCAGGCCGTACTGCTTGCCGTTCACCTGCCAGATCTCGGCCGCGCTGCCGATGTTGGCGACCTCGGTCTTGACCTGGTCGGTGATGTCCTTGAGGTATTCGGCCTCGACCTGCTCGACCATCTCGCCGCCACCCCACGACATGAAGATGTCCGGCGGGTCGTTGCTCAGCAGCGCGGCGGGGATGCGGGTGCGTTGCAGCTGGTTGGTCTCGATCGCCTCGATCTCGATCTTGACGGTCGGGTGGAGCGCGGAGAAGTCCTTGGCGACCT
Organism: Micromonospora sp. NPDC005305; assembly: GCF_040607315.1. Taxonomy (NCBI): domain Bacteria; kingdom Bacillati; phylum Actinomycetota; class Actinomycetes; order Micromonosporales; family Micromonosporaceae; genus Micromonospora; species Micromonospora sp. NPDC005305. Next base: position 147,656 of record NZ_JBEXGL010000009.1, on the reverse strand, counting down.
TCTCCCAGTAAACCTTGCCGGGCCCGTCCTGGGGGGCGTTGTGCCACCAGGTCAGGGTCACGGGGTTCTTGTACAGCTCGGTCTCGCTGGACGCCTCGTCGTCGCCGCCGCTGTTGCAACCAGCGACGACGAGAGCGCTTGTCATAAGCAGTGCCAGAGCGGCACCCGCACGGCGCTTCGTCGCCATCGATGTCTCCTCCGTCAGGCAGTCGCGGTACTCGGCCTGCGGGGGAGTTTTACAGCCGTGAAACTGAGTGTCAATCGGTATCGATAACGTTTTCGAGTCACTCGTGACGGGGTCTGCGCAGCGGCTCTATCATCGTCGGGTGGTGTTCCCGGAGCGCGTCAAGATGTCGGATGTGGCACGTACCGCCGGCGTCTCGGTGGCGACGGTATCGAAGGTTGTCAATGGTCGGTACGGCGTGGCCCAGGCGACCGTGGAGCGTGTCCAGCAGGTCATCCACGAGCTCGGCTACGAGGCCAGCCTGGGGGCGCAGAGCCTGCGCAGTCACCGCACGAACGTGCTGGGCATCCTGGTCGCCGAGTTCGAGCCGTTCTCGACCGAACTGCTCAAGGGGGCGTCCCGGGAGGTCGCCGGCAGCGGTTACCAGCTGCTCGCCTACTCGAGCGGCGACGGCGAGGGCGCCGCCATCGGCTGGGAGCGGCGCTCGCTGGCCCGCCTCTCCGGGACCCTCATCGACGGCGCCGTGATCGTCACGCCGACCGTGATCGAGACCAAGCAGGGCTTCCACGTCGTGGCCGTCGACCCCCACACCGGCCCGTCCGGCCTGCCCACCGTCGACTCGGACAACTTCGCCGGCGCCGTGCTCGCCACCAACTACCTGCTGTCGCTCGGCCACCGCCGCATCGGCCACATCAGCGGACGCCCCGACCTCGAGTCGGCGCGCCTGCGCGAGGCGGGCTTCCGCAAGGCCATGGCCGACGCCGACGTGGCGGTGGACGAGAGGATCGTGCGCGTCGGCGGGTTCCGGACCGAGAGCGCCGCCGGTACGGCCGCGGCACTGCTCTCGCTCCCGGACCGACCGACGGCGATCTTCGCCGGAAACGACCTCTCGGCGATCTCCACGATGGACGTCGCGCGGAGCATGGGCCTCACCGTGCCCGACGACCTGTCCGTCATCGGCTTCGACAACGTCCCGGAGTCGGCGCTGGTGAACCCCCCGCTGACCACGATCATGCAACCGCTGCAGCGCATGGGGGCCGAGGCGCTGCGCCTGCTCATCGACCTGATCGCCGGCGTCGAGCGGGACACACACATCCGGCTCCCCACCGAGCTGGTCGTCCGGGCCTCGTGCCGTCCCTACCGGTGATGCCGCGGTGCACCCGTAGCCAGTCGCGCCGGATCGGACGGCGGTGACGGCCGGGCGGCCAGCGGGGCTGCGCTGTCCCGGACGACGAGTTGGGTGGCCAGTTCCACCCGCGGGCTCTCGATCCGCTCACCCTGAGCCAGGCGCAGGACCGTGCGGGCGGCGAGCAGACCCATCTTCGCGAGGGGCTGCCGGACGGTGGTCAGCGGCGGAGAGCACCACCGGACCTCCGGCAGGTCGTCGAAGCCGACGACGCTGACGTCGTCGGGCACCCGCAGGCCCCGTCGTCGGACGGCCTCATAGACGCCGAGGGCCATCTGGTCACTGGCCGCGAAGATCGCGGTGGGCGGTTCGGGCAGGCGCAGCAGGTGGTTACCGGCGGCGAACCCGCCCTCGTGGTAGAAGTTGCCCGGGTGGATCAGCTCCTCGTCGACGCTGAGGCCGGCGGTCTCCAGCGCCGCCCGGTAGCCGTCGAGCCGCGCCCGGCTGCACATCAGCTGCGGCGGCCCGGCGACGAAGCCGATCCGCCGGTGGCCGAGACCGAGCAGGTACTCGGTCGCGCGCAGGCTGCCCACCCAGTTGGTCGCGCCGATCGTGTGCGCCTCCTGCGGGGGCACCCCCACCGGGTCGACGATGACGACGGGGATGTTGAGGCGGCGCAGCTCGGCCTGCAGCGGCGGCTCCAGGGTGGAGGTCACGAAGATGACGCCCTGGGTGGAGCGGGTGCGCAGGTTGTTCAGCCACTGCCTGGCCGACGAGCTGCGCCGGTGGATCGCGGAGACCACGGTGCCGATGCCGGCCGCGTGCGCGACATCCTCGACCCCACGGATGATCTCGACCGCCCAGGGACTGTCCAGGTCGTTGAAGACCAGGTCGATCAGGCCGGAGCTGGGCCGCGCGCTCGGCCTGCGGCGGCGGTAGCCGTGCCGGGTCAACAGCTCCTCGACCCGTTCCCGGGTGCGCGGCGCGACGTCGGAGCGGCCGTTGACAACCCGCGACACCGTGGGCACCGACACGCCGGCCAGCCGCGCGATCGCGGCGATGGTGACTTTCCGGGGCTCGTCCGAGGCCACCTGTCGCCCCTTCGTCATCGACTTCCGGTCGGATGCCGGTACTTTTCGATCGCTTGAGGGCAAGGTAGAACCTGCCGCGTGTCGGGTCAAGGCCCTGCCGGGCCTGCTCGGCGGCCACCGCGGCCCTGGCCTCCGGCCGGTCCGGGCGGTCTCGGACGGTTGACGACGGGGATCGACGCTCGTATTGTTCCGGCTCAGTTACCGGGAATTTGCCCGGAAGTATCGGCCGGGCCGCGCTCGAACCACAGCTCCCCGCACCGTTCCTCTCATCGGCGTCCGGCGCGTCACCTGCCCACACCCCCGCGCCCTCTCGGTCGACGTCCCGGTCGACCCGTTGCACACCGGAGAAGCCCATGAAACTGCGACGATGGATAGCCGCCGGCGCGGTCGCCGTGGCCGCCGCCGCCACTCTCAGCAGCCCACCGGCGACGGCCGGCCGCCCGTACGACCCGGCCGACCAGAGCCTGCGCAACCTCGCGCTGCGCCACGGCCTGGCCATCGGCACGGCCGTCGACATGGCCGCCCTCGACGACCCCGCCGACCCGCGGTACCGCCAGCTCGCGGCGTCGGAGTTCTCCACGGTCACCGCGGAGAACGTGATGAAGTGGGAGAGCCTGGAGCCGACCCGTGGCACCTACAACTGGGCGCCGGCCGACCGGCTCCTCGCCTTCGCCAAGCAGAACAACCAGCGCGTACGCGGGCACGTCCTGGTCTGGCACAACCAGCTGCCCGGCTGGCTGACCGCCGGCGTGGCCGACGGCTCCATCAGCGAGACCGAGCTGCGCGACATCCTGCGCCGGCACATCACCGCCGTGGTCACCCACTTCAAGGGCCGGATCTGGCAGTGGGACGTGGTCAACGAGGCGGTCAGCGACCCCTGGGACACCCCGTCGACCCTGCACTACAAGGGTTTCTGGGCCCAGCACCTCGGTCCCGGCTACATCGCCGACGCCTTCCGCTGGGCCCGCGCGGCCGATCCGCACGCCCTGCTGTTCTACAACGACTACAACATCGAGGCCTTCGGCTCGCGCGACCCGGCGAACGACAAGACCCAGTTCGTGTACGACATGGCCAAGAACCTGCTGGCCCAGCGCGTGCCGATCGACGGCATCGGCAGCCAGGGCCACCTCGGCACCCAGTACGGCAACTTCGACACCCTCCAGGTCGCCGGGGCGCTGCGGAGGTTCGCCGGGTTGGGGCTGGCCACCGCGTTCACCGAGGTCGACGTGCGCAGCCAGCTCACCGAGGGAGTCCAGGCGGGCGACTCGAACGAGATCAACCCGCGGCTGCAGGCCTCGGCGGCGAACTTCAGCGTGCTGCTGCAGGCCTGCCTGGCCGAGCGGCGCTGCCTGTCGTTCACCGTCTGGGGATTCACCGACAAGCACTCCTGGGTGCCCGGCTGGTTCTCCGACCCGCCAGAGGGGCTGGCCACCATCTACGACGAGAACTACCAGCCCAAGCGGGCCTACCAGCTCATGAAGGCCGACCTGATCTACAGCGGACCGCCGTACGTCCTGCCGCGCGTCCCGCAGCGGCCGCGCCGCTAGGCGTGGCGGTCCGGGCGGGGCGCGTCGCGCGAGGCGTCCCGCCCGGACCGCTGCCGCGGCGGTGCCGGCGTGCTCAGCGGTGCTGGCCGGCGCGGAGCATCTCGATGGTCTTCGTGACGCGCTGCGCCCGGGTGGCCTCCCGCTTGGCCTCGGTGACCCAGCGGACGAACTCCTTGCGGTGCGAGGGGGCCAGCGCCGCGAACGCCGCCTGCGCCTCGCCGTCAGCGGCGAGAGCGGCGGCCAGGTCCTCGGGCACCTCGACGCTGCGGGCCTGCGCGTCGAGGGCGATGGCCACCTCGTACGTCGCCCCGATGCTCACCCCCGCCTGTTCCCGCGCCGCGCGGGACAACCCGATCAGGTTCTCCCCGCCCATCCGGGCCAGGCGCAGCGGGAGCGTCACCCCGTTGACACTCACCCGCACGGGGAACGCCTTGCGCCCCTCCCCCAGGACGGACACCTGCTCGTCGGAGAGGACGAACGCTCCCGCCGGACCGCGCTGCTCCAGCGCCAACGTCAACGCGAGGGTCTCGGCCACGCCCGTCATCCTAGTCGCCGGTACCCCGAGGGGCGATCAACGACGGGCGATCCCGGTGATCGATGGATACCGTCATGGCCATGGCCGACGCTGCGACCGCCCGCGCCCGCTCCTGGTGGGGCTGGGGCTGGGCGGACGAACACCCCGACGACACCGAATGCGCGGCACTGGGAGCACTCCTCCCCGGTACGCTCCCGCGCCCGCTGCCCGTCCCTCGGGTCCCCGACCTGCGGATTCCCCGGCCGGCCGTCGAGCCGCCGCGCAGCCTCGCGCACCTCGTCACCGCCGACCCCGAGGCGCGCGCCGCGCACGCCATGGGCAAGGCGTACCGGGATGTCATCCGCGCCCTGCGCGGCCGCCCCGGGCGGATACCCGACCTGGTCGCCTGGCCGGCGGGCGACCAGGACGTGGCCGACCTGCTGGAGTGGGCCGGCGACCGCGGCGTGGCCGTGATCCCCTACGGCGGGGGCTCCTCGGTGACCGGCGGCGTGGAGTACCGCGGCGACGCGCACCGGGCGGTCGTGTCGCTCGACCTGACCGCGATGGACCGGGTGGTGGAGGTCGACACCGACAGTCAGGCCGCGCGCATCCAGGCCGGTGTCCTCGGCCCGGCGCTGGAGAACCAGCTCCGGCCGCACGGCCTGACGCTGCGGCACTTCCCGCAGAGTTTCGAGTTCTCCACCCTCGGCGGCTGGCTCGCCACCCGGGCGGGCGGTCACTACGCCACGGTCCACACGCACATCGACGACTTCGTGCAGTCCCTGCGGGTGGTCAGCCCGGCCGGCGCCGGCACGTCGTGGCAGGTGCCCGCCTCGGGCGCCGGACCGTCCCCCGACCGGCTGTTCCTCGGCTCCGAGGGCGCCCTGGGCGTGATCACCGAGGCGTGGATGCGCCTGCAGGAGCGCCCCCGGCACAAGGCATCCGCGTCGGTCCGTTTCGCCGACTTCGCCGCCGCGCTGAGCGGGGTTCGTGCGATCGCGCGGTCCGGCCTCTCCCCGGCCAACTGCCGACTGCTCGATGCCGGCGAGGCCGCGCTGTCCGGCGCCGCCCCGGACGGCTCGTCCGTCCTCGTCCTCGGCTTCGAGTCGGCCGCCGTGCCGGTGGACGCCGCTCTCGCCCAAGCGCTGGACCTGGCCCGCGCACACGGCGGGACGCCCTCCTCCGGCCCCGGCCGTCAGGGCGACGAGGCGGTCGGCGCCTGGCGCTCCGCGTTCCTCCGGATGCCGTACCTGCGCGACGGCCTCGCCCGGATGGGTGCGGTCGTCGAGACGTTCGAGACGGCGGCCACCTGGAACCGGCTGCCCGCGCTGATCGACGCCGTCCGGGACGAGGTCGGCGCCGCCGCGCGCCGGGCCACCGGCCATCCCGCCATGATCAACTGCCGCCTCACCCACGTCTATCCGGACGGGGCGGCGCCCTACTTCACCGTGCTCGCCGGCGGCCGGCCCGGCGACGAGGTCGCCGTCTGGGACCACCTCAAGGACGTCGCGACCGACGTCCTGCACCGCCATCACGCCACCATCACCCACCACCACGCCGTCGGTCGCGACCACCGACCCGGCTACGACCGGCAGCGCCCCGAACCGTTCGCCCTGGCCCTGCGCGCCGCGAAGGCCGCGCTCGATCCGCACGGGATCCTCAACCCCGGGGTGCTCGTCGACTGAGCCGCACCCCTAGCCCGCCGGTGCCGCGGCCGCCCGGTACGCCCGCGGCGAGAGACCGATAGTGCGTTTGAAGGCGACGCTGAAGGCGCTCTCCGAGCCGTACCCGACATCGCGGGCGATGGTGGCGACGGTGCCGTCACCACGGCGGATGCGGTCGGCCGCGAGTTCGATGCGCCACGCGGTGAGGTACTCCAGCGGGCCCTGGCCGACCACCTGCTTGAACCGGGCCGCCAGGGTGGAGCGGGAGACCGCCGCGCTGCGGGCCAGCTCGGCGACCGTCCAGGGGTGGGCGGGCCGGGCGTGCATCCGCCGCAGGACGGTCGCCACCGTGGGATCGCTCAGGCCGGCCAGCCAGCCGGAGGTGTGCCCGGCGTCCCGGCTGAGGGACAGGCGCAGGATCCGCACCAGCATGACGACCGCCAGGTGCTCGGCGACAAGTCTCGCCCCCGCCGCGTCCTGCCGCAGTTCCGCGTCGATCTCGTCGACCGCCCGTCGCACGGTCGCGGCCTCCGGCGTCTCGGCAGCCACCCGGATGACCGGCGGCAGGCCGTCGAGCAGCAGGGCCTGGGCGCGGTCGGTGAAGGAGAACGCGCCGCCGATGAGGAACACCTCGTCGCCGGTGCCGGCACGGGCCACGCCGCCGGCGGCCACGGTGAACAGGGGCCCCGCCGGCTCGGTCGGCAGGCTCAGGTCACTTGCCAGCGTGAACGCGACCGGCCGGGTCAGCAGGAAGCAGTCACCCGCGCGGAGCCGGAGGGGTTCCGGCACCCCGTCCACCCGAAGCCAGCAGGCGCCCCGGCGTACGACGTTGAACTTCACGCCCGCGGGCGGCGGGAACCGGACGGCCCACGCTCCGCCGGCGGACATACTGGCGGAAAGGTGGCTCGTCGCCCCGATCAGCGAGAGAACGTCCTCCAGCGGGTCCACGCGACCTCCCTCGGACGCTGGCTAAACTTTCCCGGACCGCAAACTATAGGCCGTCCAGGTCGCAGGTCGTAGCGTTGCCGTCATGACAGAGAGCACATGCCTGACCACCCCATTCACCGCTCGCGCCACCGCCGAGGAGATCATCGACGGCGTCGACCTCACCGGGCGCCGCATGATCGTCACCGGCGGCGCCTCCGGCATCGGCCTGGAGACGGTCCGCGCCCTCGCCCGTGCCGGCGCGGAGGTCACCGTGGCGACGCGCGACCCCGCCCGCGCGGACGACCTGGTGGCCGAGTTCGCCGGCCCCGGGCCGGGCACGGTTCGGGCCGCCGCGCTCGACCTGGCTGACCTCGACTCCGTCGACGCCTTCGTCGCCGGCTGGACCGGGCCGTTGCACGCCCTGATCGCGAACGCCGGAATCATGGCACTGCCGGACCGCCGGCTGACTCCGGAAGGCTGGGAACTGCAGCTGGCCACCAACTACCTCGGGCACTTCGCGCTCGCCCGGGGCCTGCACGAGCACCTCCGGTCCGCCGGCTCCGCGCGGGTCGTCGTGGTCAGCTCGGGCGCACAGCTCCGCGCCGGCGTCGACTTCGACGACCCCCACTTCGCCCGCCGCCCGTACGACCCGTGGACCGCGTACAGCCAGTCCAAGACCGCGGACGTCCTGCTGGCCGTCGGCATCGCCCGGCGCTGGGCCGCCGACGGGATCACCGCCAACGCCCTGGCCCCGGGCGTCATCATCACCAACCTGCAACGCCACCTCGGCGCGGACACCCTGCGCACCTTCGGGGTGACGACCGACGAGGCGGGCACCGTGACGGTGCCGGACCACTACAAGACCCCGGCCCAGGGCGCCGCCACCACCGTGCTGCTGGCCGCGTCGCCGCTGGTCGAGGGCGTCACCGGCCGCTACTTCGAGGACAACCAGGAGTCGGAGGTGGTCCCCGGCGGTCCGGACCCGATGACCGGGGTGGCCGAGCACGCGGTGGACATCACCGCCACCGACCGGCTCTGGGCGTACGCCGAGAGCACCCTCGCCTCCCGCCGCGCCTGACCGCGCGCCACTGGACCGGTCGAGCGGCGGACGAGGCCCTCGTCGTCCAGCCGTCGGATCGCCGCCGCCGGGCGGGTCAGAGCCCCCGGGCGAGCCGGTAGTACGCCTGGTTCCAGCGGATCTCCTCGGCGAAGCGACGCGGTTCGGTGTCGGCGTCGATGACGACCAGCTCGGTGCGGCTCATCTCGGCCAGGTCGTGCAGCTCCTCCACCCCCACGGCCTGCGACAGCACGGTGTGGTGCGGCGCCCCGGCGGTGATCCACGCCTCGGCGGAGCCGGCCAGGTGCGGGCGGGGGCGCCAGACGGCCCGGGCGACCGGCAGCCGGCGCAGCGGGTGTGGCGGCGCCACCACGTCGACCTCGTTGGCGACGAGCCGGAACCGCTCCCCCATGTCGGCCAGGCCCAGCACGACGGCGGGACCGGGCGCGGCGTCGAAGACCAGCCGCACCGGGTCCTCCCGCCCGCCGATGCTCAGCGGGTGGATCTCGACGGAGGGCGTGCCCGCGGCGATGCTCGGGCACACCTCCAGCATGTGCGCGCCGAGGACCAGTTCCCGGCCCGGAGTGAGGTCGTAGGTGTAGTCCTCCATGAACGAGGTGCCGCCGTCGACCCCGACCGCCATCGCCTTGAGGGTGTGCACCAGGACGGACGTCTTCCAGTCGCCCTCGCCGCCGAAGCCGTAGCCGTCGGCCATCAGGCGCTGCACCGCGATGCCCGGCAGCTGGCGCAGCCCGCCGAGGTCCTCGAAGTTGGTGGTGAAGGCGCCGAATCCGCCGGCTTCGAGGAAGGCGCGCAGCCCCAGCTCCAGCCGGGCGGCGTAGCGCAGGGACCGGTGGCGGTCGCCGCCGGGGCGCAGCTCGGGCATCAGCCGGTAGCTGTCGTCGTACTCCTTGACCAGGTCGTCCACCCGCGCGTCGGCGACCTCGTCGACCACCTGGACGAGGTCGTTGACCCCGTAGGTGTTCACGGAGACACCGAAGCGCAGCTCCGCCTCCACCTTGTCCCCCTCGGTCACCGCGACGTCGCGCATGTTGTCGCCGAAGCGGGCCAGCCGCAGCGACCGCATGGCCGACCAGCCGATCGCCGCCCGCGACCAGGCGCCCACCCGGGCCACCACGCGCGGGTCGCTGACGTGCCCCGCGACGGTCTTGCGGGCCACACCGAGGCGGGTCTGGATGAACCCGAACTCCCGGTCGCCGTGCGCGGCCTGGTTGAGGTTCATGAAGTCCATGTCGATCTCGTCCCACGGCAGCAGGACGTTGGCCTGGGTGTGCAGGTGCAGCAGCGGCGTCCGCAGCGCGTCCAGGCCGGCGATCCACATCTTCGCCGGTGAGAAGGTGTGCATCCAGGCGATCACGCCGACGGCCCCCTGTGCCGCGGCGTCCCGGCACACCCGCAGGATGTCGCCGCTGGTGGTCAGGACCGGTTTCCAGACGACCCGGGCGGGGATGTGCGGCGAGCCGTCGAGCGCCGCCGCGATCTGCCGCGACTGGTCGGCCACCTGGCGCAGGGTGTCCTCGCCGTACATGGCCTGGCTGCCGGTCAGGAACCAGATCTCAGGCTCAGCGTGCGATGCCATGGGGTTGCCTTCCGCGAGATGGTCGGTCACTTGTAGCGGATTCCGATCAGACGTTGGAGCAGGATGAACGCGAAGAGCAGGCCGCCGATCACGATCTTGGTCCACCACGAGTTGAGGCTGCCGTCGAAGGTGATCAGGGTCTGGATGACCCCGAGGACCAGCACGCCGAGCACGGTGCCGAAGACGTAGCCGGCGCCGCCGGTCAGCACCGTCCCGCCGATGACGACGGCGGCGATGACGTCGAGTTCCATGCCGACGCCGATCAGCGGGGCGCCGGAGAGCGTGTAGAAGGACAGCAGGATCCCGCCGATCGCCGCGCAGAGGCCGCTGATCGTGTAGACGGCGATCCGGGTCCGGCCCACCGGCAGCCCCATGAGCAGCGCCGACTGCGCGTTGCCGCCGACGGCGTACACGTTGCGGCCCAACCGGGTGTAGGCCAGCGTGTACGCGGCGACGGCCACCACGACGAAGGCGACGAGCACACTGATCGAGACGAAGTTGCCGCCGGGGTCGCCGATGCGTTGCTGGGACATGCGGGTCCAGAACCCGTCCGTGATCGGGATCGACGAGCCGCTGATGAAGGTGCACATGCCGCGGGCGAAGAACATCCCGGCGAGGGTGACGATGAACGGCTGGATGTCGAAGAAGTGGATCACACAGCCCATCAGGAAGCCGAGCGTCGGCCCGATGAGCAGCGCGACGAGCAGCACCAGCGCCGCCGGCAGCCCCTCCCGCAGCAGGAACGCCGACACCATGGCGGTCATCGCGACGACCGAGCCGACGGAGAGGTCGATCCCGCCGGTGAGGATCACGAAGGTCATCCCGACGGCGACGACGAGCAGGAAGCCGTTGTCGATGAAGACGTTGAAGACGACCTGGATGTTCGAGAACGCGCGGTACTGGGAGACGCCGACGCCGTACAGGACCAGCAGCAGGGCGAGGGTGGCCAGCACCGGGACGTGCCGCCGGGGAAGGCGTGCCCGGGTGCGGGCGGCCAGCAGGGAGAGGGTGGTCATGCCGGCACCTGCTCCTTCGGCTGCTCGGTGACGGAGGTGGGCCCGGCCGCCGGGGCTCGGCGTCGGGTGAAGCGGGCGCGGAAGCCGGGCGCCTGGATGAGGCAGACCGCGATGACCACGACCGCCTTGAACAGCAGGGAGGTCTGGGGCGAGATGTTCATGGCGTACACCGTGGTGGTGAGGGTCTGGATGAGCAGGGCGCCGAGGATGGTGCCGCCGAGGGAGAACCGGCCGCCCGCCAGGGAGGTGCCGCCGATGACCACGGCGAGGATCGCGTCCAGCTCGACCCAGAGGCCGGCCGCGTTGCCGTCGGCGCTGGACACGTTGGCCGTCATCATGAAGCCGGCGACCGCGGCGCAGGCCGCGCTGATCACGTAGACGAGGAACGTGATCCGCGCGGACCGGATGCCGGCCAGGCGGCTGGCCTGGGCGTTGCCCCCGACCGACTCGATGATCAGGCCGAGGGCGGTGCGCCGGGTCACCGCGGCGACCAGGAGGGCCGCGGCGAGGGCGAGGAAGATGGCCAGCGGCAGGGTCAGCAGGTGACCGACGCCGATCGCCTTGTACGGGTCCGAGTTGATGGTCAGGATCTGCCCCTCGGTGATCAGCTGGGCCAGGCCCCGGCCGGCGACCATGAGGATGAGGGTGGCGATGATCGGCTGGATGCCGATGACCGCGACCAGCACGCCGTTCCAGGCGCCGAGCACGAGAGCCACCCCCAGACCCAGGGCCAGGGCGGTCAGCACGGCGCCGAGGCTGTTCTGGTCGGGCTGCTGGCTGATGTGCAGGCAGGCGATGGCGCCGCTGATGGCGCAGAGCGAGCCGACCGAGAGGTCGATGCCGCCGGTGGCGATCACCAGCGTCATGCCGAGGGCCACCAGGATCAGCGGCGCGCTCAGCCGGAGGATGTCGACCAGGCTGCCGTACAGGTGACCGTCGCGCATCTGCACCGACAGGAAGCCGGGACGGTAGACGGTGTTGGCGGCCAGCATGCCGACGAGGACGACGACCGGCCAGAAGAGCCGGTGGGTCGTCAGCGCCCGGTAACCGGCCGTGCGGTTGCTCATGACGGCACCTCCTCGTGCCCGGCGCCGGCCGCGATGGTCTGCATGATCCGGTCGGCGTCGACGCTCGGGTCGTTGGTGAGTCGCGCGACCATCTCCCGGTCGCGCATCACGGCGATGGTGTGGCTGAGGCGGAGCACCTCCTCCAGCTCGGCGGAGACGAACAGCACCGCCATGCCGCCGTCGGAGAGCTGCGCGACCAGCCGCTGGATCTCAGTCTTGGCGCCGATGTCGATGCCCCGGGTCGGCTCGTCGAGGATCAGCAGGCGCGGCTCCGTGATGAGCCAGCGCGCGAGCAGGACCTTCTGCTGGTTGCCGCCGGACAGGTTGCCCACCGGGATGTCGGGATCGGCCGGGCGGATGCTCAGGGCCCGCACGTACCGTTCGACCAGCTCGTCCTGCCGGCGGCGGGGCACGGGCCGCAGCCAGCCCCGGGCGGCCTGCAGGGCCAGGATGATGTTCTCCCGCACGGACAGCTCGGCGACGATGCCCTCGGCCCGCCGGTTCTCCGAACAGAAGCCGATGCCGTGGCCGATGGCGGTCCCCGGGGTACGCAGTGTCGTGGGTGTGCCGTGCACCCGGACGGTGCCGTGGTCGGCACGGTCGGCGCCGAACAGCAGCCGCGCCACCTCGGTACGGCCGGAGCCGAGCAGCCCGGCGAGGCCGACCACCTCGCCCTCGTGGATGGTGAGGTCGAACCGCGCGACCGCCGAGCGGCGTCCCAGCTCGCGTACGTCCAGCAGCGGTGCGCCCTCCGCCGGCGCGGCGTCGTGCCGGGACTGCTCGTCGAGTCGCTCCAGCGCCCGCAGTTCCTTGCCGATCATCTTCTCCACCAGGCCGAGCTGGGGAAGCTGGCTCGTCGGGTACTCGCCGACGAGCTGGCCGTTGCGCAGCACGGTGATCCGGTCGGCGATCTCGTAGACCTGGTCCAGGAAGTGGGTGACGAACAGGATCGCAAGGCCGTCGTCGCGCAGCTGCCGCATGACCCGGAACAGCTGGGCGACCTCACCGGCGTCGAGGCTGGAGGTGGGCTCGTCGAGGACCAGCACCCGCGCCTCGATGTCGATGGCGCGGGCGATCGCCACCATCTGCTGCACGGCCAGCGAGTAGCTGCCGAGCTGCGCGTTGACGTCGATGTCGAGGTCCAGCCGGGCCAGGAGGGCGCGGGCGCGGCGGCGCATCTCCGCCCACCGCACCGCGCCGAGCCGGCGGGGCTCCCGGCCGATGAAGATGTTCTCCGCCACGGAGAGGTTGGTGCAGAGGTTGACCTCCTGGTAGACGGTGCTCACCCCGGCGGCGGTGGCCTGCATCGGGCCGGTGAAGGACACGGCCTCGCCGCCGAGCGTGACGGTGCCGTGGTCGGCGCTGTAGACGCCGGTCAGCACCTTGATGAGGGTCGACTTGCCGGCGCCGTTCTCGCCCATCAGGGCGTGCACCTCGCCGGGGAGGAGGCGGAAGTCCACGCCGTCGAGCGCCCGTACCCCCGGGAAGGACTTGCTGATCCCGGTCATTGTCAGCACTGGATGGCTACCCGTCATGCCACCGGGTCCTTTCCTGGTCGATGAGGCGGTGCGCGGGGTGGGCGCGGCCGGGCGGGGCGCGCCGCCCCCCCCGCGGCTCTCATGGCGGCGGGCGCCCCC